>JAZLJW010000141.1:0-13975 GCA_045597345.1 Treponemataceae bacterium
TGCTTTCCGGTAACCGGTTCCGTTTTTTTGCCGCCCGCCGTGACCGGGAGAATGCCCGTGCGCAGATGGAAAAACTGGGCATTACGGATATTGCAAAGAAACCATTCAAAGACCTTTCCG
This sequence comes from Treponemataceae bacterium, assembly GCA_045597345.1. Lineage (GTDB taxonomy): Bacteria > Spirochaetota > Spirochaetia > Treponematales > Treponemataceae > Treponema_I. The sequence goes on from JAZLJW010000141.1 coordinate 121, forward strand.
GCGGCCAGCAGCAGCGGGTACTTCTGGCCCGGTCCCTGTGCGCTGCAAAAGACCTGCTGGTCCTTGATGAGCCGGTTACCGGCCTTGATCCCATGGTGACCGATGAAATGTATCAGATTATCCGCCGCCTTAATACCGACGATAAGCTGGCAGTTCTTATGGTAAGTCATGATATCCATCGGGCTGTGCAGAATGCCACCCACATACTGCACCTTGATAATGAACCCCGGTTTTACGGAACTTCTCAGGAATATGAAAAAACTGCCCTGTATGCCGAAATGAGTCATGTGGAAGTATGCGAAACTCATTTCTGTACCCATTGCGGCATTAACTGTAATGCCAGCCATATCAGCGGCATGCGGTTCCGGCCCGTAGACGGTTCAGATGGAGGAGATAAATGATGTCGCTTTTTTCTCATGCATTTATGGTACGTGCCCTTGTTGCAGGAACCTGTATTTCCATCTGTGCAGCTTTACTGGGTGTCAGTCTGGTATTAAAGCGTTTTTCCATGATCGGTGACGGTTTAAGCCATGTAGGGTTTGGAACCATGGCTATTGCTCTGGCTTTTGGCTGGGCTCCGCTTACGGTTGCTATTCCGGTGTGCGTCATTGCATCGTTTCTTCTGCTCAGAATCAGTTCCAGTTCCAGCGTAAAAGGGGACGCAGCTATTGCGTTAATCTCTAATTCAGCCCTTGCCATTGGTATTCTGGTTACCAGTATGACCAGCGGGTTGAACACTGATGTTACCAGCTTTATGTTCGGTTCCATTCTGGCCATTTCAAGTGGTGATATGTGGCTCAGTGTACTGCTGGGAGCTGTTGTAATCACAGTGTTTGTTGTGCTGTACCATACTATTTTTCTGGTTACTTTTGATGAACAGTTTGCTACGGCAAGCGGTGTGAATACCGGCTTTTTCAACGGTCTTATTGCGGTTCTTACGGCTTTGACCATCGTAATCGGTATGCGCCTTATGGGAGCCATGATGATTTCAAGTCTTATTGTATTCCCTGCATTGTCTGCCATGCGTCTGTTCAAAAGCTTTAAACGGGTAGTACTCAGTGCTGCCATTATCAGCGTTACCTGTTTTGTTGCCGGCATTGCATCAAGCTATTATCTGGCAACACCGGCCGGAGCCAGTATCGTTGTAGCGAACCTGCTGGCATTCTGTTTGTGTGCTGTATTGGGAAAAATTCGGAAATAATACAAAATATATCGATAAAATTGGTACGATATATTGACAAAGGACCGGGAGTAACGTATCTTTAGACCGTGAGATGCGGTTACCTCCTTTGCGCTGCATTTCATCCAAAAGTAGTCCTCAATTCTTTTGGAAACCTCTCTCGTGTTTGAAACTGCCGCACTCCTCATGCGGCAGTTTTTTTTACTGCGTCCTGATGGATATCAGTACAGAGTACCCAATTCGCATATAGTTGCAAACTTTGCGTTTATTTACTAAAGTGTGCGCAATGGACGAATCTATTTCTTTTGAAGACCTGGGTCTGGACGAACAGATCCTGAAAGCTGTAGCCGCAAAAGGCTTTGAAACCCCTTCCCCAATTCAGATTTTAGCTATTCCCCGCCTGCTTGAAGGCGACTCCAACATGATTGCTAAAGCCCGTACCGGTACCGGAAAAACAGCAGCTTTCGGATTACCTTTAGCCCAAAAAATCCGTGAAGACAAAGGCTGCCCCCAGGCGCTGATCCTTACGCCAACCCGCGAACTGTGTATGCAGGTATGCCGCGAGATTGAATCATTTACCGACGGCGAAAATGCCATTCCCCGTCTTACCGCTGTCTATGGCGGTGCCGCATACGGTGCGCAGCTGAAGGATCTGCGTCGCGGCGTTGAAATTGTTGTCGGAACTCCCGGCCGTGTTAAGGACCACCTGGAACGAGGGACTCTGCGCCTTGAAAACATCAGTTACTTTATTCTTGATGAAGCTGACGAAATGCTTGATATGGGCTTTATCGACGACATTGAAACCATCTTTGAACAGGCAAACAAAGACTGCCGTATCCTGCTTTTCAGTGCTACCATGCCGCCGGAAATCCTTTCAATTGCCGGTAAATTCATGGGTGACTATGAAATCATCGAAGAAGAAGCAAAGCCGGAAGAGCCGCTGTTAACTGAACAGCATTACTGGATGGTGCGGGAATACGAGAAAATTGAAGCCCTGGTACGTCTGATTGATATCTCACCGGATTTTTACGGCATTATCTTTACCCAGACCAAGAACGATGCGGATGCCATCAGCAAACAGCTTGATGAAAAAGGCTATGATGTGGCAGCTCTTCACGGTGATATTCCCCAGGGACAGCGCGAAAAAATCCTGGACCGGTTCCGCCGCAAGAAGACCCGCATTCTGGTAGCCACTGACGTTGCCGCCCGCGGTATCGACGTTGAAGGTCTTACCCATGTCGTAAACTATGCGCTTCCTTATGACGGTCCTACCTATGTACACCGCATTGGCCGTACCGGTCGTGCCGGTGCTAAAGGTCTTGCCTATACGCTGGTCCGCCCGGAGGAACGCCGTAAACTTGACTACATCAAGAATGTGGCAAAGAAAAGTACCAAGGGGGAACTGCAGGAAGATACCATTCCAACGGTTGATGAAGTTCTTGCCGTTAAGCGGGCCCGGATTTTTACCGAACTGCAGGAAAAACTGATTCCGGTTGTTGAAGAAGATGAGGCTTCGACAGACTCAACTGTCATGGATGACGATGCGGAGACTTCAGTGGACTCAGCCGACATTGATATCGAAAACACTGAAACCGCATCTGCAGAACAGCCTGCCACACCTGTTCGCCGTGCACTGCCACCTATCCGGCAGGAATTTGCTGACTTTGCCCATGAACTGTGCCAGAAAGAAGACCCTGAAGCACTGGTTGGCCGCCTGCTGCAGCTTTCTGCCGGTGCCCAGCTGGACCGTAAACGGTATGGCAGCATTGCACCGCTTAAAGTATTCAATCAGGGAAAACAAATCCGGCTGTATGTACAGCTGGGACGTCGCGATGGCTATAATCCCAAGTCTATTGCTCAGTTTTTCTCCATGCTGTGTCACATCCCCGGCCGCATGGTAGACCGTATCGACATGGCAGAAAACTTCTGTCTGGTAAGCCTTCCGGTAAAAGAAGGAACGGCTATCCTGGAACGGAGTAAAAAAGATAAGTCGCTGCCCCATATGCACGTAGACAGCAAGGAAGGTGGTGCTGGTGATGGCGGACACCGGGGTGGAAGTTTCGGTGGTGGCCGTCGCCGTGATGGTGAACGCTCAGAACGCCGGGAACGCCGTGATTTTGATGGTAAACGGCGTGATGGCGACCGTGACGAAAGAACATTCCGTGATGGTAGCGAACGTCGTGACCGCCGCGATGACCGCCGTGACCGCTTCTCCCGGGAAGACCGTAAGGGTAGCGTACGCTATAACGGTGGCCGCACCCCTGCAAAAGCCGGTACCAGAAGCGAACGCCGCGATGTAAGTCAGCGGGCTGGAAACGCCAGTCTGTATAAAAAATCAAAATAATTGATTCTGAACGCCTGATAATGGATTCCATTATCAGGCTTTTTTTTGCGGACAAAGCTATTTTTTGCCGCTATACTGATATGAAAACATCACTTTTCTGACGGAGATGTACTATGATTAAAAAAATGTCTGGCGCAGCACTTGTGGCTGCCTGTATCCTCAGTCTGCTGGTTGCTGCAGGCTGTAAAAAAACAGAAGGACCTGGTGCTTCTACAGGAAGTACTGCTGGTGATGAAAGAATCGCTTCAACCGGTGATCTTATTGCCACCGGCGATTTTTCTTTCAACGAGTTTCAGTTTGAATCAAAGAATAACGGTAGTAAAAAAGGCGATACTTCCATCGAAGACCGCACATCCAAACTGACCTACAAAGAATTCTTTACTCTTGATTATTCTCCTGAAAATATCGAAGAAGTGTCTGTTCCCGGTAAGGTGAACCTGAATAACAAGCCTGCCGCCGCCGGTACCTCTACCGATCATGTTCCGGGGCTCCGTACCCTTACTTCCTATAAAACACGGTATAACGCTGCCAAGCTCTCCCTTTCTGCCTATCTGAAAACCCTTAAGGACATGGAAGTTCCTCAGGCTCAGTATGTTGATTTTGATGTGGACCTGTCTGAATTTGAAGATGGTGCCGGAACAGGTGGCGTTGCCAAACCTGCTGAAGGCAGTTCCACTGCCTCCGCCGGCGGAAAATCACTGTATGTTTCTGACTGGGGCCCCCAGTGGAGTATTCCCAGTTATATGTCACGTCCTGAGTTCTACGTTGAATTTTCAGATTCTGTAATTGCCCTTTCGGCATTAAAGGATGTTGACGAAGAACAGGCAGAAGCTGCAAAAATCCTGACTATTACGCCGCCTTTAAAAGGTCACTATCAGTGGAATGGTAATAAAAATCTGTCATTTATTGCCGATGAACCGGCATACACCGGTGAGACCTATACCCTGAAAATTGCTGACAATCTGAAATCCGTAAACGGTGTCAGAATTTCCGGTGAACTTGTATTCACGACTCAAACCCCTGATCTTGAAATCAGCGGTATTATGCCAGGTGTTCGAGAAGGTACGGACCAATGGAACGGGTATGATCCTTCAGTTGGGGTTCCGATAGAAGAAGCAAAATATTTTACTGTACGCCTGAGCAGTCCCATTTCGAAAAAAGAGTTGCAGAAAGCTATGGTAATTACCCAGGGCGACAGAAAAAGTGATGCAACTCTTTCATATACAGCAAAAATTGATGCTGATCATGGCGAAGTTTACGGGAACCGGGCAACGCAGTTTTTCATCACCGTTACCTCCCCGATAAAAAACAACAATCAGATTACCGCAACAGTAACCTCACTGAATGGTGAAACCGTATCGTACCAGAGTTTTAATACTCTGCGGCCGTTCTCCATTACCAATATCGATAAAACTGCTGAGTATATCCGGGTGTCGTTTAACCAGACCGTAAAAGCAGATACCGTATTACAAGGATTACAGCTTGATGGCGTGCAGGTAAGCGAAAAAAATCTTGAAGTATGGGATCGGACGGTATATATCCGCTGGATTTCGCTCAAAGCTGGTGAAAAAGGCACCATAACTTTTACCCCCCGCATTCGGAGTACCAAAGGAGCATCCCTTTCTGAATCACGCAGTGTTGAGTGGGAAGGAAGAGATTATAAGGGATATGCCAAATTCCTCGATTCGGGCACGGTTATGCTGGAATCTCAGTTCCCCCACAAAATCCTTTTTGAATACATGAACGCTACTTCTGACAGCAGGTATCTGGTGCGTACTCCGTCTGATCCGTTGAGTACCATCCGTTATAGTGATGATATCATAAAAACGCTGTCTAAAGCTTCTGATTCCAGATCCATCGATGTTTCCCAGCGGAATGTACGTCTCTTTGAAGAAATTGATCTTAATCCGTATCTGATAAACGGAAAAGGTGCCGTTCAGTTCCTTGCCAATGTGGTGTACGATACGGTTGACCGGCGAGGTCGGACAATCGTACGGAATGACACAAACTGCACCACCATCCAGGTAACTGACCTTGCTGCAACGGTGCGTTTTGGCATTAATAAAGCAGTTGTCATGGTGCGGACGTTATCTGACAACAAGCCGGTTGAAAATGCTGCAGTCCACTTTGAAATTGCCAATGCTTCCTATACATCAGAAACGCTGAAGACCGATGCAGACGGTATGGTAATCATTCCAGTACCGGAAAATACCATTGATACCATATTCCGCTCCAGTGGTGTCATGAGAAGCGGTGTTAATGCACGCTTCTGTATCGATACTCCGGATGATAGTATCCAGTTTTACCTTTCAGGCCACTCTGCCTGGCGTTCCGGTGTAAGTACGGCATCAATGCAGAATGCTACTAATTCCAACAGCCGGGTATTCATGTTCTGTGACCGCGGTCTCTATCAGCCGGGAGAAACCATTACCTTCCGCGGAATCGAAAAATCATCATTCCTTGGATCCCTTACGCCATATACTGGTTCATATACCATGTATCTTGAAAAAAACTCCTGGTATGACCGTGAAACCATCAGTCAGCAGAGTGGTGAAACTTCTGAATCTGGTGGTTTCTGGGGATCGTTCACGCTTCCCCGTGATCTGGAACCCGGTGAATACGTACTGCGGTATACGCATGGCGGAAACTCTACGTACCAGCGTCTGTATTTTACCGTCGCCTATTTTGAACCGTTGAAAATCCAGTCAACACTGACCATGACTGAAGATACCCTTATTGCCGGCGATACCATCACTGCTGATTTTGAAGCTTCATATCAGGCTGGCGGATATCTTGCCGGTGCCGATTACGATGTTTCCTGGTATAAACGTCCTACCAACTGGCGGCCGGAAGATGCAAAATTCAAGACCTTCCGCTTTGGCCTTGAAGACTGGTATGGCTATGAAGATTATGTAAAAGGTGTGACAGGCTCCCTTAATGGATCCGGCTTCGTACAGTTATCCTGTGATACCGGTTCGGACTTTAAGCCGCAGCCCTATGTCTATACTCTTGAAGCTTCGGCTATTGACGTCAGTAACCAGAAAATAACTGCCAAAGGTCAGAAGATTGTCCATCCTGCAGCCTTCTATGTAGGTATCGGCCGTCCTGTAGGGCTGAAAGGATTCCCGAAAACCGGCCAGACCCTTAACTTCCCGGTTGTGCTGGTAACGCCGGAAGGCCAGGTACTTGAAGACACGTTACTTACCGCTGATATCCTGAGCGTAAAACTGAGCCGGGAATACTGGTCATACGACTATCAGAACAGCGTTGATGACTCAGTCTATGAACGCTGGACAAAACATAACGATGTGGAATTTGAAGGTGCCATCAAGGCAAAAGCTACCCAGAGCCTGATGATTACTCCTGAAAACGCCGGCTATTACACCCTGCGCATTGAAGGAAATGACAGCAGCGGACGCCTTACCGTTTCAGAATACACCTTCTATGTTACCGGTAGCGGCGCCTCCTTTGGCGGCAGCAGTAACTCTACGGAACTGAAGCTTACTCCGGACCAGAGTATGTACGTACCTGGCGATACGGCCCAGATTCTTCTGGAAAGCCCGCTGCCACAGGGTGATTATCTGATTACCGTAGAACGTGAAGGTATCTTCTCTGAAGAAATCCGTCACTTTACCGAAAGCTGCAATGTGATTGAAGTTCCCATTGCCCGCAATTATCTGCCTGTTGTATATGTTTCAGTTGCTTCCTATTCAGTGCGCGAAGGAGAACCGACCCACGAATACGGTGAAAGGGATATGGATAAACCAAAAGGCTATTACGGGGTAACACCGCTGTATGTAGATCCTCAGGCCCGCGCATTCTCCATTTCCGTAGAAACCGATAAGGAAATTTACAAGCCTGGTGATACTGCTACGGTAACCTTAAAGGCAACCCGTGGTGGTGATCCTGTTGAAGGCGCAGAACTTTCCGTAATGGGGGTAGACCGGGCAGTCCTTGATCTCATTGATTATCACGTGGCCAATCCTATTTCCTATTTCTACAGCACCGGAAATTATCCGCTGTATGTAACCGGCGGTGATTCCCGTTCCTACCTGATGGATCCGGTAACTTACAGTATTGCAAAACTGCAGGGAGGCGATGCTGAAAAAGAAGATGACGATGAACGGAAAGATTTCCGTCCGACAGCATTCTTTGAGCCGGTTCTTGTTACCGGTAAAGACGGAACCATAACCTGTACCTTTAAAGTACCGTCAAATCTGTCTACCTTCCGGGTAACCGCATTCGGCGTAAAAGGAAACTTCTTTGCCCTGCAGGAAGATGAGTTTGCCGTTCAGAATCCGGTAAACGTACAGTCGGTTCAGCCGAAGAAACTGCGGGTTCGCGATACGGCAGAATGCGGTGTTCTTTTGACCAACGTTACTGACCAGGCACAGGACGTAACCGTTTCAGTACTGATCAGACAGCCTAAGGAAAGTTATCCCGAAGATGTGGCTGCCGGTATTGTTACCCAGAAGGGTGGTGCCTTTATTGATGGCGAAACCCAGTGTACTGTAAAGGTACTGCCTGGGCAGAGTTCCGTTGCCTACTTTGACGTGGCAGCAACGGACCCCGGCAATATCGAACTGGTCTACAGCATTTCCTGCGGTGCCCTTTCTGAAAAACTGGTATCCCGGATGGCCATTGAAAAGACCTATGCCTATGACACCGTTGCCCTTATGGGATCTGTTGACCGTGTCGTTAACGGTACAGATCGTGCCGTAGAAAAAGTTGCCATTCCCGGATTTGCTGATGACGGACTGGGAAACATTACCGTTTCTGTAGACGGTTCTCAGTTAGGTTCTCTTTCCAGCTCTGTCCGCTATGTATTTGATTATCCCTACGGCTGTATGGAACAGCGCTCATCCCGTATCCTGCCGCTGGTTATCTTTGGTGAAAACATCAGGGACCTTGGCATGGCAAGCAGGGTAAGCGATCCTCGTGCCGTAGTGAAAAATGAACTGCTGGAGTGGAAAACGGTTCAGCACGATAATGGTGGTTTCCCGTACTGGCCAAGTGATAAGGAAAAAGAAGACTATTATGTGTCTCTCCGTATTGCCCATATCTGTGCAACAGCACTGAAAAACGGCTACAGCCGCCGTGATCTTGCCATTAATGTAGACGGCCTTTTTGACTGGCTTTCTGAAAATGTCAATCCGGAAAAACCCTATGCGGCATACGCCTGCTATGTATTCTCTCTTATGGGACGTTCCGATCTGGACCAGACCCTGAACGATCTGTATGGCGCCTATAAGACAAAGAATAACTATATTGCTGCCTACTGCGGTCTTGCTTATGCGCAGAAATCTGATGCCTTTTCACAAGAGCGCGCTGCAAATTGTGCTGCCATCCTTAAGTCTCAGATGCGGCCCAATATGCGTTCCGTAGATTTCGGCAGCCGCTTTGACAGTGATTACTGGTATCTGTCCAAGACCGGTCTTATGGCAGCATCCATGCAGCTTATGCTGTATATGAACCCGGACGATGTCATGATTGACCGGCTGCTGTTTACTATCCAGCAGCGTCAGAAATCAGGCTGGTGGAGCAATACGGCTACAACTGCCCAGATTCTTGAAAGCGTTAACCTGTTCATTGAAAAACGCCATGTCCGTGATCTTGATATGCAGGCAACGGTAACCTTGGGTGATGCAGAGATTCTTGATACCCATTTCAAGTATCCTTCAAAACTTTCGTCAGTTTCTGAGTGCAAAGAGTTTACTGATGCTGAACTTGCTGCTCTTACCCGCGATGTTCTGCTGCCGCTGACCTTTACGGCTGACGGTACCGGTACTCTGTATTACAACGTCACCATGACCTACGCCATTCCTGACGAGATTCAGTCGGCCCGCGATGAAGGCTTTAACCTGACCTATACGCTGACAGACTGGAAGACCCAGGAAGTAGTTCCGGTAAAAGAGGGAACATCCCTGTATGAACTGGAAAGCGGAAAGACCTATAAGGTAACGGTTACGCTAGAAGCTCCCAAAGAGCACTCGTACGTAGCTCTTCGCGTGCCGGTTCCATCCGGTTGTGAAATTCTTGATTCCCAGTTTGCTACCACCGGTCGTGAAGCCATAACGACTACCAACGATTATTACTGGTGGGATAACTGTACCATTATGGAAAATGAGGTGCAGTATTTCTGGAATAACTGGTACTGGAACGGTTCCACAACCGTAGAGTTCACCATTCGGGCAAACCGGCGTGGTGTATATCCGACAACACCGGTTATGGCAGAATGCATGTATGAACCGGAGATTTTTGGTCGTACCGATGGCTATCTCTTTACGGTTAAATAAACGGATTGCCGGCATCATCGGTGGTGTACTGGTGGTGCTGGCAGTGTTTCTGATTCCTAAACTTGTCCCCTATGCGCCGCTTGATACGTTCTTAAGCCGGCAGTACAGCAGTGTCTATACAGACCGGAATGGCACCGTGCTGCAGGTGCGTCCGGTAGAGAATGGGAGCCGCCGCCAGTTTACTCCGTTGAATGAACTTCCCGGGGAACTGGTACAGGCTTTTCTTAAGGCAGAAGATTCCCGGTTTTACTGGCATTATGGCGTTGATGTTATTGCAGTAATCCGGGCTGCTGCTCAGAATATTGCGGGGCAGCGGGCAGTCAGCGGAGCATCGACCATAACAATGCAGTTGGCTCGGATGGTGTTTCCGTCAGAAAAGCGGACTTTCTGGACGAAAATAGGGGAGTGCGGAAAAGCATTTCTCCTTGAAAGCAAACTGCCCAAAAAGCAGATTCTGGAACTGTATCTGAATACGGTTCCCTTTGGAAATAATGTAGAAGGGGTGACCTCGGCTGCCTGGTACTACTTTGGAAAGACACCGGCGACCCTGACCCACGAAGAAATGCTTTGTCTTGCCGTTATCCCCCGGCGGCCGGTTTCTTATAATCCCATAGAATATCCTGATCATACGGCAGCTGCTGCCTGGTATCTGGTGCCCCGCGGCAGTGACATAACCTGGGACTCACTGCTCTCTACTGCCACCAGTGCCACGGTGCATTCCTGGCCATTTCTGGCACCTCATGCAGTCCTCCGTGCGGGCGATTCCCTTCATCTTACCATCGATGCTGATATACAGGCTTTGGCAGAATTTGAGCTTACTGATAAGCTGGATCGTAACCCTGGCCACCGCATTGATAACGGCGCCTGTATTGTCATTGATAATGCCACGGGCCAGATTCTGGCATATGTGGGCAGTAACGACTGGTTCGATGACGAACACAGCGGACAGATAGACGGCATTACCGTACGTAATCAGATGGGGAGCAGCATGAAGCCGTTTCTGTATGCAGCGGCCCTGGAACAACAGGTAGTAAAGCCAGCTGATGTTCTGGCAGATATCCCCACCGATTTTGGCAGCAGTACGGTGTATTTTCCGCAGAACTTCAACAACCGGTTTAACGGCCCGGTTATGCTCCGGAAAGCGCTGGCGTCCAGTCTTAATATTCCTGCCGTTACTACGTTGTCGCAGCTGGGTGTTTCTCTGTATCTACGGTATCTTGAAAAACTGGGCTTCCATTCCTTGTCAGACGGCAGTGGACTGCAGGCGGACCTGGGCCTTGCCCTGGGGGCCGGGGAAGTAACCCTTGAAGAACTGACCCGGGCATTCAGCGTATTCCCCAATGACGGCCAATGTATATCACTTTCTCTTTCCATGGATGATCCGACAGGTACCCGTCACCGGGTGTATTCAGAAGATATTGCCCGCATTCTCTGTGATATGCTTTCTGACAAAAGTGCCCGCTCCGGCGGCTTTGGTACTATCCAGACTTTCCAGACCGAGTATCCCAGTATTTTCAAGACAGGAACTGCCAACCAGTATCAGAATATCGTGGCCATCGGTGCCACTCCCCGGTATACGGTGGGCGTCTGGATGGGGAATTTTTCCGGCAACACGGTAATGGGAAAAACCGGTTCCAGTATGCCGGCAGCTATTGGTAAAGTGCTCCTTGATTATCTTACGGAACGTGATACAGCCAACGGTCTTGAACCATTGGATTTTAAGCCGCCGGAAGAATATGCAAAAGTTACGGTCTGTTCTGTCTCCGGGAAAAAGCCCACATCTGCGTGCCTGCACACGGTTCGTGAGTATTATCATGTTCAGGATATGGACAGTCTTGAATACTGCAGCTGGCATGTACGCGAAAAAAATAATACTATCCGGACAACTATTCCGGCCTTGTATGAGTCTTGGTTGATGCAGACTGGAAATGTTGCCTCCGTGGATTACGACAGCAGTCCTTTAACTATTACAACTCCTGCCAGCGGATCTGTTTTCTATAAAGCCGGGAACGGTTCCAATCAGCAGATTCCGGTTATGGTCATTGGAGGAGGAGATTCGGAGACTTTCCTGCAGGTTACCTATGACAATCTGTTCTTTGTTGTTGAACGGCCTTTTTCATTTGTGCTGCCCGTAGAGCAGGGAGTGCATACACTGCAGGTATCCTTAGGATCCCAATCCGAAACTATTACCTTCACCGTCCGATAAAAAAATATGCGGTTATCCCTTTACGAATTCTTAAAGTTAGTTTATAGTCTTTTTTAAGGAATTATAAATACGGAGGTTGCTGGCATGAAAGCTCGTGATTTCATTGTTGGTTTCTTACTGATTTGTTTTATCTCATTATTTGTCTTTCTTTCCTGCACAGTAGCAGGCTCATAAGAACCAACCAACTCCATTTAAAAAACTGAGACAATTTTTTCAAAATGAACCAAAAAAGGCTTCCGGATTCCGGAAGCCTTTTTTCTTTCTAGCGCCATGTTTGCACATTAAACTAAGGCCGCTGAAAGCGGCCGTGCCTTGACCAGTTTTATTCAGTAGGTCTCTTTTTCAGAGATTTACTTGCAGTGATGGCCTGGCCTTCGCCAACCTGCTGTTCCATCATTGCCCGTACTTTCAGAGGCAGACCGAACAGGGTGATAAAGCCCTGTGCATCGGTATGGTCATACAGTTCACCAGTGGTGAAAGAAGCAATGCTTTCGTTGTACAGACTGTATTTGCTGTAGCTGCCGGCACCGCGGATAGAACCTTTGTACAGTTTCAGGTTAACCCAACCGGTACAGGTTTTCTGAGTGCTGTCAACAAATGCCATACATGCATCCATCAGCGGAGTAAACCATTTTCCGTCGTAGATCAGTTCGCTCATCCGCAGACTTACCTGCTGCTTGTAGTGGTAGGTGTCACGGTCAAGACACAGGTGATCCATCATCTCGTGTGCAGCATACAGGATTGATCCACCGGGAGTTTCGTATACACCACGTGATTTCATACCTACACATCTGTTTTCACAGATATCAACCAGACCTACACCGTTGCGTCCACCGATTTTATTCAGTTCCAGCATCAGTTCCAGACCGTTCATTTTCTTACCGTTTACAGAAACCGGAATACCTTTTTCAAATTCAATCTTTACGTATTCGCCGGCTTCCGGTGCTTCTTCCGGAACGGTAGTCAACTGCAGCATGTGCTTGTAGTTAGGTTCGTTTTCGGTTTTTTCCAGTTCCAGACCTTCGTGAGAAAGGTGCCAGATGTTTTCATCGCGGCTGTATGACTGGTCTTTTTTCATGGGCACTTCAATGTTGCGTGCTTCCAGGTATGCAATTTCAGCTTCGCGGCTATCCATGTTCCATTTAGGATCACGCCATGCTGCAATTACGCGCAGGTCTGGAGCAAATGCCTTGATGGCAAGTTCAAAACGGATCTGGTCGTTACCTTTACCGGTAGCACCGTGACAGATGGCAACAGCTCCTTCCTGGCGGGCATATTCAACAAGGATTTTACCGATCAGTGGGCGTGCAGTAGAAGTTCCCAGCAGGTACTGGTCTTCGTATACACAGTTTGCTTTTACTGCTGGCCAGATGTATTCTTCAACATATTCCTGACGTGCATCTACAACATAGCAGGCAGAAGCACCGGTTTTCAGTGCCCGGTCCTTGATTTTTGGCCAGTCATCGCCCTGTCCTACGTCAACACATACGGCGATAACATCGTAGTCATAGTTTTCTTTCAGCCATGGAATGATTACGGTAGTATCAAGTCCACCTGAATATGCAAGAATAACTTTGTCTTTGCTCATTACAGCACCTCGTTACATAAAGTTGCAAGAAATTGTATCAATATTGCATAAAAATGCATAAAAGTTACCATCAGTATAGCGATACTGTATATATATACGCAATACCCTTATACGGAAAACTGTATAAAAATGCAGAATGAACCTTCCGCTGTACGTTATACCGACTGTCCCCTATGTATTGACTAAAACTCTGCGTTTCTATATTGTATCACTACATGCTGAGTAGTGTTCATGAATATGC
>JAZLJW010000142.1:0-8415 GCA_045597345.1 Treponemataceae bacterium
TCTTATAGACAGCGTAGAACCGAATGAAGCTCACAGGAAACTTGCTGAACTTGAAGCGGCAGGAAAAATGACAGGCGTGGTTACGCAGAATATTGATGGACTGCATCAGGCTGCAGGCAGTAAAAAAGTATGGGAACTGCACGGAAGCACATTGCGGAACTACTGCGAAACATGCCATCGGTTTTATTCGGCAGAAGATATAAAAACGAAAATAGATGGCGGACAGAAAGTGCCGCTATGCCAGTGTGGGGGTCGGATTAAGCCTGATGTGGTGCTCTATGAAGAGGGCCTTGATAATGATGTGGTCAATGGCGCTATCGATGCCATCTCTGAGGCCGATACCATGATTATTGGTGGAACCTCTTTGGTTGTATATCCTGCTGCAAGTCTTATCAGATATTTCCATGGAGAGCATCTGGTTTTAATCAATAAAAGTGAAACTCAGGCAGACAGTATGGCAGACCTTGTAATACATGACAGCATTGGAAAAGTGCTGGGAGCAATAAAAATATAGTCACTTTTTAGACTTTTACTTTATAGCATATATATCATAGGTGAAGATTTTGTAAGGAGATATGTATGAAGGAATTAAAAGAATTAAGAGCTGCTGTGAACTCAGGGAAAGACCTGGAAGAATATCTGCAGGCCGTAGGTGAAAAAATGGGGCCCGTCGGTATAACTTCCCAGATGAATGCCCCTGATATTCCCTGTTGTCCAGACCTCAATTTCTCATTCCGGATTGCCGACCTTTTGAAAGTGCTGGAAGAAGGTTCAAAAGAATATGAAAGTGCAAGAGAATTGTACAGATCAACTGTTCTCGTTTCTGAGCGCAAAAACTATGAAGACGATATTGAAGCAGGAAGAAACCCTCTGTTTGAGGACATAAACGGAAATCCTTTTACTCAGACCATGATTGATGCCATTAAAGGCTATGATGCAAAATCTGAATACGAAAGATTCAAATCCGCTTTTGTACGCTTTGCAGCTCTTACTCTTGATGGTAGCGAAGACCTTATTGCGTATGCAAAAAAAGTGACTGAAATCATCTGATTATTCAGGAAGGAACGGGTATGAACACGGAGTGGTCGGAACAGAATAAAAGGATGCAGAAATTACTGGGGAAGCCGGATACCTTTGCAGAAGGGATTCGGGAACTGTTGATCCTCCGCGATTCTCTTTTTGAACAGGTAACGCAGATTGTCCACGGATATCCGGAAGAAGCCTTCTGGCAGCAGCCCTTTCTCAGGGCACGAGGGTATCACAACAAAACCCTGGCGTATTCTATCTGGCACATTTTCAGGATTGAAGACATTGTGGCCCATACGCTTATAGCCGGAAATGAACAGGTTTTTTTTCGGGATGGGTGGAAAGAACGGATTGAGAGTCCACTGATTACCACAGGAAACGAACTTGAAGGCGGAGAAATAGCTGAGTTTTCCCGGAAGCTGAAGGTACAGGAACTGTATGAATATGTGGCAGCGGTAAAGAAATCTACTGATGAGATGCTACGGGGCCTGACTTATGAGGATATGTCACGGAATTTTGGAGAATCTGAAAAGAAAATCCTTCTGGAAAGTGGCTGTGTACATCCGGGAGAACGTGCTGTCTGGCTGATTGATTACTGGTGCAACAAAGATGTGGCGGGATTAATCCGAATGCCTTTCAGCCGTCACTGGATAATGCACATTGAAGCCATGCAGCGGATAAAGAATAAACTATGCAGGCAGGCCTGAATCAGGAGATTCTGGGACAGGATATGCATGAAGGACTTGCTTTGCTGGGACAGGTATGGACAGATGCAGATATCGATGTATTATAAAAATGGAGGCACTGATGAATTTCGAGCAGATAGTTGAATTACCTGATGAACAGGTACAGAAGGTTCTGAAAAACCTTGAAATGGAAACGCTGGTTCTGGCATTAAAGGCTGCAAGCCCCATGGTAAAGCAGAAGTTTGAATCCAACATGTCAGAAAGGGCCTGTAAGGAATTGAACGATACACTGGCTGCAACTGGTGCTGTTGAAATGGCAAAGGTAGCTGCTGCTCAGGAAAAATTACTTTCGCTTTTGAAGTAAGCGTACAATCAAGAGTCTTAATTGACCCTGAAATCCTTTTATGTTAAAATGCCCATGTTATTTATCGGGCTCATAGCTCAGCGGTTAGAGCCGCGGACTCATAATCCGTTGGTCCCTGGTTCAAATCCAGGTGGGCCCAACGAACAGAAAGCTGTCTCAGACGAGGCAGCTTTTTTATGTCTATTGCAACTCAGTAAATTTCGGTTCGTATATTATGTATTGCGTTATACCTATGATGTCGAGATTGTGGATTAGCATTAGGGAAGATTCAAGCTTTTGCTTGAGAGCTAATCTTTTCGCTATATATTTCTCAAAAGTTGTACTATATTGAACTGAAGAGAACTATCTGGAGGTAAAAATGCCATACGATATATTGGAAAAGACAATTAATTCATTGCCTGAAGCAGCCATTATAGAACTTACTCACTACGTACAGTATTTAGCCTCTGTATATTCTGCAAAAGAAACAGAAAGCTCTATTACGAACAAAATCAATGACTTTCTTAAAAACAACCCGGATGCGTTTGCCGAATTCAAGACCATGGAAAAAGCATCTTTGAGTTCTATCAGGGAGCTGACAAAGAATGATGCGTGGTGATATTTGGTGGGTGGACTTTTGTTGTTATTCCTCTAACAACCAATACACGGTTAGCAGATTTTCCAGGAAATTTCTTTTTATCAAGCTAAGAATCAAAATTGTCAAAGGATTCGGTTGTAGTAACTCCGCAGATAGCTGTTATAGATAAAGCAAGATTAATAGAACATGTGTCACGATTATCAGTTAGATCTATTACTGGTATTTCAGAAGGGCTAAAATTAGTATTGGCATTATAGGGTTGGACCCAACGAACAGAAAGCTGTCTCAGACGAGGCAGCTTTTTTGTTCTAAACGTAACTGTTGCAAACGTGCCGTCAGAATTCTGTGCCGCCGTTATCATCGTGCCACTGGTAGATTTTGCCTTTAAGAATGGCGTTGTACATTTTGCCTTTGGCGCCGGGATTGTCACGGTTTATCTGGGCTACCAGTTTTTTTACGTACTGGCGGCGGGTTATGCCGTCGTTGGGGCAGGGATTTTTGACGCAGGGAAGCTGATATTTGTTCCGGAAGCCGATGATGTCTTTTTCGGGGATGTTGATCAGGGGGCGGATAACGGTAATGCCGGCGTCTGTATACCGGGTAGATGGCGCAAAGGTGTAGAACTGTCCTTCGTATAGCAGAGAAAGCATCATGGTTTCTATCAGGTCATCCTGATGATGGGCGTAGGCAACTTTGTTGCAGCCATGTTCTCCTGCAAAACTATTGATGGCGCCTTTCCGCAGTTTTGCACACATGGCGCAGTATGTGCCTGCATGTACTTTTTCTTTCAGGATATCTGCAATCCCCGTCTTGATGACATGGTATTCAACTTCAAGTTCATCGCACAGTTTCTGTATTCCGGATACATCGAATTCTCCAAATCCTAAATCTGCCGTTACCCCTATGATTTCAAACCGGGCAGGGTAGAATTTTCGTAATCCGGCTAGTGCGTAGAGCAAAGCGAGAGAATCCTTTCCCCCAGAAATACCTATGGCAATCGTATCGCCTTCCTGAATCAGGTCAAACTGCTGGATGCATTGTCTGGTATAACTGTACAATTTCTGAAGTGTCATACTGAAAGTGTAACTGAAGTGCGGTCGGTGTTCCAGCACCGTTAATGAAGGATATCATCATATAATTTCATACGGTAAATATAAGTATGACTATAAGATTTTGACATATAGTCATACTGGTAGTATCATTGCACTTATGAATGCACCGTTGTATGAAGTGAAATCGAAATTCTCGGAATATGTGAATCTGGCAGAACAGGGGCAGGTCGTTGAAGTCTGCAAATACGGAAAACCGGCGGTAGTGATGATTGATGCCAAAGCTTATTACGAAGGCTCAAAGCCAAAGGTATCACGTTTTGATTTATGGTATTCCAAATGGCGACAGGAATTTGATGATGTTTTGCGGGCAGAAGGCAGTTCAGAAATGGCTGATTTTGAGAAAGCCGTAAATGACCGAAGCGGTAACTGGCGGGACAATCCCTTTGCAGAAGAGTAGGCACGATGAAACCGATATATCTGCTTGATACGTGTATTCTTTCAGAGGTTGTAAAGCCGGTCCCCGATGCCCGGGTAATTCAGAAACTCAGGGAACTGGAAGACTATTGTGCCATATCAATGATTACCTGGAGCGAATTATGGTATGGAATTAATCTGATGCCGGAATGCCGCAAGAAGGATATGCTGAGGAGTTTTGCCATTGATAAAGTGCAGTCTGCATTCCCCATTATCCCACAGGATCAGCATTCAGGGCTTATTCTTGCTGATCTTCGGGCTAAAGAAAAACAGACGGGAACAATACATCAGGTTCTTGATTTGCAGCTTGCTTCTACTGCCATTGCCAATAACCTGATACTGGTAACTCATAATACCAAGGACTTTCAGAACATCGACAGTCTGATGATTGAAGACTGGATGTGCTGAGGATAGTTGCCGTTGTTTGTCACTCCTTTGTCACTGTGGTGTGCTACACTATCGTTATCTGTTGGCAAAATCTCAACAAAATTGCTAAAATCTTGCTCGTATTTTTTGTGGAGGACTATTCAAAAATATGGAATTAACCCAGGAAATGATTGATGCGCTTGCAGTCAACGAAGTTGAAATCATGAAGCGCATTGCTGAAGAACTGAACATCAGAATGCAGCAGGTAGGCGCTGTAATTACACTGGTAAATGAAGGATGTACCATTCCGTTCATTTCGCGCTACCGCAAAGAGATGCATGGCTCTCTTGATGAAGTTCAGGTTCGTGACTGTGATCATTTATTCAAAACCTATAGCAATCTGGAAACCCGCCGTCTGGAAATTGTACGGGGCGTATTTGCCCAGGGCAAACTGACCGAGTTCCTGTATAACGCCGTTATGGATGCAAAAACCATGACCGAACTGGAAGACCTGTGGGCTCCCTTCAAGAAAAAGAAGAAGACCCGCGGTATGATCGCTCAGGAAAAAGGTCTTGAACCACTGGCTGATGCCATGATGGAACTGAAAGACGCTGCTCTTGAAGCAAAGGCTGCCGAATTTGTAAAAGTTGATGAAGCAAATCCGGAACTGAGTGTTGAAAGCGTAGAAGATGCACTGAAAGGTGCTCAGGACATTATTGCTGAACGTGTTGCCCAGGATTCTGATAACCGCGCCGAAGTACGCAAGTTCTATATGACTACCGGTAAAATCGTGGTTAAAGGCGTAGGGGACGAAGAAGCTGCAAAAACTTCAGTATACCAGATGTACTGGGACTACGAAGAAGCTCTGAACCAGGTAAAGCCACACCGCATTCTTGCCATGAACCGCGGAGAACGCGAAGGTCAGCTGGAAGTTTCAATTGATGTTGATGTAGACGGAGCAGTAGAACTGCTGCAGAAACAGTACAAACTGAACAACAAGTATCACGCTGATGCCATTGACGATGGTCTGGTACGTCTGCTGTCTCCTGCTGTTGTACGCGAAATCCGCAGTGACGAAGCCGATGAAGCTGACGATCACGGTATCGGTATCTTCAGCGAAAACCTGAAAAACCTGCTCATGACCCAGCCGATTAAACGTACCCGTGTTCTGGGTGTTGACCCTGGTATCCGTACCGGTACTAAATGTGCCGCTCTGGATGAAAACGGCAAGTATCTTGGCTATTTTGTCATCAACCAGCAGCTGCGCCCTGATGAAGCCTACAACGAAATCCGTCACGCAATCCTTAAGTACAAGATTCAGCTGGTATCAGTAGGTAACGGTACCGGCAGCAAAGATGTACAGGCTATTGTTTCAAAAGTAATCAGCGACCACTTCCCGGACGTAATGTATACCGTTACCGACGAAGACGGTGCATCCGTATACTCAGCCAGCGACACTGCCCGCGAAGAATTCCCTGACCTGGACCTGACAATCCGTGGTGCCATTTCCATTGGCCGCCGTCTGCAGGATCCGCTGGCAGAACTGGTAAAAGTTCCACCGCAGTCTGTAGGTGTTGGTCTGTACCAGCATGATGTTAACCAGAAAAAGCTGGGTGAAACCCTGGATGAAGTTGTTTCTTCCGTAGTAAACAACGTTGGTGTTAACCTGAACACCGCATCTGCATCGCTTTTGAAATATGTTTCCGGTATTAACGGTACCCTGGCAAAGAAAATTGTAGCCTACCGCGATGAAAAAGGCATGATTACCAGCCGTGATGAACTGAAGAAGATCAGCGGTCTTGGTCCAAAAGCCTTTGAACAGTGTGCCGGCTTCCTGAAGATTCCTGAAAGTTCAGACCCACTGGACAACACCTGGGTACACCCGGAAAACTATGCTGCAGCCCGCGTTATCTATGAATGCCTGCAGAACAAGTCTGAAGTAGGTGCTGACATCCGCAAGGACCTGAAGGAAAAATACGAACTGGGTGATGCCACCATCGTTGACCTGATTGAAGAACTGAAAAAACCGAACCGTGACCCTCGTGACGGATATCCAAAGCCAATCATGCAGAAAGGTGTAATGGCATTTGAAGACCTGCGTGAAGGTATGAAGGTAACCGGTAAAATCAAGAACGTAGTAGACTTTGGTGCTTTTGTTGACCTGGGTATTAAGGAAACAGCACTGCTGCACATTTCTGAGCTGAGTGACACCTTTGTAAGCGATCCGATGGACGTACTGAAAGTTGGTGACATTAAGGAATGTACCATCATTGGTCTTGATATGGACCGCCGCCGCATCAGCCTTTCACTGAAAAGTGATGCCATGAACCGCATCGGTCAGGGTGGTGCAGGATCTGCCCGCACTGCAGACAGCGGTGACGGAGAGCGCCGTGTAGTTCGCGCTGTTCGTCCTGGTGAAAAACGTACGGTTGTGGTTAAGAAAGCCGGCGCACCTGTTGGTGCCGGAGCTGGAAGCAACCGCCCGCGTAATGACCGCCCGGCCCGCGATAACAATCGCAGCTACGGTGGAAACTACGGTGGCAGTGATGACGGCATGAGTTACAACCCGTTTGCCGCCCTGCTGAACAAGAAAAAATAAGGTCATCCCGAACTTGATTCGGGATCTCAGATGCTGAAACGAGTTCAGCATGACAGCTAAACGCCGCCGTCCATGGCGGCAGTTGGCTGTTATGTATCAGCGAAGGAGCTTACCTAACGTAAGTTCTACGCCAAGAGCGGCCTGCAGTTCTGCATAGGGATTGCAGGCTGCTTTTTTTTCGCCTTCCTGTCGCTTTACCGCCCGGATCAGCAGATTCTTTGGCGTTCCTTCCATGTCGATGAACTCCAGAAGCTGGGTTTTGTATCCGGCTGCTTCCAGTTCGCCGGCCCGCAGCACGTCAGTGGCCAGGGCGCTGAACCGCTCTTTAACGATGCCGTATTTCAGCATGGGGTTCAGTGCTTCATCGGTAACGGTACGGCCAAGAGCGGTGTTCAGTTCGTGCTGGCAGCAGGGCACACTGAGAATAGCCCGGGCGCCGTGTTCAACTGCATAGGCCAGGGCGTAGTCAGTGGCAGTGTCGCAGGCGTGCAGGGTTATGACCAGATCAACTGTGTCATCTGCAGCTGCATCCTGGCGGTACGCAGCAATATCACCGGTGGAAAAGTGCAGGCCGGTATAGCCGCAGTTTTCCGCAAGTTTTCCACAGTCTTCTATGACCTGTTTTTTCAGGTCAAGGCCAAAAACGTCGGCATTGAGGCCGCGGATTTCTACCAGATAGTAATACAGGGCAAAAGTCAGGTAGGCCTTGCCGCAGCCAAAATCAATAACGCGGAGAGGTCGTTCACGGCCAGTGCCGGCAGCAGTTTCTTCCAGAACGGGGAGAATATCGTCCACATATTCAAGAAAACGGTTAATCTGACGGAATTTGTCGTATTTTTGGGCATGTACGGCGCCGCTGCCGGTCATAACACCCAGTTTTTCAAGGAACAGGACGGGTTTCCCTTCTGGAATGATGTAGTTTTTGACACGGTTGTGCGGGGCTGCTGTAAGTGTCTGCAGCGGAGAATTCTTTGCAGTTTCCTTCGGCTTTCGGAGAACAGTGGTCTTTCCCTTTTTACTGGTCAACACGGTAATGGTGCCGGTTTCCGTTCGTACATCAACATTGTGGAACAGGGAACCTGCTGAATCGTTAAGCGCGTTCAAAACTTTTGAACTATCAGCATTTTCGTGAAAAACCTGAGGGCCCCTGAAACGTGAAATCTGGAATTTTCCGGCAGAACCGCTTTTCAAATCGTTATCGGTTCTGGTAATCCTGATTTTATCGCAGTCAGCTTGGACTGTAGGTTTACTTAATGTGGCACTAATCAGTA
>JAZLJW010000143.1:0-97958 GCA_045597345.1 Treponemataceae bacterium
ATGGACCTGGCTCCTGTAGCACACCTTGCTGCTATTGAAGGCAAAGTTCCTTTCCTGAACTTCTTTGATGGTTTCCGTACCTCACACGAAATCCAGAAGATTGAAACCTGGGACTACGAAGACCTGAAAGAAATGTGTGACATGGACGCAGTTGCTGCATTCCGCGCACACGCTCTTAACCCTGAACACCCAGCTATGCGTGGTTCTCACGAAAACGGTGACGTTTTCTTCCAGCACCGCGAAGCTTGTAACACTGCTTACCTTGAACTGCCAGCTGTAGTTAAAAAATACATGGCAAAAATCAATGTAAAACTGGGAACCGATTACGACCTGTTCAACTACTACGGTGCTGCTGATGCAGAACGCGTTATCGTAGCTATGGGTTCTATCTGTGACGTTGCAGAAGAAGTAATTGACTACCTGAACAAAAACGGCGAAAAAGTTGGTCTGATCAAAGTTCGCCTGTACCGCCCATGGGTTTCAGAAGCTTTCCTCGAAAAACTGCCTAAAACCTGTAAAAAACTGGCAGTCCTTGACCGCACCAAGGAACCAGGTTCACTGGGTGAACCTCTGTACCTTGATGTTGCTACTACCCTGCTTGAAGCTGGCTGCAACACCATTAAACTTTGTGGTGGCCGCTATGGTCTGGGTTCAAAAGACACCCCACCATCAAGCATTTTCGCTATCTTCACCGAACTGGCTAAAGACGCTCCTAAAGCACGTTTCACCGTTGGTATTACCGACGATGTTACCAACCTGTCTCTGCCAGAAGTAAAACCAGCTCCAGCTACTGCTGCAGCAGGTACCGTAGAATGTAAATTCTGGGGTATTGGTGGTGACGGTACCGTAGGTGCCAACAAAGACTCTACCAAAATTATCGGTGACCATACCGACAAATACATTCAGGCATACTTCCAGTATGACTCTAAAAAGACCGGTGGTATTACCATTTCGCACCTGCGCTTTGGTGACAGCCCTATCAAGAGCCCATACTACATCAACCAGGCTGACCTGGTAGCATGTCATAACCAGTCTTACATCATCAAAGGCTACAAAATGGTTCAGGACGTTAAGAAAGGCGGTACCTTCCTTATCAACTGCCAGTGGTCAGATGAAGAACTGGACAAACACCTGCCAGCTGAAGCTAAAAAATACATCGCTGACAACAACATCACCGTTTACACTGTAGACGCTGTTAAAATTGCTACCGAAGTAGGTCTGGGTAAACGTACCTCTACCGTACTGCAGTCTGCATTCTTCAAACTTGCTGGCGTTCTCCCTGCTGATGAAGCCATCAAATACATGAAAGAAAAAGTTGTGGCTAAATTCTCTAAGAAAGGCCAGGACGTTGTAGACATGAACCATAAAGCTATCGACCTGGGTGCTGGTGCACTCCACAAGGTTGAAGTTCCAGCTTCATGGGCTAACCCAGCTGCCGATGCTGCTAAACCTGCTCTGACTGGTGAAGCAAAAACCGTAGCTATGGTTGAAAAACTGATGAACCCAATCGCCCTGATGGACGGTGACAACCTGCCTGTATCTGCATTCAAAGACTGTGCAGACGGTCAGTTTGAACTGGGTGCTTCTGCTTACGAAAAACGCGGTACTGCCGTACTGGTTCCAAGCTGGGACGCTACCAAATGTATCCAGTGTAACAACTGTTCATTTGTTTGTTCTCACGCTACCATCCGTCCTTACCTGCTGTCTGATGCAGAAGTTGCAGCTGCTCCTGCTAATCTGGTTACTGCAGACACCAAACCAAAAGCTTCTCAGTACAAATACACTCTGAGTGTATCTGCTCTGGACTGTATGGGTTGTGGTGAATGTGTTACCGTATGTCCTACCAAAGCAATCTCTATGGTTCCACAGGAAGACGTACTGCCACAGCAGCCTGTATTCAACTACCTTGTTGCTAACGTTTCTAAGAAAACCGATGCCGGTATGAACGACCTGACTCCAAAAGGCAGCCAGTTCAACCAGCCACTGCTTGAATTCTCAGGTTCATGTGCAGGTTGTGCAGAAACTTCTTACGCTCGCCTGATTACCCAGCTGTTTGGTGAACACATGTACATTTCTAATGCTACCGGTTGTTCTTCAATCTGGGGTGGTCCTGCAGCTACCTGTCCTTACACCATCAACAAGGACAGTAAAAAAGGTCCAGCTTGGGCTAACTCACTGTTCGAAGACAATGCTGAGCACGGTCTTGGTATGTACACCGGACAGAAATTCCTCCGCGATCAGGCAATTGCATCTGCAAAAGCTTGTGCAGAAAGCGACAAAGCTTCTGCCGAACTGAAAGCAGCATTTGCTAAATTCGAAGAAACCAAAAACGATACCCTGACCAACAGCGAATTTGCTGCTGCTCTGGTTGCAGAACTTGAAAAAGCTGCTGCTGCCGGATGCCCGGATGCTAAAGCTGCTCTGGAAAAGAAAGACTACCTGGCTAAAAAATCCGTATGGATTATGGGTGGTGACGGTTGGGCCTACGATATTGGCTTCGGCGGTCTGGACCACGTTCTCGCTTCTGGCGAAAACGTTAACGTAATGGTATTCGATACTGAAATGTACTCTAACACTGGTGGACAGGCTTCTAAAGCTTCTAACATCGGTGAAGTATGTCAGTTCGCTGCTGCCGGTAAAGAGGTTGGTAAAAAATCTCTGGCTGAAATCGCTATGAGCTATGGTTACGTATACGTAGCACAGATTGCTCTTGGTGCTAACCCAGCCCAGGCTATTAAAGCAATTGCAGAAGCAGAAGCTTACAATGGTCCTTCTCTGATCATTGGTTATGCTCCATGTGAGCTGCACGGTGTTAAGGGCGGTATGAACCACTGTCAGGATGAAATGAAAGCAGCTGTTGCAGCTGGTTACTGGAACCTGTTCAGCTTCAACCCAGCACTGAAAGCTGAAGGTAAAAACCCATTCACCCTGACTTCTAAAGCCGGTGATGGTACTTACCAGGCATTCCTGGCAAACGAAACCCGTTACTCTTCACTGACCCGCAAGTTCCCAGAACGTGCAGCAGTTCTCTTCCAGAGAAACGAAGAAGTAGCTAAGGCTAGATACGAGCATCTCCAGAAACTGGTAGAACTGTACAAATAAGGCATTTGTAAGCCCATAAGGGCTTACGTCTAAAAGAAAAAGGGCTGTCCCACATTTGGGACAGCCCTTTTTCTTTTCATATAGCCATACTATTTGGCTGCCGCACCTTCCACATCAACAAGCTGTGGCCAGTCCTGCTTGAATTCTTCGCAGAAATCTTCAACCTTATTTTTAGCCCAGTAGCGGATTACGTGTTCCGGTATACCGGTAAATACCTTACGGAATTTTTCGTTTTCCTTGTATCTACGGAACTCTGTTTTTCTGCTTGAATCCCAACTTTCCATCCAACCACTATTAATCACATCTACAAAGTTACAGTCTGGAGCACATCGTATTCCCCGGATATATGTTCCTGAGTATCCCACATAGTTTTCCGGGAACTTACTGCCTGGAACATCCAGAAATCCCCAATAATTTCCTGTATCTTCTACAAGTTCAATTGAAGAAGGGAATGATAAACGCTTCAAAGTATGATAAGACTCCATGTATGAAAAAGCTCTTTTTGCAACATGGGTAACCCCGTCTGGAATAGTAATCTCATCTTGTTTTACATCATATCGATAGAGCGTCTTACCATCTTTGCTGAGCCAGAATCCTTCTTTGGTGCAATACGCACCCTTTTCCCAGAGACATTCACTACGTTCTTTCCAACTTTCCGCGTTTTTCAGTCTGTCAGGTTCATTTACTATAACAGCCGATGCTATAAAAGTAAGAGTATCGTAATCACTGAAGGTTTCCGGGAATTCTACAACAGCCCCTTTTCTTATATTGATATCAATGGCTTCTCTTTCCATTGATTCAAGTCCCTGTGGCAGTGTTATCTTATTTTCAACCTGATTATAACAGCTGCAGTTTTGGTAGTATCCCGGGAAATCAAACAGATGTTTTCCGTCTTTTGAAAGCCACAGTCCATCTTCAGTACAATATGGTTCCCGTGATTTATCCCACACTTTCAGATAGTCACTTGCCTTTGAAAGTAATTCCGGATTACCGGAAATAATCGGTCCTATTGATCTGGGCTGCCCCATATAAGAATCTGGTACTTCAATAATAATGAACTTTGCAATGGCATAATCTTCAATTGTTTCCAAAGAAGACGGCATTTTGATGAACTTCAGGTTTTTATACGCTGTATTTCCTGCAAATACATTTCTCTTGATGCACTTAACACCCTCAGGAATCACCACTTCAGTTATCTTTTCAGCACATGGATACGAGAAATCAAGAATGGTTTCTACAGCTGGCAATACCAGCGTGGTATCTTCTGATTCAGGACCTTCATAGCCAACAAGCGCATTGCGCAGCGTATTGATGACAAATCCTTTTTCATCAACTGTACGGTAACCGGGTCTGAATACCCGGAAATAGTTGTTTGTCAGAATTTCGTTTTCAGACCATGCAAGTACAGCCGCTGGTATTTCTGCATTATCCAGTGTTTCCATGGTAGAAGGCAGAAGAATTTCTTTAATCTTAGGTTTCCAGTTATCAAACTTTCCGGTATTGGTAACGCCGGCAGGGAACTTCAGTTTTTCAATGTAGTCGGGCCATTTTGTGTTTCTGAATGTTGTTAATCCTGTAACCCCGGTAAGGTCAAGCTCTACCGTTCCGTTAAATGGCACAAAAAACTTGAATACGTTTTCTATATCCACATTCTTCATCTTTCCTGTAAGGGTCAACTTGAATGTATCTGCAGTAGACTTAAGATTAGTCAGCAGCATTTCCTGGTATGAACAGGTAAGTTCACTGCCGGTAAAATCAGATGAACTTGCATCACGTACAGCCTGGGCAGCAGTGTCCTGAATCTTCTGTACCGTTTCCTTTTTGGCAAGTAACCGCTGAACATCTGCAAGCTGCGGATAATACTGTTCAACGCTGGCATCAGGCTCCTGTGTCGTTCCCTCCATATTCTTGAAATAACTATAAGCTACTTTAAATGGTACACCATCAAATAGGGCTGTAACTTCTTTACTGCGGCGTACATCACTGAACAGTTTTGGTGGCTTGTTCCTTGGATTTGTGCCCGGCCATACCGTTTCTTTAAGACGGGCAAGGTTGTTTTTTGTATATCGTTCGCCAAGGCCAAAAACATACGAGCTGTCACCAAGAGTCTGTACTGTATTTTCATCCAGCAAAGAAGCATTCTTTAGGATTATCTTTTTCTGTAATTTTTCAGTAATCGTAGAAAACGCCTCCGTAGAAAAGGCAGTTACCGTTTCCGGTATAACTATGTCGCCATACCCAGCCCGTATTGCATAAACAACAGTTTTGCCTGCATTAAGCCATAAACCGTTTTCAAACACTGAATCAGAGGGAAATACCGTATACCCCTCCGGGAATAATTCCGGTTTATTACTGAAAAAAGTAATGCTTTTAGCTTTACCAGTAGCATCCTGGAACTGTTCCAGACTTTCCGGGCAGTAAACATCTTTGGTATAGTAGTTACATTCAAACTGCAGCTCTATGCTCTTTACTGTCTGCGGCAAGTGAATTGGACCGCCTTTGGCATTGTTTCTTATGTCATAGACAATAGACTCATCTTTACTGATAATGAGTTCTGCTCCCCCTTCAATTACTTTGTAATAGGGTTTTGTCTTTTTAGGAACAACGGGCAGTTTAGGATTGTTTTTTCTGAATTCCTCACTGTCGGTTGCCCATGTAATATACCGCGAGTAAGAAGGTTCATTACTGATAAATTCCATGGAATCCGGCAGATGCACAATATTTTTCAGACTGCCTGTAAGACTGCCTTCTTCAATACGGGTAAATCCTTCTGGGAGAATAAGACAAGTAATTCCAGTTACATCTAAATCAGCCTTTAATGGAAGCTCTGTTATGCCACTTACGGAAAAATCAAGGGTTACTGCAGGTCGCGATTCTCCCATATCCTGCCATGCACTCAACCACTGAGAAAGCCGTTTCAAATTTGCCTTTACTGACAGATTCAGCGGTTTAAGAGTAAAGGTTTTCCCTGAATATTTTTCCGGTGCATATTCTGCTTCTGCAAGTTTTTTGGCATCAATTATCCATTCATTGTCAGTTATAGACTCCTGCACGGTAGCTGCTGCCGTTTTTTTACCACCAGTTTTTGCAGAGGCCGCAGCTGCTTCTTTGGCTTTTTTTGCCAGCTCTTTGGAAGCAGCACGGACATCTTTCAGTTCCGGCCATTCTTCAAACAGTTTTTCCGGCAAAAGTTCAAACACAGTGTAAAAATAGTATCTGATAACCGGCTTAGGAATACCTTCAAAAACAGCACTGAAAGCAGCACTTTTTGTAAATGCATCGTATTCCTTTTTACGGCCGTTTCCAAAATTCGAAGGAGCTGCATCCTTCAGGAAATTTCCTTCTATGCGGGGAAGACCTGTTATGTATATATCTCTCAATGATCTTTCTGAACCCCAAAGAAAACATTCTTCCTTTGCAAGTGAGCGTCTAGTATCCTCTGATACAGATTCTGCAAGAGTAACCAGATTCAGCTTGGAACGCCATCCAGCAGTTTTCATGCAGTCCGGTTCTATGGTTACAACGCCCTCTGGAATGACGGCATTTTTCACTTCCTCTCCTAATTCGTATCTGAAAAGATGGGTGCCGTCTTTGCTGATCCAGATGGTACTCTGCTCATCATCTGATTTTATGCAGTGAGGCCCTTTTGCTTTATCCCAAAATGTATGATTGTCATCATCTGCCGGCATCAGGTTTGTATTACAGATAGTCACACCAGGATCTGCATATGAATATGCTTTTTCAACGCTGTCTGGATATTCAACTACGTTCAAGGTATATCCGGGTATTGCACCTGATGTAATGGTCTTTACTCCGTCTGGAATCTGAAAGTATTTTATGTCTCTTTTAGGCTGTGCCAGATAAAAAATGGTTCCGTCCTTACTGATCCAATATGACAGATTGTCATCTACCTTGTGGCATACAGGTTCTGTTGCAGCATCCCAGACAATATAGTCAGGGGTATTGCTCAGTTCATCAAAATTGCCGGTAATAAATCTGAAATAGTCTGATTGCCGCTGTTGTAGCAATTCATGTACAGAATCTGGCAGATGCACGATACAAACAGATGCACTATAGGTCAGTGCCCAGGGAGCAATTTTCTCAACGCCGTCGGGCACTGTAATCTCAAATTCCTGCTTTGCACAATCCAGCAGAACCTTTCCATCTGAGGTGAGCCACATATCATCCTTAAAAACAAGCTGCGGCATCAAATCGCCTTCTTTTATGAATTGCAGAAGATCCGGGCGGATATCCAGCTGGGAAATTACGAAACATCCATGGCGGGGTAAATCTCCCTGAACTTTCTGTATTGCAGAACCTGCTGCAAATACATCAATGCGCTTTTCTCCTCTAA
Organism: Treponemataceae bacterium; assembly: GCA_045597345.1. Classification (GTDB taxonomy): domain Bacteria; phylum Spirochaetota; class Spirochaetia; order Treponematales; family Treponemataceae; genus Treponema_I. The sequence goes on from JAZLJW010000143.1 coordinate 7,457, forward strand.
AAGCAAAATCATCAAAGGTACCGGATGGTATCTGAGAAAAGCCGGTAACATTCCGGCAGTCAAAGCACAAATGGCAGGAGTACGCTGTTTTTCCCAGTAAAGTACCTAATTCCTTAAAACGTGTGGCACTGATTTTTCCACTAAGCTCGATGGTTGCCCACTGATCTTCCGGTATTGACGCAAGCTGTGAAACAGCAGTTGCAAACTGGTCTTCTGTAGTATGTATAACGGTTGAATTCATATTGTTTATTATAGAATCACTTTTTATATCTGACTAACTTTCATCCCGCCTTTTTTTGTGCCCGGTCCGCCATTCGCTGGGCGACATCCTCATTTCTTTGTGAAAAGCTTTTGAAAAATACAGGCTGTTGTCAAATCCCAAAGAATTGGCAATAGCCGTCATGGAAAATGATGTTTCAGAAAGCATGCGGCAGGCCTGCCTGATGCGGTATTCCGTAAGATATTCTTTGGGAGATTTTCCAAGTACTGTCTGGAAACAGCGGAACAGTTGGCTGCGGCTTACCCCGATGAATGAAGCAATATCCTCAATACTGATGGGATATGAATAGTTTTCTGCAATATATGCGGTTGCTTTCTGAACGTATAGCTGCGCCACAGTCTGAAGCGGGTCTTTTACGGAATCTTCTACAAACAGCGACAGCAGTTCATACAGCAGACCGGTCATCCGGATAGTGTTGGTAAAGCCGTTGCCCCGGGATTCATAAATACTGCGGATATTATCCTGAATCTGTTTGCCGTGGGAAGCACGCCTGATGTACGGCGCATCGCGGGTAAAATCCGTGGAACTCAGGATAAGAGCAGCATCAGGGCCGTTAAAACCGATCCAGGCATATTCCCAGGGATTCAGAACGTCAGCATAGTACGAAATTTCCGTATCAGGATAGCAGAGAAAACAGTCGCCGGCAGAAAGACGGAATGCTTTATCACCAACCTCATAGGTGCCGGTACCGGAAATGATATAGTGAATCAGAAAATGGTCACGTACCCCGGGACCCCACTGGTACAGTGGTTCACATTTCTGGTATCCCACATTGTATACCGAAAGAGAAGTCAGTTCTTTTGCAGAAGCCTTATACGAAGATTTTACCGGCTCATCATGGTTTTTTTGCATTACAGTATCCATTATGCAACATTTTTACATATCTGGTAAACATTTTCCGATATGCAGATACTACAATGAAGAGTATTATTACAACGTACACCACATAGAAAGGAGATGCGTACATTATGGCTATTTTAGTTACTGGTGGAGCCGGTTATATCGGCAGTCATACTGTTGTTGAACTGCAGAACGCAGGTTACGATGTTGTTGTTCTTGATAACCTGGCAAATTCAAGCGAAAAATCACTGAAACGTGTAGAAGCCATTACCGGTAAACCGGTGAAATTCTATAAAGCAGATATTCTTGACCGCGATGCCCTGAACAAGGTGTTTGACGCAGAAAAAATTGATTCCGTAATCCATTTTGCAGGTCTTAAGGCAGTTGGTGAATCAGTTGCAAAACCATGGGAATACTACGAAAACAATATTGCCGGAACCCTTACTCTGGTAGACGTAATGCGTCAGCACGGATGCAAGAACATCATCTTCTCTTCTTCTGCCACCGTTTACGGGGATCCCGCCTTTATCCCGATTACCGAAGAATGCCCTAAAGGCCAGTGTACCAACCCCTACGGCTGGACCAAATCCATGCTGGAACAGATTCTTACCGATATGCAGAAAGCAGATCCGGAATGGAACGTTATCCTCCTCCGCTACTTTAACCCTATCGGCGCCCACAAATCAGGCACCATGGGTGAAAATCCCAACGGTATTCCCAACAACCTGATGCCCTACGTTACCCAGGTAGCCGTAGGTAAACTGAAGGAACTGGGTGTATTCGGAAATGACTACGATACCCCAGACGGCACCGGTGTACGCGACTATATCCACGTTGTAGACCTGGCTGTTGGACACGTTAAGGCCCTGAAAAAAATTGAAGAAAAAGCCGGTCTCTGCGTATATAACCTGGGAACCGGTCAGGGATATTCGGTACTTGATATCGTAAAGAACTTTGAAACTGCCACCGGTGTAAAAGTACCTTACGTAATCAAACCTCGCCGCCCCGGTGACATTGCCACCTGTTACTCAAATGCTGCAAAGGCTGAACGGGAACTGGGATGGAAAGCTGAACGCGGCATTAAGGAAATGTGCGAAGACAGCTGGAGATGGCAGTCTAACAATCCTAACGGCTACGCAGACTGATTTTCAGAGCCAGATGGCTTTTACAATAAGCCAGATAATAAGTATCCAGATAAGGGCAAAAGGAATGCCGTAATACCATTTTTTCGGCTTTCCCTCTGCCCACATACCGGCAGCCTGTTCCCGGTACACTGCCATCTGCTCTGCGGGAATACATTTCACCGTCAGGACAATGAGGGCAGGCAGAATAATCAGATCATCAAGATACCCGATAATCGGAATGAAATCGGGTATCAGATCGATGGGCGAAAGTGCATAGATAATGGTAAGGGCAGCGAAAATCTTTGCCGACACCGGGGTTCCTTTTGCCTTAAGGGCGAGAAATACCGCCGGGATATCTACTTTCAGTTTTTGTGCCCGCTCTTTCAAGCTGACTACCAATCCATTTTTTTCTTTCACTATCTTTACCTCAGTTTTTTTGCGTATGCCTGGTACAGGAACAGACAGATAACAAAGGATACCAGTATTGATACCGGCTGGGCTTCCTGAATGCCAGCCATGCCGCGGGTTGCAGAAAAAATAAGCAGCGACGGAATCATGATAAGGCCGCTACGCAGGCTGGAAGCAAAACTGGCAAGGGCTTTTGCACCCATACTCTGAAAGCCCATTTCAATCATCATGGTAAACGGTATCAGTATCTGACTGGCGCAGAGCAAACGCAGGGCGCGGATTGCAAGATCGATAACGGCCGGGTCATCTCGCAGGGCACGGATAACCGGTACCGGGAAGGCAAAAATAGGGGCAGAGAATACGGTTAGAGCGATAGTACCGCTGATTAAAGCATACCAGAAGGCCTCTTTAACCCGGTCTTTTTTGCCGGCACCAAAGTTAAAGGCGCTGATGGGCTGGAACCCCTGTCCGATACCTACTGCAATAGCCATGGGGAACGAGCTGATTCGGTTGACAATGCTCATGGCGGCAACGGCCTGGTCGCCATACTCGCGGGCGGCCCGGTTCAGGAGTGTTGTGGCAACGGTAAAAAGACCCTGACGAAGCAGGCTGGGGAACCCGGTAGCAGCAATATCCCAAAAGGTGTGGATATCGCGGGCAATAGATTTGAACGAGAGCCGTACCTGAGTGCGCTTACGCAGATACATGCTGAAAAGAATGCAGAAACTGATGGTCTGAGCAATGGCGGTAGAAAGCCCCGCACCCAGAATGCCCATCTTGAATACGAAAATCAGAAGAGCGTCGCCGCCGATATTCAGCACAGCACCGGTCATAAGACCTACGGTTCCCAGTTTTGCCTTGCCTTCGTAGCGCAGCAGGTTGTTCATGGTGTAGCTGGAAGTAAAAAAAGGTGCGGAAATGAGCAGGCAGAAAATATACTGGCCGGCGTAGGGTTTAATGGTTGGCGTACAGCCTAAAAGATCCAGCAAGGGGTCAAAAAAGCAGAAACTGATGATAGCTATGAGTAAGCCAAGGGAAAAGGAGAAAAACAGGGCCGTAGAAGCAAATTTTTCTGCTTCCTGCATGTTGCCTTTCCCCAGCCGGCGGGACATGATACTGCCTCCGCCCTGACCGCACATAAAGGCAATGGCCTGCAGAACCGCCATAAACCCGGCAACAATACCGGTGGCCGCACTTTCTGACGTACCCAGAGTACCCACAAAGGCCGTATCAACAATGTTGTATATCATGGTCACCATCATAGTAATGATGGTGGGAATAGAAAGTTTTAATAGGAGAGAGCCAACCGGTGCCTCTCCCATTTCGTTCAGGTTCTGTTTTTTCTCAGCTGCTGCAAGTGACATGCCGTAATGGTACTACACTGCACGCCATACACTCAAGAACCAGTTTTTGCGGTTAATTGCGAGATTTCTGAGTATGTATTATTATACGTATGATTATACATACTTCAGGAGCGGCTATGACTTTTCAAAAAAACGAAATCATTTCTTCTACCACTTTAGTCCGTCAGTTTGCCACCTATCTTTCAAAACTCTCGGAATATTCATTACAGAAGATTGCTGTCATCAGAAATAATGAAATGGAAGCTGTCATGCTCCCTATTGCTGAATATGAACGACTGCTGGAAATTGAAGAAAAATCCCGGAAAAAGTCAGTACGTGATTATTTTGGCACTCTATCAGAAACAGATGCTGACGCCATGGAAGCTGCCATCCGTGACTGCAGAAAGGTAGATTACAATGAATGGTGACCATAACGGATATCTTGTTGATACGAATGTTGTCATCAGGTTCCTAAAAGGCGTTACCGAATTGTTCCCCTATTTTGAAGATATGGAAACATTGTTCGTATCGTCGGTATCTGTTGGAGAATTGATGTATGGAGCCGAGTTATCTGTAAAAAGTACGTTTAACCGTGAAATGTATTTCAATTTCTGTGAAAATATGCAGATTTTAACACCCGATGCAGAAGTCAGTAAGATGTATGGCAAAATCAAAGCTTTTCTTAAAAAGAAAGGCCACCCCATTCCTGAAAACGATATTTGGATAGCAGCAACTGCCATGGCTGCTAATCTGGAACTGATTACCGCCGATTCTGACTTTCTTGGAATCGACGGTTTAACAGTAAAGATGATTTGAATACATGAAGCAAGAAACATCACACCTATGGGGCGATAAACCCTACCGAAGCCTTGATTGGGAACTGAAATCCCTGTTCGGGCAGAAAATCTATAAGCTTTCTCTTGATGCCGGATGCACCTGCCCTACCCGTGACGGCACCAAAGGCTACGGCGGCTGTACTTTCTGCAGTGCCGGTGGCAGCGGTGATTTTGCCGCAGGTGGCAGCACTCTTGAAGAGCAGATGGCAGCTGCAAAAGAGCGGGTTATGGCCAAAATGCCCCGCAAACCCGGCAACCCGGAACCACGCTTCATTGCTTATTACCAGTCTTTTACCAATACCTACGGCAATCTGGACACTTTACGGAAACAGTTTACCGCCGCCATCCTGCAGCCGGATGTTGTTGGCCTCAGTATAGGAACCCGGCCAGACTGCCTGCCGCCGAAAGCCGTAACCATGCTTTCAGAGTTGAACGCCATAAAGCCCGTGTGGGTAGAGCTGGGGCTTCAGACTATCCATGAGCGTACTTCAGACCTGATAAACCGCCAGTACCCGCTGGACGTATTTGAAGACGCCTACCACCGGCTGAAAAACGCAGGACTCCGGGTGGTGGTTCATGTGATTCTGGGCTTACCCGGGGAAACTAAAACAGATATGGAAAATACAGTACGATACCTTGCAGGACTACCTTTGCTGAATACCGGACACTTCGAGAGCCTCAGTGATCCTGGCACCTTCAATGCCGGGCCTGCTCCACTACGCACACCGCCGGACGGCATTAAACTGCAGCTGATGCACGTGCTCCGCGGAACACGGCTTGCAGACCAGGTGGCAGCCGGTGACCTTACCGTGCACCCCTGGACCATGGAAGAATACGTTGATTTTGTTATTGATATGGTAGAACTGCTGCCACCTGAGGTGACCGTGCACCGTCTTACCGGAGACGGCGCAAAAAAAGACCTGATCAGCCCCCTGTGGAGCGGTGACAAGAAGCGGGTACTGAACACCCTGACCCGCCGGTTCCGTGAACGGGAAACCTGGCAGGGGAGACGCAATAAAGAGATCCCGAATCAAGTTCGGGATGACATTGTTATTTAGCTGCCTTAATCACCTTGTTCCGCAGAACGAAGTACATACCAAAAGAAAGAATGGTAGATACTGCATCAGCAATAGGCTGAGCGTAGATAATACCATTCAGGCCTACCAGTGCATTGGCAACAATGAGGACCGGCAGGAAGATAAGACCCTGACGGCAGATTGAAAGAATCAGTGCAGGAGTAGCTTTTCCCCAGGCCTGGAAGCAGTTGTTGATAACAAACAGGGAACCTACAAAAGGTGATGACAGCATCATGGCACGAAGCATAGGAACACCGTAACTGATAACTTCAGGATCGTTCATGAAAATACCGATGATGAAGTTTGAAGCCAGGAAGAACACAGATCCCATTACCACACCGATAACCAGGTTACAGAGCATAGCAAACCGGGTAACACCGCGCATACGGTCAAAGTTTTTAGCACCGTAGTTGTAGCCAATAAGAGAAACAACACCACCGGCAAGACCAATCATACCCAGATGAACGAACATACCGGCTTTTCCGGAAATACCCATGGCGGCTACCGGAATGTCACCGTAACTTGCAAGGAAGTTATTGCTTACCATCTGGCTGGCTGACATAAGCAGGTTGGTCAGACTGGCAGGAAGTCCAATGGCCAGTACGTTACCCAGAATACCATCGTTAATGGCGTACTTACGGGGATCAAGAGTCAGCTGAGAACGGTGACTGTGAATGATGTACACCAGGTAGTACACGTCTGACAGGATATTGGCAATAACGGTTGCAATGGCAGCTCCGCCAACACCCCAGCCGAATCCCAGAATAAAGATGGGATCCAGAATAATGTTGATGACAGAACCAAGCATCTGGCCGAACATGGATTCTTTTGCAGCACCTTCTGCACGGCAGATGTTACCGAATACAAAAGAAAGAACGGTAGCCGGTGCACCCCAGGCAACAATACTCAGATAGGTTTCTGCATACGGCAGGGTTGCTTCACTGGCACCACACAGTTTCAGAATAGGATCAAGGAATGCCAGATAGAGGATACCCATAAGTACACCCAGAACCACCGCACTCCATACACAGAAACTGGAAATGTGTTTTACGCGGTCAATTTTCTTTTCGCCCAAGGAACGGGAAAGGTAACTGGAACCACCGATACCGAAAATGTTACCGGCAGCCATAAAGAGCATGAATGCAGGATGAGCCAGAGAAACAGCTGCAATCTGGTTAGGATCGCCGATTTTTGCTACGAAGAAAGTATCTACCATATTGTAGATAACAACGACGATCATGCTGAGCATAGTAGGCAGTGCCAGGGTTGCTACTGCCTTTGGAATGGAATAGTTTTCAAAGATTTCAGTCTTATCGTTAGGATTTGCCATAGTTGGCATTTTATCAAATTGTTGTTTTCTTCGTAATACGACAACGTCAATTCTTATATGAAAATACTGTTATCATCATCTCTTCCAAAAAGTACGTGAAATCACTACAGTATCTGCCATGAATGAGCATCTTTTTACCTTTTTGAAAATGTTACTCACCTTTGTCATGCTGCTGGACCCTATCGGTAACACTCCATCCTTCATGGCAGTTGCCGGTGGTTATGACCGCAAAACCCAGCTGCTTATCCTGAAAAAAGCCATCGTCATTTCCTTTATCGTTCTGATGGTTTTTGCCGTGGGCGGCTATTTCATCCTGACCTTTTTCGGGATTACGCCGGGAGCCTTTTACATTGCCGGTGGTATCATCTTCTTTACCATCGCTCTTGAAATGATTCAGAGTAAGCCGCGGTCAAAACATACCCCCAAATCCCTGGATGACCCCCAGGACGCCGCTACCATCGCCGTATTCCCCCTGGCATTCCCCCTTATCGCCGGTCCCGGTATGATTACCACCATCATGCTGCATACCGCCAGCGGACCTTTTGACCTTACCAACCTGGGAATGGTTGTGGTTGCCACCTTCATCGGTCTGGTCGTTGAATACTCGGTTCTGCGCAGTTCAAGTAAGCTTCTGAGCCGTATCGGTACCACCGGTATGTTCGTGATGGAAAAGATTGTCGGTCTGATTCTGGCAGGCCTTGCCATTCAGATTGTCTACGATGGCTTTGAAAAGCTTGGCCTTTTGAACGTGTTTTTTAACTGAAATTATCAGTAAATAAGACAAAAACTCATTAATCCCGTGCATATGCTACGGGATTTTTTGTTATATAATCGATATTGAGAAGAAAAGGAGAAGCCATGACTATTTCCAATATCCGCATCAATCATATGTCTAACCCGCTGGGCATTGAACTTACCCCTGTGACCGTCAGCTGGACCGTTTCCGAAGCTGCCGGAAAAAAACAGACTGCTGCCCGGGTTGTCGTTTACGCTGATGCAGACTGCACTACCCTGATATACGATACCGGTACATCTGCAGAACTTTGCAGTACCAGCGTTGTCCTTGATTTTACGACTAAACCCCGCACCACCTATTATGTTGTAGTTGAAGTATGGAGCGATGCCGGTGAGCACGCGGTAAGTGCTCCTGCCACTTTTGAAACTGCAAAGAAAGATGAAAAGTGGACCGGCAAATGGATTACTCCGGCTTTTGCTTCCGATATCCACCCGGTAATCAAAAAAGACTTTAGCCTTACCGGCACCGTTGTCAAAGCACGGCTCTACATGACCGGTCTTGGTGTATATGAAGCATCCGTTAACGGCAGCAAAGCCGGCAACAGCTATCTGGAGCCCGGCTACCACACCTACGATTTTGCAGTTCAGTACCAGACCTATGATGTTACTGCCAGCCTGAAATCCGGCGACAACCAGATTTGCGTCATCATGGGTAACGGCTGGTACAAAGGTCGTTTTGGCTTTGACGGCGGTTTTACCAACACCTACGGTGACAAATTCCGCCTGATTGCAGAACTGCATGTAACCTATGAAGACGGCACAGAAGCCGTCATTAACTCTGATGAAAGCTGGCTTTCTGCAGAAAGCCCGGTAACAGCCAGCGGTATCTATGATGGTGAAGTATGGGACCAGAACAAACTGGCTGCTATTCTGACCGACAGTTCTGCATGGAAACCATGCCTTGTTGAAGAAACTGAACCCCACAAGCTGATTGCCAAAAACGGCCCTGCCATTGTTGAAAAGAAGACCATGGCTGTAAAGAACATCTTTACATCTCCCAAAAACGAAACCATCGTTGACCTGGGCCAGAATATGTCCGGCTGGGTAAGTTTTACCTGTACTGCTCCTGCCGGCTCTACCATCACCCTGAACTACTTTGAAGAGCTGCAGGATAACTGCTACTACCACGAAAACCTGCGCTCTGCAAAAACGGAGTTCGTATACATTTCTGACGGTACCACCCAGACCGTGCGGCCCCATTTTACTTTCTACGGGTTCCGCTACGTTATGGTTACCGGCATGAGCGATGCTGATCTTAAAACTATTACCGGCCACCACCTGTCATCTGATATTCCGGAAACCGGCTTCATCACCACCGGTAACGAACTGCTGAACAGATTCATCAGCAATTCTAAGTGGAGCCAGAGTGACAACTTTGTTGACGTTCCTACCGACTGTCCTCAGCGGGATGAACGCATGGGCTGGACCGGTGATGCCCAGATTTTTGCCGGTGCTGCCTCGTACCACATGTACACTCCGGCTTTTTATGCCAAGTTCATCCACGACGTAAACAACGAACAGAGCCTTCTGGGAGGTTCCGTTCCAAACGTTGTCCCCATGCCAAAACCCAAAGAAGGCGGCGGTTTGATTATGGGCCATGGTGCCAGTCCTTGGGCAGATGCGACAGTCATCATTCCGTGGACCGTATACCTGATGTACGGAGATGCTTCGCTGCTGGCAACCCAGTATGCCGGTATGAAGGCATGGCTGGAACACCAGATCCGTGAAGACGAAAAAACCGGAAACCGTGGCCTTATCATGACCGGATTCCATTTTGCAGACTGGCTTGCCCTTGATAACTTTAAGGAACCATTCTCCCCCATGGGCGCAACCGACAACTTTTATGTTGCCACCGCTTTCTACTGGTACGCTGCCCATCTGGTTGCAAAAGCTGCCCGCGTTCTGGGCCACACTGCCGATGCTGAAAAATACGAAGCTCTGGAAGCAAAAATCAACAAGGCATTTGTAGAAGAATATTTCTCTCCCACCGGACGTGCCACCATCAACACCCAGACAGCCCTGGTTATTGCAACCTTCTTCAACCTGCTGCCAAAAGCCATGCATGACCGCTCAACTGAACAGCTGGTTGCCATGATTCAGGCCAACAACAATCACTTTGATACCGGCTTTGTCGGAACTCCATACATTTGCCGCACCCTGTCTGCCAACGGAAAGCTGCAGACTGCCTATGACCTGCTGCTGAACGAAAAATTCCCCGGCTGGCTGTATGAAGTAAAAATGGGGGCCACCACCGTTTGGGAACGCTGGAACTCTCTGGATCCGGAAGGTCATTTCTCAAGTACCGGCATGAACAGTCTGAACCACTATGCCTACGGTTCCGTTGTTGAATGGATATATCGCGAAGTATGCGGCATCAATCCGGTGGAAGAAGCTCCCGGCTTTAAGAAAATCCGCCTGACCCCAAAACCTGACGGACGGCTGGGACACGCTGAATGTTCAGTTGAAACTGCAGCCGGTACCGTAAAATCAGCATGGAAACTGAATGCTGACGGCAGTCTTACCTACAACTTTACCGTACCTTTTGACTGTGAAGCAGACCTGGTTCTTCCCGATGCACCGGCAGAAAAAGCTGCTTGCACCCTGACTGCAGGAGAGCATACAATTACCTATACTCCTACCAGAGATTACACGCCGCATCACACTGCTGATGAAAACATGGGTGACCTGATGGCTAATCCGGCAACCGGAAAAATCCTGCAGGAACTGTTGGGAGACTATCTGAATGATCCTGCAAACAGCAGTGTTTTTGCCACTGGATTTGCTGATAAATCAGTGCGTATTGCACTGACCAGTTTCCCACTGGTAAATATTCTGCCTTGGGGAACGGTAGATAAGGTAGCCGAGGCTTTGAAAAAAGCTGACTACTGACAAAACATAAAAAGGAAGTACTATGCGCCGAACCGGTCACGCTGACCTGCCATTACATCATGGAACAGTACCAAAATGGTTAGCCGACCGTATGCGGGACATGGGAACCCTGATTATTGAGTCCATCGTCATGAACTACGGCAATCAGGAAGTTCTGGTCCGCCTGAGTGATCCGCTGTGGTTCCAGAGTTTCGGTGCTGTCATGGGCATGGACTGGCATTCTTCCGGTATCACCACCAGCGTTATGTACGCACTGAAACGGGGCCTCAATCCCCGGGCCCGAGAATTGGGGCTTGTAGTTTGTGGCGGCCGGGGAAAGTATTCCCGCGAAACACCTGACCAGCTGCAATGGCTGGCAGACCACAGCGGCCTTCCCGGCGATCAACTGATCAGATCCAGCAAACTGGTAGCCAAAGTTGATAACAACGCGTTGCAGGACGGGTACCAGCTTTACCAGCACAACTTTATCGTCAATACCAATGGAGATTGGGCCGTTGTACAGCAAGGCATGAACGGTGCAGAAAAAACAGCCCGCCGGTACCACTGGTGCAGCCTGAACCTTGATGGCAGTGAAGCAGAACCCTTTGTCAATGCACCCCACACGGGCATTGTGGGAGAAAACCACGGACGCATCCTGAACCTGACTGATGCTGGGGCAAAAGATACCCGAAGCACCATTCTTTCCATGACCCACGAAGAACCGGAACGGATTCTGCGGGAAGCAAAACTGATTACGCCTAAAGATATCCAGCAACTGGAACTGTTTGACAACGCTGGCGGCGGAGGCTTCGACAGGCTCAGCCACCCTGGAAATTCGCTCAGCAACCCTGAGTTTTCGCGCAGCTTATCAAAGGGACCAGGACTGGTAAAAATTGAAAAAGGCGCTGCAGACTCTCAAAAGTATGAACTTTCTTCAACGTTTGCCGGAGAACTGGCGGGAAACTATCATGAACTTGTTATGCCGGCCCACCACGAAGTTCTGGCAGAAGATGTAAACGTAAAGCGGCTTGGTGCCGTACTGGCCACCGCCTACGAAAATCAGGCCGATTCCTTTGAAAACCTGATGCTGACCCCGGGCTTAGGGCCCCGCACCCTGCAGGGGCTGACCTTAGTAAGTGAAGTAATATACGGAAAACCCAGCCGGTTTACTGATCCTGCCCGGTTCAGTTTTGCCCACGGTGGCAAAGACGGTCATCCGTTCCCGGTGCCCCTCAAAGTTTTTGATGAAAGTATCCGGGTACTGCAGGACAGTATAGAAAAATCTAAATTAGGCTATACGGACAAGAGCAACGCCATCCGCCGCCTGCATGAAAGTACCATGCAGATAGAAAAGCACTGCTCTCCTCAGGCCGACTTTGATGCCCTCATTGAGTATGAGAAATCCCATTCAGAAGAATGGGATGGCCGTACCTGCTAAGGATCCCTGAGCCTGTCGAAGGGTCCTGCCTGTCAGCAGTACCGGTACAGATCCTGCATCCGCTGGTCAAGCACCAGAAGACGGCGGTGCAGTTCTTCTACCTGACTCAGACTGCTCATGATTTTTGACTGCATGTAGGCATCGGCCAGCACACCGTCAAACATAAAATCGGCAAAAGTAGCAAATGTCATGGTATCCATATGGAAATCCGTTGGAATGACAATATCCTTCAGTTCCCGCTGCAGATCCATCAGCAGATAGTTGATATTGTTCATCAATCCGGCAGCACTGCTCAGCTTGGAATGCTTGATTAAATCGGTAATAAAGCCGCCACCCAGCAGATCGAAAAATCCCCAGTTACGGGCGCTTCTGAACTGTTTTTCTGCTTCATCAATCATGGGCAGCAGCTGTGAAATAATGCGACGCACATCGTCAATTTCGCGACGTGAAAGTGAAGTATTCATACCTATAAAATAGTAATATTGCGTCTGACTGGCAAGGTAATATTCTGTTATACTGATGATATGGCAGCCAAAGAATATAAGAAAATCGATGAATCCATTGCAGAACAGATAGCCGAAGATAAGGCAAAAGGAATACAGAGCCCCTATCGATGTTCTGATGACGCAGTACTTCGCCGGAATCCTGACAGAGATAAAGCTAATCTGTGGCGTCCTGCATTTGTACGCGATTCAGAAAAAATCCTGCATTTACCGCTGTACAACCGGTATGCCGGTAAAACCCAGGTTTTCAGTTTCTATAAAAACGATGACTTAACCCGGCGTATGCTCCACGTTCAGCTGGTTTCCCGCATTGCCCGATCCATCGGTGCCGTTCTGGGGCTGAATACCGATTTAATTGAAGCCATTGCCTTGGGTCATGATATCGGTCATACCCCTTTCGGACACCCGGGAGAACGGTTTCTGAGCAAACTGCTTGAAAACGAAACCGGATTGCTCTTTAACCACAATGTACACTCTGTCCGGGTCATCGATACTATTTTCCGCCGCAATGTCAGTCTGCAAACTCTGGACGGCATAATCTGCCACAACGGAGAATTTGAGCAGCAGGAATACCGTCCACGATTTCTTCCATCCGGTACCACGACCCAGGACGCCTTCAAGGCCTTTGACGCCACCGTAAATGCCTGTGACCGGACCGGTGATGCGGCCATCAAACAGCTGGTTCCCATGACACTGGAAGGCTGTGTTGTCCGTATCTGCGACATGATTGCCTATCTGGGAAAAGACCGGCAGGATGCTGTAACCGCCAAACTCATCTCACCGGACGAGCCCTTTACCAGTCAGGAAATCGGCACCATCAATGCAAAAATCATCAACAACCTGACGGTAGACATCATCAACAACAGCTACGGAAAAGACTACATTCTTCTCAGCCCCGGGTATTTCCAGGATTTAAAAACCGCCAAAAAAGAAAATTACAAAAAGATTTACATGACCCCAACCCTGTCTGATACCTACAACAACATCATCCAGCCCATGTTTGCACAGGTTTTCCACAAGCTGCGGGATGATTTGATTGCCGGCCACACCGAATCCCCCATATTTTCCCATCACCTGGAGTATACGGCACGCTTTACCAGCTGGTACGATGATGATGAAATTGCCAGTCGGATTCCTTACCCTGAAGAAGACCCCAACCGCATTGTTGCGGACTACATTGCCAGCATGACGGATGATTATTTCATTGACCTGTATGCGCACCTGTTTCCGGACAGCCCGCTGCACGTCGAATACAAGTCTTATTTCGATAGTAAAGCGTATTGACCTCTTCTATCAGCTTAGATATATTAAACAAAATTATATTTTTACTTAAGTTTTATTTAAGTAATGGGAGACTTTCATGAAAAAGATGCTTTCCGCTCTGCTCGCATTTCTTATGATCTGCAGCTTTGCTTTTGCTTCATCAGAAAAGACCGTTACCAATGGTCTTTTTACCAGCGACGCTGACGATATGCTCAACGTTATTAACTGGGCAAACGTTGACATTACCAACGGAATCATTTATGGCAATGTACGCAGCGGTCTGATGCTGGATGCTGCCTATGGTACCACCATTGGTGAAAACATGTTCCTTGCTGCCAGCTATACCGGACGCGGTTTTGGTTCCAAATCAAAAGTAACTACCACCACAATTTCTTCCTCAGATCCTTCAATCGTTGGTACTACAGAAACTACTTCTGTTTACAATCCACAGGACTTTTCAGTACTTATCGGTTTCGCTCCATTCGGTGTTAAACTGAGCTATGGAAATACCATCTATAAAAACGGATCTACTGATAACAGTTCATTTGTTGGTGCAGCTGAATTCGGTATGGACATGGGCAAACTTGACCTGACTGCAGGGCTTGGATTTACCCACCACAATGGATTTACCAAAACAGGTAGTGATGTTGTTCATCAGATAATCGGTGAAGATGCAATTGCAGATGGCGACTTTACCAATCTTCCTCTTCTGGCAGGAGCTGCTAACACCTATAACGTTATGACCATTACCGCAGGTGCAGCATACGACCTTGAAAACAACAATACTGTTGGTGCTGATTTTTCTACTGATATCTACATGTTCAAAAAAGACAACGTAGGTGCAAAAGGTGCAACCAGTGATGCTCATTACTTCAATCTGTATGTTACCCCCAGCTATACTCAGAAATTCTTCCTGGGAGACAACGTAAAAGTTGCATTCGGCACTGATGTACAGGTAGGTTTCTACAACGCAAAAGCTGTCCGTAATTATTCTTACACTGTTGTTGACCCTGTTACCGTGTCTACAAGCTTTACCTCTGTTCACCAGCAGTTCTCTACAACTCCGTTTGTAAACGGTGCCGTTGAATTTGGTATTGGTAAACGTTCTGCTTTTGTTATGGGTGCTGCATCACGCATCGGAACTCTGTACACCGGTAAAGATGCTTATACCTTAATTGCTACCACCACTGGCAGTCCTATTCCAGAATTTAATGCAGCAACTACTGAGTCTGTATCTTCTGAATCAAAAGGCCGCTACGGTTCCTCTGTAAATCTGTACACCGGTTATAACTTCTTTGTTAATGACAACATTACCATGGATGTTCGCTGCGATATCTTCCACAACGCAGATGCCACCGATTCAAGTATTTATACTTCATTTGCAACTGTTTGGAATGCCAAACAGACATTTGGTGTAACCGTTAAATTCTAAAAAAACATCAGGATGGTTTTGACTGCGTCAGGCCATCCTGATACCTGTATTTCAATATCCTGCTTCCTTAAAAATCGCACCACGAATACGTTTGATACTCTGACACCGGGCTATGGAAAACAGCTTTTCTTCACCGCCAGGAACCAGTACCGCTTTTAAGACAGTATCGCCATTTTCCTTACTCAACTGCAACGGCCCAACCAGATACGCAGTACCATCAAGTGTTATCCGCAATACAGAATCTGCAGCAATACCATGTTCCACTACATGCACTTTGCCTAAAAAATCCATACCTGAAGCTTCCATACGTTCAGGACGTACACTATCTGCACGCAGCTGCACCGGACTTACAATAATACGGCGCCTGATACGTGAAAGGAGTTCCGTTTCCTGTTCTGCACTTAGATGCTGCTCAGTAACGGCATGCTCCAGCTGCTCCATGAATGCTTTCCGCTCTTCTTCTGTAAAAGGGGTGACCTGTAAAGCAGCATCTTTGCTTACATTCCCGGAACTAACGCGGGACATACTGGTAGCAGCACTGCGGTTTATGCGTACCTGAGCAAACGGCAGCGATTCATGACTGCCATGCAATTCATGAACCTGACCGATAAAATCAAGTCCGCTCGCTTCTATAACGCCGTTGGCTTCCTGATTGCTGGCAAAATTCAAAAGAAACAGTCCAGGACCAACTTTCATCTGGATATATGGGGCAAATTCCGGATTTTTTTCTACCAGCATTTCTTTTTCCGGCAGTATTTTAAGCACATACCCATGAAACAGCGATGCACTGGAATAGCTGGCATACCAGTCTTCAAAGCTAAACTGCAGATTCTGCGGCAATGGATGAGATACTATTTTCTGCAGGTCACTTTGCAGCCGTTGCGGCGTGTATCCGGCATCGAACCCACGGATAACAGCTTTTCTACTGATTTCCATCTGTAAAACAGTATCCAGCTTTACTGGTTGTGCTATCTGTAACAGAGGCAACAGTTCCCTGAACGTCATACCGGGGAGGACGGTTATACCAAATCCACTATCTATGCTGACACTGGGATATCCACCTTTTACCTCGTTTTCAAACACCACTCCCGGTGTAAATACCGGTCTGCCTTCTTCCGTTGTACCACTGCAGACAAGCAGCCCAAAATCCACTGCATGTTGAATCAATTCTGACGTTTCAGGAGTAACATACAGCATGGATTCTGTACTTTTTTCTGTGGTGCGTGCGTTTGCCTGACGCAGTAATGCGGCAAATCGTCCTGTCTGCACACTTCCTACGGTACCGGCAGCTTCATTCTGCAGGTAATACGCATTTCGCAGCAGTACTTCCCGCTGAAATCCCCGGCGTGGAATGGCACAGATAATGTCTGAAATCAACTGCGCCTGCTTTTGTAATACATCACGTGGCAGGAGTCCACATGCTGCTGCTGCAATGTAGGCACACTGCATGGGTTCTGCCAGCTGAGAAAACTTTTCAATACGCTGGTTCTGCAGGACAAAACCAGTATCTGTCTTCCACATAAGACCAAGGTTACACAAAGCCTGCACCAGTAATTCCAGACCGCGAATATCAGCAACCTGTGGGAATACGGCTGGCAGAATGGTTTCCATACGTTTTTTAAACCGACCATCGTTTTTGCATAAATCGGGGTTCTCAGCAATAAAACTCAGTAATGCAACCAGCAGTTCCGGTGAAAGCTGCAGCAATGCAACTTCGTTTTCCGGTAGACATGATTCTGTTGCCGATACTGACACCGAAGCTTCCGGGAAAATGCTTTCTCTGGTTAAAAGCGGATCAAGAACCGGTTCAAGATGCGGATTAACTGCCAGTTCCATATGTCCGGTCAAAGGATTCTTGTAGCGGTAAATAATCAACCGCTCTTCCAGATTCATTAATTCTTCAAATAACTCGGCATATGAACATTCTGCAGCAAACAGTTTTGAAAGTTTTTCCGGCGTTGGAGAATCAAACAGCTTTATAGCTGTTACAATCTCAATTTCATGCCGGGTCATCATACTGGCGATATTTGTTTTTGTTTCCGCTTTTCTCAGAAACACACTCAGTTCTTCAATCAGTTTCTGCTTGTTATAGGGAGTTTTTATTTCTCCCAGATACATGCGGATAATGTCAAAAAAGTGATGGTCTGCCAGTGTGCTCAATGCACCACGCCACTGCAGAATGCTTTCTTCACGTGTCACTGGCATCCTCCGCAGCTGCCTGTTTCATCAAGTTCTAAAGGCAGTTCTTCAAGAGATTTTATCAAACGGTAGCTGTACCCTTGTTCTGCTAAGAATTTCTGACGGTTAGCTCCAAATTCTTCTTCCACCGTATTACGGCTGATTACCGTAAAAAAGCGCGCTTTTCGGTTTTTAGGTCTGAGAATACGGCCCAGGCGCTGAGCTTCTTCCTGCCGGCTGCCGTAGGTCCCGGAAATTTCTATAGCCAGAGAAGCATCCGGTAAGTCAATGGCAAAATTAGCTACTTTAGAAACAACCAGTGTTCTGATTTCTCCACTGCGGAATTGTCCATAAATGACGTCGCGATCCGCATTCTTTGTTTTACCAGTGATAATCGGGACATTAAGCAGCTTTGCTATTTCCGCCAGTTGATCCAGATACTGCCCGATAATAAGAATCTTGTCCTGTGTAAACCGCTGCACTATCTCCTGCACAACCTGCACTTTTTTGGGGTTTTCACTGGCAATACGATGTTTGGCTCTTGGCCCTGCTACTGCATAATTCAGTTCTGTTTCCGGATCCATATCAATCCGGTATTCAATACATTCGGCATCAGCAATCCAACCGCTTGTTTCAAGTTCTTTCCACGGTACATCATAGCGTTTAGGTCCAACCAGGCTGAACACATGACCTTCGCAACCATCTTCCCGAACCAGTGTGGCAGTAAGTCCTACCCGGCGGACAGCCTGCACTTCTGCTGTTACCCGGAATACCGGGGCCGGCAGCATATGAACTTCATCATAAATAATCAAACCCCAGGCACGTTGGGTAAACAGATTGAAGTGGGGATACGGTCCCTCTTTTTCAGGCCGCCAGGTTAAAATCTGATAAGTCGCAACTGTAACCTGTTTAATTTCCTTATGTTCTCCAGTGTATTCGCTGATTTGGTCAGCAGTCAGATTTGTCTTATCAAGGAGCTCATCAATCCACTGATGTACCGCAGACACATTAGTTGTAATAATCAGAGTACTGGTCTTAAGCATATCCATAATCGTCATTCCGACGATGGTCTTTCCGGCACCACAGGGTAAAACAATGGTTCCAAATCCTGTACCCGGTCCCCGGTTCCCTACCAGTGCATCAGCTGCCCCTTTCTGATAGTCACGGATTACCAGATGTTTACCGCTGCTGCAAACATCCCGAAGGCTTACATCCAGAGGTTCGCCTTCCCGCAATGGAATTTCATCCTTTACCGGCCAGCCAAGGCTGTACAGTGCCTGTTTTACTGTTCCGCGGTCAACCAACTGCAGACTGAATCCAAAACGATGCCCGGGAACTTCCTGCATCACTGTCAGGTACTTCTGCATGGAACGGGTGTTTTCTATTTCTTTTGCAACTATGGCGCTGTCAGTAACCAGAAGAATAGTTTGTGGCAGCATTCCCTCTTCCTGGGGAATATCAAATGGATTTTCAATTAAGATGAGACGTCCAAAACGGTCTGCGGTTTCCTGAATCCACGCAGAAACAATCTGCGGTACCCCATACCGTGCATATTTTTCCAGCACAGCAATGGCATCCTGTGCCGTAAAACCTGCACTGGCAGCATTCCACAACGAAAGGGGCGAAAGACGGTAGGTATGCAGATGTTCCGGAGACCGCTCCAGTTCTGCAAATGGAATCAGGTCATTACGGCAGTTTTCTGCATTGGGATCATGAACATCAAGTAAAAGGGTTTTATCGCTTTGAACAATAAGAGGTTTAGAATCCATAAACTGTTATTTTATCGATTCCAATGCCAATACGCAATGAAAAAAGTATCGTGCGGTATATCAGTCTGTAAAACGATACTGGCTTAATTTTCCCAATGGTTTAATGCTGTCTATAACTGCAAAATAGTCGATATGTTTTGGAGCCTTGACCGTAAGTGTAATCTGCAGGTTCTTTTCACCCATGGTGCGGCTGATTTCGGTGTTCTTTACCCGTAATCCGTGCTCTTTCAGTGCATCAGTTAATGCATCCATATCAATGCGCTTGTTTTCAAATTCAAGAAACAGCTGCTTTGAAAATTCAGCCGGGAAAAAAGCGTCTTCAAAGATTTCAAGAAACACCAGAGAAAGTTCAAACAATACGACAACTATCACTGACTGCCATACAAGACCTGCCCCTACAGCAAGTCCCAACGCAGCAGATGCCCAGATTATTCCTGAACTGGTTAAACCGGTAATATTCAGCCCCGTACGCAGAATAGCACCAGCACCAAGAAAACCAATGCCTGAAACAACCTGTGCCGCTATACGTGCCCCATCACCGGTACCACCATTCAAAGTCGGTACATACAGCGATAATTCCATAAGAAGTGTCGATGATACACAGATAAGTATCAGTGTACGCATACCAAGTATGTGCTGACGCATGCGGCGTTCTATGCCAAGAATGGCACCTATGCAGAAACTGACGAGAATACGGGCAATACAGGCACCAAGTGTTAAGTCAAAACCAAAAAGTGCACTCCAGGACATATCGTACCATCCGGATTATCGCTTTAAAAGCGTCAGAGGATTGTTATTCCGCGACAAGGGCTTTATCCAATGAACTGCGTGTTTGGGATTTTTTGCAGCTTTCTGATTGTTTTCATTCCGCACAAACTGGAACAGCCAGTCAGCAAATTCAGCAGATGCCGGTTCTTCACTACGGACGAGTACAACGCCAAAATTTTTACCGGCATACTGTTCCGCTGTTTTTTCTGCAAGGGATGCAAAGGCTGCCTGTGCAATAGATGTCATCATGCCATATTCCCGTTCAGGGTCAGCATGCAGGTAGAAAATAAGAAAGCAGTCATCTGCTGCCTGCATCCGGGTTACCGCTTCATTTACCAGATAGGTATAGCCAAGAATCATATCATCGGTGCCTCGTGATATGGTTTCCAGGCTGAATGAACTGTATGTTGCAGCGTAATCTGCAGCATCAAAATACAGCACAGTCTGACCTGGTACCTCAAAGGTATTTTGAGCCTGCAGCAGAACGGTGCGTGCAGAAATCGGGGAAGAACGGGACCAGATGACCGTTTTTGCATCAGCTGCTTTTTTTTCTACAGAACTGGTAGCCATTACCTGATTGCCAGCTGAAACTGCGGAATCTATGAATATTGACTGCACCGCATCCGGGCAGCCTGCTAAAAATACAGTGTGATTCATAGGCTCAGTATATCATGCAACCTTGACTTTTCTCTATAGCCACTTTTAGACTGTTGTGTATGGCTAATCTTCCAGTAACTCCCCAGATTCTTGCACAGTTCCTTGAACCCATCGTCAAAGTATGCCCGTTATTCAAAGGTCAGAATCTGTATGTACACATCATTGCAAATCCTATGGCGGGAGGCTTTGTTCAGCCAAAAATTGCACAGCATAATTACCAGGTCTTAAAAACTGCAGCTGAACAGGCAGAAAATCAGCCTGTCCTTACCGATAAAGTAACCACATCGGTTCACATCACTCAAAAAGCAGGTCATGCCACCATCATTGCCAATGATCTTCTCAATGATCTTTTATCGCTTCCCCATCACAACCGCTACCGTTCTCATACTCTGGTCATTACAGCCGGAGGTGATGGAACTCATCTGGAAGTGCAGACTGCATTACTGAAAGAAGCATCAGTCAGTGACGAACAGAAGGAATTAATCACCAATAACATTACTTTGCTCCGTATGCCCTTAGGGACTGGAAACGACGGCTCTGACGGCCGAACCATCGAAGAATCGGTTCTCAGGCTTCAGCAGCCTGCTCATTTTGCCCTGCAGCGTGCAGTAAAAGTCTGGTATTCCGGTTTGTTAGGTGATATTGAACAGAGCCGCCGGAAAATTGATCATTATGAAAGTCTTTCGGCTAATCCACCATGGTATGCCTTTAACATTGCCAGTATCGGCATTGATGCATATATCACCTATATGACAAACAAGACCAAACAAATTCTTCCTGGCGATGCATATCAATTATGGGTTGATCTGTCATGCCTTTTTTACGGTCTGAATTTCCCTTCTAAGGATTTTGTGGTAGATGCCTTTGCAGAAAACGGACGCCTGATAAAAACCATAACATCTCCTATAGAATTCTGCCTGCTTGGTGTATCCGGCTACCGGACTTACGGCAGCAACCACAAAATTCTACCGGACAAAGAGAACTTCTGCATTACCCCACACTGTAATCTTTTCAGAAAACTGATGATTAAGGATTTATTTACTAATGGTAAGCATCTTGGTACGCAATATGTAACCATGTTTAATGCGCACAAACTTACCATCAACGGTACTCAGGATATACTGGTCCAGATGGATGGCGAAGTGCATCTGATTACACCGTCCTGCTATCCGTTGCATATGCAATTAACCGCACCGGTCATCAGAATCATCGAGCTGGACTCCCAAAAGGAAGATAAGGGTACCGTCCGCTGTTAGGACTCGCTGCTACCGTTTTCGCGGTTGGCAAACAGAATTACGCTCAATAAAACCAGCCGGTATCCGTTTCATTGAGGGTACTGGTACGCCGATAATCTGATTAAGCAGTATTATTTTTGAAATTTCAGCTATGAGGGTTCGGTTCTGCCGGAACGTTGTTAACGTCGGCTGATAGAATTCACTGAACGATTCATCATCAAATCCAATTACTGACATATCTTCCGGTATTTTCATACCATTGTCTTTACAGTAATTCATAGCTCCAATGGCAATATCATCGCTGGCTGCAAATAGAGCAGTTACCTCTGGCGCCTGCCGCATCAGTTCTCTGGCTGCATTGTAGCCTTCTTCCCGGCTCCAGTAGTTCCTTATCTGAATATGTTTCTCCGGAATCGTCAGCCCCTGTTCTGCATATGCTTTTTTCAGTCCCTGTAACCGTTCAGATCCGGCACGGCTGTGTTCATTCGTATATCCCGAAATATATCCGACTGCTGTGTGCCCTTTTTCCAGAAAATATCTGCCCGCCTGATACCCGGCTGCTACATTATCAGTAATTACCGTCGGAATACCCGGAATGATATCATTGGTTGATACACAGGGGATTCCTGTTTCGGCCAGTTCTGCCAGTTTTGAATACTCTTCAAGAGGGTTTATGATTACCAGACCATCAATATCCCGCAGCTGGCAATGATCAATGTACGAACTGATATCGTGCTCTCCAACTTTATGCGACAGAAATATACAGTCGTATCCGTTAGCTTCAAGTTGATTTCTGATATGCGTAAGCACGCCACCAAATACGGGGTGTTCAAAACCGCGTGCCATGTACATATCTTCAAAGATTATTCCTATGAGAAATGATTTTTTTGTTGAAAGTGCCCGTGCTGCAAAATTTGGCTTATATCCCATCTCTGCTGCAGCTTCAAGAATTCTGTTCCGGGTTTTCTGGCTGATACCCCCGGTACCATTTATGGCTTTAGATACAGTTGGTGCACTATACCCGGTTTTTTTTGCAATATCATAAATAGTAATCATGCGCCTTTACCAGATAAATCCGCTGCCACCTGAGCAACCCCAGCACTACCAGCCTTACATAATGCGGTAATAAATGGTCTGCCCACTAATACCTGACTGGCACCTAGTGCTGCTGCAACCTGAATATCCCTTTTGGTACGGATTCCTCCATCTACCCAGATTTCACCGCAACAGTTCTTCAATACTTTTCCCTGCTCCAGTAAAAAGTGCGCAGTGCTGCCCATACGGTTTTCTACCCGTCCCCCATGGTTTGAAACAACAATAATGTCAGGATGTACCGCCTCTGCCAGTTCCACGTCTTTCTGAGTAAATACCCCTTTCATGATAAAGGGCAGACCGGCAGCTTTCTTCAGATTTTTCAACTGTTCTGCACTTTTTCGTTCCAGATGTACCAAATTCCTCATAGTTACAATGTTATAGGAATCAATATCTATACCTATGGCTTCTGCTATTTCGATTCCCCAGGACATACGTTCAAGAAACACGTTATCTGGATACGGTTTTATGAATACCGCAGCTTTAGGCCCCACTTTTTCGGTCTGAAGCAATTTTACTGCCTGAATACCACTTTTCAGCTTTATATCAGGGCAACCATCACCTATCGACAGATTGACCCCTGCCCGATAGCAGGCTGTAATCATGTCTTTATAATAGGCTGCTTCATCATGATACCCGATATTTTCTACAGCCCCTGTTATGGGTGCAAGACGCACCGGCACAACAGGGCTGTCATCCGGAAACGGCTGTATCTGTCTGGCAACTGCAGCCCATGCTGAACAGTTGTTCTGAAAGTTGATACTGTCATTAAAGCCACCCATACCAGGCATTTCACCTATACATCCGCAACCATCGCAGGTTTCGCAAAAGTGACATTTAAAAGATGATTGAGGCAATTTAGTCTCCAAAACAGGTTCCAACCTGGTGCGCCGCCAGCAATAGAGGATGATCCAGTGGTACTTTCTTTATTTTTCCGGCAATATCTGCCAGCGGAACACCTACCGGCACACCATTTTGCAGGGCAACCATTTTGCCAAAATCGCCTTCAGCAAGCATTTGCGCTGCTTTTGTTCCCAGCTGTGTTGCCAACACGCGATCATAGGGTACAGGAGTCCCTCCCCGCTGCAAATAGCCCAGTACTGTTACCCGGCTTTCTATGTCTGTAGCTTTTTCAATTTCTTTTGCTACCCGATACGCTATGGAATAGGGCATTTCAGCGCGACTTTTCTTAAATTCTTTTTTATCCATCTGAGACTCTTTTACACTGCGGGCACCCTCTGCCACAACAACAATGGAAAAGGGATGTCCACCTGCGGAACGAGCCTGTATGTGATCTGCTATGGGGCCAATTTCATAGGGAATTTCTGGTATCAGAATAACGTCTCCACCACCGGCAGTTCCTGCATATAAGCCAAGCCACCCTGCCTTGTGCCCCATTACTTCTATTACCATAACGCGGCTGTGACTGTGTGCTGTTGTATGAAGCCGGTCGATTGCTTCCGTTGCTACATTTACCGCTGAATGAAATCCAAATGTCACATCGGTACAGGGAAGATCGTTGTCTATGGTTTTAGGCAGCCCAATAACATTCAGGCCTTCTTCTGCCAGATATGCAGCTGTAGTATTCGTTCCATTGCCACCAAGGCAAACCAGAGCATCAAGTCCCCATTGCAGATAATGATATTTGATTGATTCTACGGCTGTACGGCCTGTTATAGGATCTGCTACCGGATGCTTAAAGGGTTTTTCGCGACTGGTTCCTAAAATGGTGCCCCCTCTGGTCAATATTCCTGAAAGGTCACTTTTGTCCAGCTTGTGGCAGTCTCCCTGAATAAGACCGCGGTATCCACCTTCTATACCGATGACTTCCATGCCATATTCATCCATGGCGGCACGTGCCACACCACGGATTGCTGCATTCAGACCAGGTGCATCACCACCGGAAGTCAATATTCCGAATCGTTTTACCACAGAATTTCGCATAGAACTAGTATACCATAAAGCCATGTGATACTATCAAGCCATGTCTATTCTTCAATCGTTTTTATTAGGTATTCTTCAGGGCGTTGCAGAGTTTCTTCCTATCTCTTCAAGTGGGCATCTGGCAATCGCTAAAGAGCTTTTTGGACTTGCTGACGTTCCGTTAGTGTTTGATGTCATGTTGCATCTTGCAACGCTTTTTGCTGTGTGTCTTTTTTTCTGGAAACAGATTTGGGACCTGCTGAAGGTTTTCTGGCGCTGGATTACCCGTCAGGCAACTGAAGAAGATCGTCCTCAATTGCAGACTATTCTTGCTATTATTCTGGGTACCATTGTTACTGGTGTTATCGGTGTTGCAACAAGTAAACTTATTCCTGATCTTGATGCCAGATGGGTTTGCGGTGGATTTACCGTTACCGCCGTACTGCTGCTTGCTTCCGGTTGGTACGGGAAATGGCGGCAGGAACATACGGGAACAGATCTGTATGTATCACCACTGAAAGGATTATTCATCGGTCTGCTTCAGGGTATCGGCACACTGCCTGGTATTTCACGCAGTGGCAGTACTATTGCAGCATCACTCTTTGCTGGTATTGACCGCAGTACGGCAGGGGAATTCAGCTTCATTCTTTCTATTCCTGCAATACTTGGAGCATTTATTCTTGAAGCAAAAGATTTAGGCAATATGACCGAATCTATTGGCGCTGCACCCATAATTGTGGGTATGCTTTCAGCTTTCATCAGCGGTATTTTTGCACTGAAAGTGCTGATGAAACTGATTAAGAACGGCAGCTTCAGACATTTTGCCTGGTACCTGCTGACCGTTGCAGTGTTAGGGTTCATTTTCCTTTAAATTTCCTGCCGTACTAGTATTTTTGTCCGTTCCAATACTGACGTTGTAGCCCTACAATGACAGTATGGAACACATTTGGACAATGCCCGAAATTCAGGGCAAAAATAGATTACCCATGGCAAGCCAGATTCTTGGCTGGCCATCAAATGAAGTTGCAGCTCAGGATGCCGCAAATGGCCCGGAACTGCGTGACCTTTCTACCAACCCCTGGTACAAATGCCTTAACGGTATCTGGAAGTTTACCCTGGTACCGACACCTATTGCCGTTGAACTTGATTCACGAGTTACCGGTTTTACAGAGCCTTCTTTTACAGACTCACACTGGACTGACCTGAAAGTACCCGGCACCTGGACCCGCCAGGGCTTTGACAAACCCCATTACACCAACGTGCAGATGCCTTTTGAAGACATTCCGCCCTATCCACCGGAAAACGACAACCCTACCGGCCTGTACCGCATGCATTTTACCCTGCCGTCAGAATGGAGCGGACGCCGTATCGTCCTGCACTTTGGTTCAGTTGAAAGCTGCTACACTTTCTGGATTGACGGCAAGGAAGCCGGCAGTGCCAAAGATACCCGCCTGCCCAGCGAATTTGACATTACCCCGTTCCTGAACCCGGCATCAGAAGAACATACTCTGGCTCTGATGTGCGTACGTTACAGCGATGCCAGCTTTATTGAAGACCAGGATCAGTGGTGGTTCGGCGGTATCCACCGGGATGTGTACCTGTTTGCCACGGAAAATACCTGGATTGAGGACATTGAAGCCATGGGCATGGTTGAGTCAGCCACTGACATATCCTGCGGCAGCACTCCGGCGACTATTCCGCTGAAGATTACCCTTGGCGTAAACGAAAAGCTGCCGGGAAAACCGGTTCGCCGTATTACCTGGAAACTGCAGGCCGTAGAAAACGCTGCAGACCTGGTAGCCGGTACTCCTACCCTGACAGCTCCCGTTGCCCAGGGTGAGCAGGAACTGACCTGCTACTGGCGCGAAAACATGAACCAGATCCGCCCCGTACTGACCGTAGAAAACCCGGCTCTCTGGTCCAGCGAGCACCCTAACCGCTACGTCCTCACCGTTACTCTGTACGATGGCGACCGTCTTATTGAATCAAAAGCCTGTATTGTAGGATTCCGCTCCGTAGAAATTGACAACCGCCAGCTTTTGATTAACGGTCGCGCAGTGTACATCAAAGGTGCCAACCGCCATGAGCATAACCAGCACACCGGAAAAACCCTTACCACTGAAGAAATGGTACAGGATATCCGGCTCTTAAAACAGCATAACTTCAATGCCGTTCGTACCTGCCACTACCCGGACGACGAGCGCTGGTACGAACTGTGCAACAAATACGGTATCTACCTGGTTGATGAAGCCAACATTGAAAACCACTACTATTATGATCCCATCTGCCGCAGCGAAAACTACGCTAACGCTTACATGACCCGCATTCAGCGCATGGTGCGCCGCGACAAGAACAACCCCAGCATCATCATGTGGTCACTGGGTAACGAAAGCGGCCACGGCTGGAACCAGGAAATGATGTACGCCTGGTGCCACAGCTACGACACCACCCGCCCCGTACACTACGAAGGCGGTATCCGTCCTGAATACACCCAGGGTAACCCGGACATTGAAAGCCTGCAGCGGGGTAAAAACGTAACTGACATCATTAACCCTATGTATCCACCTATCAGCCTGATTAAGGAATGGGCCGACAAGGCAGAGAACCTGGGCGAATACCGGCCCTTCATCATGTGTGAGTACAGCCACGCCATGGGTAACAGTAACGGCAGCCTGGGTGACTACTGGCGCACCATCCGCAGCAATTACGGGCTGCAGGGCGGCTATATCTGGGACTGGATTGACCAGGGCCTGTTCGAAAAAGATGAAAACGGTAAAGAATACTGGACATACGGTGGCGATTACGGAGATAAACCCTGCGACTACGATTTCTGCATCAATGGTCTGATTCTGCCCGACCAGACCCCAAAACCTGTTATGAAAGAATGCTTCAAGGTATTCCAGAATGCAGAGCTGTATCCGGTGCACCCGGAAAGCGGGCAGTTCTCTGTAGAAAACCGGTTTGATTTTACTACTCTGGATATTTTCAACCTGGACTGGCAGCTGCTTAAAAATGGGGCTCCTATTGCAGAAGGAACCTGCGCACTTCCTGCTGTAGCACCCGGTGCATCCGCAGAGATCACACTGCCCTATATACCGCAACTTTCTGCTGCAATGTCCATCTCGGCACATTCTGCAGAACCAGAAGCTGAATACGTGCTTCATGCAGATTTTGTATACGCAAAAGACGACGGCATGCTTAAAGCCGGCACCATTGCAGGCTGGAGCGAAGCCGTTATCTCAGATTGGCAGTGGAAACTGATTCCACCATCAGCAACAACTTCTGCCGCCCCAACTTCCATTGGGCCCTTAACAACACCACTAGCTCTGCAGCTATTCCGCTGTCCTACTGAAAACGACCAGCAGAAAACCATGATGCCGTATACCAGTGACTGGACAGACCGCATCGGTAAAAAATGGGTGCAGGCTGAACTGAATAAGGCTACTGTAGCCCCAGACGGAACTATTACTGCCGGCGGTAGAAAAATCGGAACCTGTACAACATCATGGACAACTTCCACCTCTCCTGACGGAAGAACCATTGCTGACATGACAGCTGTAATCACATTGGATGCTGGAACTGACACTGTCTGTGAATTCCCTCGTATCGGATTTACTGCACGCATCCCGGCTTCGCTGGCAAAAGCCCGATGGTATGGTAAAGGCGAACATGAATCGTACAATGACCGTTGTGACGGATCCGCACTTGGTCTGTACACCCGAGCTCTGCACTCCATGGAAGAGGTATATGTTGTACCACAGGAAAACGGTAACCGCTATGGAGTCCGCTACCTTGAACTCCTTGATGCAGCAGGTGTTCCACAGCTGCGCATTGAGGCTGACGGTGCATTTGAATTCAGCATTCACCACCACGAAGTGGAAGACTTGTGGAAAAGCTGGCACATCAATGAATTAACAGATACTTCTGAAATTAGTGACACAAACAAAGCCGGATATTATATTCTAAATATTGATATTGCTCAGAGAGGCGTTGGAACCGCTACCTGTGGTCCCGATACTCTGGAACAATACAGAATCCGGCCGGGAGTGTACGAACGTACATTCAGGTTCATTTATTGAGGAATTAATGACATATAAATACCAGTATAAGTTTGACAGAAAATCGCTGCCCGTATATGCAATTGCAGCAGGCAGCGTACTGGTGGCAGTGAGCTCCTTTTTCTGGAGCTCAAATATCCTTTTTCCACTGCTCTGCTGTGGTGTTTCTGCCTATATTGTGTATCAGGTAGCACGTATACTTATTAAGTTACTCGCTTCAAAAGTAGTAACTTATGACGAAGGTTTTACCGTTACATTACCCAATGGCGAAAAAAAAGCATTTCAGTGGAATGAGGTGACTCATGCAGGAAAAATCATCACCGGTAAGCATGCTGGCGCAATTTTTGCCTACAACGAAAACATTGATACTTTTACCCAGCTGACCACCGTTTTCAGTGACTTTGATACTCTGGAAGCTGAAATGAAAGCTCATCTGCCCATGTTTACCGATTACAATCTGAAACCGGAAGAAACCATCAGCGAATATCTGCATGATCTTCTGACTCCGGAAGGTGGTGATGACGATGATGCCTGCGGCGATGATGATTCCGAAAGTACAAAACAGGCTGACAACTCACAAAGCACCGACGCAGAAAGCGACGATGATGACCGCGATCCTGATACTTCTGTTGATGATGACGATGATCGTGAGCCTAATACCAGCGTTGACGATGAATAGGAATCATATATGACTTCTGAAGAATACTGGAAAAACTTTCTTGCGCATCGTGGTCTTGATCCTTTAACTCCAAGCAGCGGCGAAATAAGTTTTGGCACCGACGAGCAGTCTTGTGCAGAATATCTGACTCTGGTGCTTAGCGGAAAAAAAACAGCCGCCTTTGGTGCTTTGGAATCCTATAAGCTGGACAACGAACCACTGCCAAAAAAGGGAGCCTTTTCCATTCTTACTGACTGGAATGGAAAACCTCTGGCTGTTATCCAGACTACCAATGTCACAGTTCTGCCATATAACGCAATTACCTGGGATATGGCACAAAAAGAAGGCGAATGTATCGACTTTGAACAGTGGCATGATTCCTATGATGAATTTTTTGCCGACGATGCTGACATTATGGGATATGACGTTACCCCTGATATGCCGGTAGTCTTTGAAGAATTCTGCGTTATTGACCGGGTAGGACAGTAGAGAACCGTCCCCCACTGTTCCAAACCGAAACATCAATTTTTTTCAATATGAACCATGCTAGAGAATTATTCTTTGCTAGCCTCTGACTCTTTCTTTACTGTCTTTTGTTTCCCATTTATACTGACTGTATGAATAAGCTTAAGTTTCTTTATTTACTGTTTTTATGTCTGTTATTCACTTCTTGTTCCAACCTTTTTAATAATTCTTCCACTAATTCTTCCACCAAATCTAAACCTTTAACAGATCAAAGATTTACTGGCACTTTTGTTTACTATAACAATTTTTCAAGTTATGACGGTACTTACGAATCTGAATGGTATGAGACCTATACATTTGATGGTACTTCTTTTTGTACAAATTATTGCAAGTACTCCATTTGGGAAGAAGGAAAAGGATGGAGTTTCTCTGGAGATTCACCTGGAGATGCTTACGAGTTCGAAAAAGAATTAGAAGTAAATAATGGATTTTATAGAATGCGTTTGTGGGAAAACCCATATGATGACTGGGATTCTTGGGAAAAATACGAGTTTAGTTATGATGGAGCAACTCAAATCCTAAAACTGAAAAACCGGGTATTTTATAAATATAAATAACAATTTTTCCTAGATTGTATCCGAATAAAACAATATTTATGTAAAGCTATTGAAACTACTTCAAGCTTTACAACCGAAAAACAGTAGACTGCCGGATCCCTGAGCTTGTCGAAGGGTGGCAGCCTTTTTTTCGCTCTGTCCGTAAAAAGTGTTGCTGAATGCTACACAGCAACAAAGAGTGTACAGGAATGCCACAAATCGAGAGGAGGGACAGTACAGACAAAAATTGTTGAAGCCCGGCGTCCATGCGGTCAGCATGGACTATACATAGTTTCTACGCCGGGATTCACCAATAGCGACGCTAGCTAGCCTTTTTGGATGTACTGGCAATCCGGTAGATTTGTGGACTTATGATGAGACCCTGAAACTAGTTCAGGGTGACTATAAGCAACACTTTTTACGGACATCGCCTTCTTTTTCAGAATGCAAACTGGAATGCCAGGAATGCTACGTAGATTGTCAAAAGCAGAATACCCTGCCAGCGAGCCAGTTTCTTACTGACAAGAGCCGGACAGCACATCAAAAGCATAACAGCCAGCATAACCGGTATTTCCAGAACCAGTGAAGCATTGTAACCGGCCAGCAGTTTTCCTACCGGTACCTTGAACGGAGCAATAGTTACTGCAACACCGGAAACCATTACCAGATTAAATACGTTGGCACCGATTACATTTCCAATACCAAGATGAGCATGACCTTTTTTCAGTGATGTGATGGTAGTAACCAGTTCAGGCAGTGAAGTTCCCAAAGCAACAAAGGTCAGTGCAATAACAGTTTCCGGAACACCTACTTCATGGGCAATAATGGTACCGTTATCAACCAGCAGGTTAGCGCCCAGTGCAATAAGGGCTGCTCCTACAACCAGCAGTACGATATCAAGCCACAGTGCATGTTCCTTGCTATCTTCTTCCTCTTCTTCTTCAATGCTGTCTGGGTTCTTCATACCCTGGCGAACAGTCAGCCACAGATATACGGCACAGATTACCAGCATGATGATACCGATATACCGTGGGAATTCACCCAGAATATAGGCAGAAATACAGTAGATAATGGCACTGCCAAAGAAGAACAGTACCGGCATTTTCATAGATTTTGTATTAACCGGTCCCGGATTGAATGCAATGGAAATTGCAGCAATAAGGGCGGTATTGCATATAATTGAACCGATGGCATTTCCGTATGCCATTGAACTTAAACCCTGGATAGCACCGGTGGTAGAAACCATAACTTCCGGCAGAGTAGTACCAATTGAAACAACGGTAGCACCGACAACGATATCCGGCAGGTTGAAGCGTTTTGCAATACCGGTGGCTCCATCAACAAACCAGTCTCCGGCTTTAATCAAAAGCACCAGACCGATTACAAATAGAATAACTGCTTTAATCAAAGATGTATCTCCTCTCAATGATGTGCCCCTATTGTAGTTATTTACTGCAAATCTGCAAGTAACCCAAGACAGAAGACAAAAAGGGCCGCCCACGTCAACGACGGAGCGGCCCAGAGGTTAAATTGGTTTTTGAGGAGGATTTATGCAATCATGATGCGGCGGGCCAGAGATTCCTGGCGACGGGGCACCGTAATAGTAAGAAGTCCGTTGGCAAAAGAAGCAGAAATGTTTTCTGCATCCATGTCTTCAGGCAAGGTAAAGCTGCGGCTGAAAGTTCCTGAACGGCGTTCTTTGATAAGCCAGGTAGTAGGATCTTTTTTCTCAGCTTTCTCTTCAGCTTTTTCTTCTTTGCGGTCAACAGTTTTTGCTGCTGAAGCAATGGTCAGAGCACGGTCTTTCAGGTCGATGGTAACATCATCCTGAGTCATACCGGGAAGTTCCATTTCAATGGTATATGCGTCTTTCTTTTCAGAAATGTCTACACGTGGAGAAAAAGTTGCAGCACAGGTTGCAGTTCCTTCTGCAATGTCGCTGAAGGTACGATCAAGAACATCAAAGATGTCTGATGCCAGAACTGGGTTAAAAAGTGATACGGTATTCATAAGTTAGCCTCCTAAGCTAATAATTTGTTGTTTTGTTCCGGTTCACTACCGGACATAAACAATATTGCAAATACCGTGCCAACTTTTTTTGAGGGGTGATAAAAACTTGAATTTTTTGGTGATTTTTGATTTTCAGGACACTTCGACGGACTCAATGCGCAGAATATCGACTCAGGACCCCTGTATTTCGGCTTCAGGGTCACTGAGCCTGTCGAAGTGCCGTCTATATGGCTCACTGTGTCAAAACAACACGCTTTTATGAGTCAATTTGACACAGTAATTGTTCATTTACTGATTTTTTGGGTTATTATTGGTAGTTTCTGCCAGTAATTCTTGAACAGGCCCCGCACTTTGACTGGAAATAAGCTTAATATCCTGCATATGCTCCTCTGCAAGCTGGCAGATAGCCAGTGGATCCTTGTTTTCACAATCAATGCTGTACGCCATACCCAAAGAAGATTCAATCGCAGGAACCGTTCCATGACTTTTTTCACGAGCCATATATTTACTGAAAACGTAGGTCAGCTGCTTCAGTTTTGCATCTGGAATTTCCGGAGCCGCAACAATAAATCGGGATTTTCCCATACGACCACAGAATCCGTAACTTCCAAATACTTTCTTTACGTATTTGGAATACCGTTCCAGCATAGCATTAACTTCTTCATCGCCACCCTGAGCATATATATCATCAAAGTTATCAATATTGAGTATTACAACTGCATATTCCAAATCGTTTGCATGCATCTGCTGCAGCATCTGCATGCTCTTTGTTTTTGAAGGAAGTCCTGTTGTTGCATCTCTTTCAATAACTTTTGCCCAAGATTCCTGTTCCGACTGCCGCCGAGTAAAATCAGCAAGCCAGGACATATAGGTCAGCAGAGAGCTTACAACAAAAATCACCACACCTACGCCAACAGACGAAACAGTATTACCCAAAAAGCTGTTTACACCAAGGTAATACAGGAACGACCGTATTAAATCACCCAGGTAATATAGAATTAGAATAATAAACCCGATGTTAACGATTTCTGTCTGTAATTTAGTTTGAATCAGCCGTCTGGTGCATCCTACAAGAGCAAAAACAACGGCAGTAAACACCAGAGCGTTATACACCGGTACTAATACCAGCAAATGGATGGAAGCTACCACCTGAAGCAGAATAACCAGAACAACATATGCTATGAACAGTATCGTAAAAACTTTTGCCTGCTTGATACCTCTTTCAGTTTTTGCCACCTGGAAATAGAAAACAGCAAGCAGACTAAGAGGCCACATGTACATGGAAATGTAATAAAGCCAGGTATTCAGACTGATATTCTGACTCAACAGCAGGATATACCCATTTCCACAGAACATCTGCATTCCACACCAGAACGCAAAACTTGAAATAGCAATTAACGGGTATATTTTTTTCTGCAGTATCAAGCTGGTGAACCCGGTGATTGAACCTATTAATCCAATAAACAGCAGGAATACTGATACAGAAAATGAAAACTGTTCACGACGCAGAAAGTCAGAAAGGACATCTGTTGCAGAAATGATGTAATGTACTGGCAAAGAAGATACAGCATTCCATTCTGCTACTGTATACGTAATGGTTATATCCCGTTCAGGAGAGAGCAAATCCAGTGGTATCTGATTAATCCACGACCCTGACAGTTTTCCTGATTCATATGCATCACGGCCAGCTTCATAAATAACCTTTCCACCCGATTCTGCAGTAACTACACAATATGATGAATAAGCACAGAGTACCGGAAACTTCATTTCGGTTTCAGGAATCACCGTGTGCAGGACAAAAGTATCACCCTTAGTTGCTACAAGGAAATTTTCTTTTCCCGGATCAATATTCTCCTTAATCCCCTTCTTCCATTCCATTGTCCAGCTGGAATCAAGAGTTATATGGTCAGACCGTGTCAAATCACTATTCTGAATTGCTACCAGAGCAATTGCAGCGAACACACAAAGCGAAGAAATGAGCAGATAATTCAGAATGATTCTGTTCTTGGGTTTCACAAATAACCTCTTAAAATACTAATAGCCGAAAACACCTTCCAGAGATTCATCGTTATCTATCCAATCCTGTACTTTAATGATCCGGAATGTATCGTGGTCATCACGTACATAAACATTTTCTATGCCGGCATTAATGATCTGCCGTTTGCACATTGAACAGCTTGAGGCATTTTTAATGTACTCGCCGGTGGCAACTTCCGTACCACACAGATACAGCGAAGCCCCCATCATATCCTGTCGGGAAGCACTGATAATGGCATTAGCCTCTGCATGCACGCTGCGACACAGCTCATATCGCTCTCCGCGGGGAACCTGCAGCTTTTCACGAATGCAGATGCCATAGTCACAGCAATTCTTTCTGCCTCTGGGGGCACCGGAATATCCCGTAGAAATAACTTCATCGTTTTTTACAATTACTGCGCCATAGTGCCGGCGAAGACAGGTACTGCGCTGAGAAACCATCTCAGCCAAATCAAGGTAATAGTTATTTTTATCACGACGTTCCATACTGTTTTATATTATAGGACATTTTCTGATATTTCAATTTTTTACCACTTTACTGCCTATAGAAATAGTAATTTTACCCTTTTTAGTGTATATAGATACCAATCAACCTTATTCATAAAGGAACTACATATGGCAGCACTTGAATTTCTCGGCATCTTTAAAGATGGATCTTTTTACCTGGCAGGCGTTCTGGAATCACTGATGATTTTAAGCTTTGGTATTTCATGGCCAATGTCTATTGCACGCTCAATTAAATCCAAATCAACCAAAGGAAAGAGCGTTCAGTTCACAATTTTCATTGCGTTAGGATATGCCTGTGGTATTGCATCAAAACTGATGGTACACAACTATAATCTGGCATTCTGGTTCTATATTCCTAACTTTGTCATGGTAACTACCGACATTTGCCTGTATTATAGAAACAGAGCCTACGAACGTTCTCTGGAACAGAAATAACCTTATTGGAGAGGTGATACTAATGACAGACATACCAGCACTTGTTGAAAACCAGCGTGTATTCTACAACGGAGGAAATACCCGCCCGGTTCAATGGAGAAAGGCACAGCTTGTAGCTCTAAAGTCTGCCATTATTGAAAACAGCGATGCTATCTGCGCCGCACTGAAAGAGGACCTTAATAAAAGCGAATTTGAAAGTCAGGCTACAGAAATTACCATCGTCCTGGAATCCATTACTCATACCCTGAAACATCTGGACAGGTGGGCAAAACCACAACGCAGAAAACACCCTATTACACAATTCCCGGGTAAAAGCGTACTATACCATGAACCATTTGGTGTTGCTTTAATTATGTCGCCCTGGAACTATCCGATAAACCTGACTTTGACACCACTTGTTGGAGCTATTGCCGCCGGTAACTGTGCCATTCTGAAACCTTCAGAGTTTTCTCCTGCAACCAGCGCAGTAATTGCAAAACTGATTGCAGAAACATTCCCTGCTGAATACATCGCCTGTGTAACTGGAGCTCGTGAAGAATCAGAAGCACTTCTCGCCCAGAAGTTTGATTTTATCTTCTACACCGGTGGCGAAACCGTTGGTAAAATTGTCATGACTGCTGCAGCTAAAAACCTGACACCGGTCTGTCTGGAATTAGGTGGCAAAAGTCCTGTCATCATCGACGAAACAGCTGACATTCCCCTTACTGCTAAACGCATCGCCTGGGGTAAAACCATTAATGGTGGACAGACTTGTATCGCCCCGGATTACGTTCTTGTGCAGGAATCTGTAAAAGACGCTTTTATCAGCGAGTTGCAAAAACAACTTGTATCCATGTGGGGATCCGGTGAAGCAGCACTTCATCATCCTGACTATCCAAAAATCATTACAGAACGGCACTTCAACCGGCTTACTGCTTTTATTGACGGCTCAGATGCAGCAAACGGTACACTTTTTGGCGGTGCTACAGACCCAGAAACACACCATATTGCTCCAGCACTGCTTATCGATGCATCACCTGACTCTCCTGTTATGTCAGAAGAAATATTCGGGCCCATTCTGCCCGTCCTTTCCTACGATACCCTTGACCAGGCTATGGATTTTGTCCGTAATCGTCCCCACCCGCTGGCTTTATACCTGTTTACAAACGATTCTCATACTAAAAAAACAGTCATCGGTAATTTGAATTTTGGCGGAGGTTGTATTAACGACACTATCTCTCATATTGCTACTGCAGAAATGCCTTTTGGCGGCGTAGGTAACAGCGGTATGGGCGGATACCATGGAAAAGACAGCTTTACTCTTTTCAGCCATGCTAAAAGTGTTATGTATAAATACAACTGGTTTGATCTGCCCCTGAGGTATCTGCCATATACCGCTGCAAAAATCAAATTGCTCCAGCGGTTTGTTCACTGAATGAGTAAACGAAAACGAAAAATCTTTAACATCCACCTTCTCCGGATGCTTCAGTCATACCGAAAGTGTTCTCTTGTGCTCATAACCATGCTTTTGATGTATGGTTTTCTCAGTTTCATGCACAAGTATGCTTTTTCTGATATTCTCTTCGAGGAACTGGTAGACTTACCGGGAATGAACAGGTCACTGTTCGTCATTAACTGGTTTGTCTTTTTTGGCATTTTCTCGTTTTTTCTGTACCTGAGCTTTGCCGGAAAAAGAATCTATGAACGGGCATTCTGCGTTATTATTTCCCTGAATTTCCTGGTTCTGGCAACCTACACCATCAATGACTTTTTCCTCATCAAGTATCCTCTGCTCGTCTGCTATCTGCTTGCATGTTCCGCCGTTTTCTCCGGACTGCTCAGTCTTCTGTTCATGACAGCCGGCAGTGCTTTCTTTCTGTTCTTCCAGTATCATTATGCATTTCTGGGGACCGGGAGTACTGCATTCAAGGTTCT
Organism: Treponemataceae bacterium; assembly: GCA_045597345.1. Classification (GTDB taxonomy): domain Bacteria; phylum Spirochaetota; class Spirochaetia; order Treponematales; family Treponemataceae; genus Treponema_I. The sequence continues at coordinate 45,295 of JAZLJW010000143.1, forward strand.
TGATCCTTCAAATCTTGAAATCATCGGCATGTCTTTTCAGTGCATTTTCTGCATTTTTGGCATGATGGGAGCCCGTTACTTCTTTATCAGTCTGAAACAGTCACAAGCAAAGGCTGACCATCTGAACAACATTCTGAACCAGATGAGCGACTTTAACCGAGCGTTGCAGGAAAATGCCATGACCACTGAAGAAAAAGCTGCTGAAAAAGAACGTCTGCGTGTTACCCGCGAAATTCACGACAGCGCCGGCTATGTTTTCGTAAACATCATTGCATTAATGGATGCTGTCATTTCAGGTGGCTGCCAGAACCAGAGTGAACAGCTGTTTGAAACAGTACGCAAGCAGGCCAGTGACGGGTTACAGGAAACACGCCGTATTCTGCGTAAACTACGGGCAGTAGAAGAACGAACTTTAACAAGCATTGAATCTATTTACCGACTGAAAGTGCTCTTTGAAACCACTACCAATATCAGTGTAGACATTGAAGCTGGAAATACAAAAAAAGATTATGGTCCGCAGATAACCTATATTCTTACCCGCTGTGTGCAGGAAGCCTTTACCAATGCCGTACGCCATGGCCATGCAACCCACATTTTGATTCACCTGTGGCAGATAGATAATCACCTTTCAATGACAGTTACTGATAACGGTAGCGGCTCAAAAGGTATCGTTAAAGGTATAGGTCTTGCCGGCATGGAAGAGCGCCTTTCTGAGGTACATGGTACACTTTCTGCTAGCACACCCGCTGAAGGTGGGTTTAGAATAGAAATACGCATTCCACTGGATTCAGGATTTCAAAATGAGTGATACAGAAAAAACAAAAGTATTGTTAGGTGAAGACCAGGCATTATTTGCTGAAAGTTTAAAGACTTTCCTCAACAATTATGCAGAAGACATGACCGTCCTAGGCATTGCCCCCAACGGAAAAGTCGCTGTTGAAATGACAAAAGAGCTGTCTCCAGATGTAATCCTGATGGATGTACGCATGCCCATTATGGATGGTATTCAGGCTGTTAGAGCCATTAAGGAATTTCGTCCTGATACCAAAATTATCATGCTGTCTACCTATCACGAGGACGAATTTGTCCGTGATGCACTTATGGCAGGCGCCAGCGGGTATCTGCTTAAAGATATCTCACCGACAGAATTAATTATCTCCATTCGCGCTCTTAATTCCGGAATTCTGCAGATTTCACCGGAAATCATCAAAGGATTGGTACAGCAGAAGTATGTTGAGCCCGCTACTGATGAAAAAAAAGCCACCCCAGAACTGGAATGGCTTGATACGCTCACCAAACGGGAACGGGAGATTTTTGCACTGCTGGTTACCGGCGCCGATAACGACCAGATTGCAGAAGAACTGCATCTGGCAGAACAGACTGTCCGGAACCAGATAAGTACCATTTACAGCAAGCTGGGGGTTAAAAACCGCTTTGAAATCATCCAGCTTGCCAATAAAGTCCGCTAAGCGGAGGCTTCGACAGGCTCAGCCATCCTGTAACGCAGAATTCCTTCGACAGGCTCAGGATCCCTGAGCAATAATGAGCCTGGCTCATTGTCGAAGGGTCCAATCAACCTTACTTAACGCTACCCAGAATACCTGATACAAAGTATTTCTGACAGGTAAAGAATACTACAATGATTGGCAGCGTGAATAACGTAATTGACAGCATCAGCATGCCGTAGTCGGTGGTATATCCGGCAGTAAGACCGGTAATCAGAAGAGGCATGGTTTGGGTATCCTTGCTCTGCATCATGATTAATGGCCACAGGTAGTTATTCCAGCTGTTCATGAAGGTTACAATGGCAGCAGCTGCAAATGTCGGCAGCATAATAGGCATGTAAATGCGCCAGAAAATTCCCCATTCACCAACACCATCAACACGGGCAGCCTGTACGGTCTCTATAGGGAAACTCTTGGTGTTCTGCCGGAAGAAGAAGATAAGAAATGCTGTTGAAATGAACGGTAGAATGAATCCCCACATGGTATTAATCATATGGAAGGTGCTGAACATCTTGAACAGTGGAACCATTAATGAAGCAAACGGCAGCATCATTGAAAGCATAAGTACAGCCATAAGCCGGTCCTTTGCCTTGTCCCGGTATACCTGGAAACCATATCCTGCCATGGAGCAGACAATCAGACTCAGAATGGTAGTTACTACCGTGTTGCGCAAACTGTTCCAGAATGCCCTGCCAAACTTAACTGTAGCAAACATATTTCTCAGATTCTCAAGAAAGTGGGTTCCAAAAGACAGCTTTCCACCAAGAACTTCTGATGACAGGTTTGTTGCCGCAGCAGCCATGAAATAAAATGGAAATACGGAAACAAAACAGACAATTATCAGAAACAGATATTTCATAATGGTTAATGCCGGAACTTTTTTAGTCTTCATTTCTATCTCCTACTTTCATCTGAATAAAACTGAGTACGGCAACCATAAACAGAATTACCCATGAAACAGCAGCAGCATATCCGAACTGAGGATTCAGACGGAACGACAGATTATATATATATTGGGACATACTTAACGTACTTGTACCCGGTCCACCATTGGTCAGGTTTCGTACTTCGTCAAATATCTGCAGGGTACCGTTGGTAGACATGATTGCAGTAAGCAGAATTACCGGACGAAGCAGCGGAACAGTAATCTTAAAGAACTGTTTTGCCGGACTTGCGCCATCTACAACTGCTGCTTCAAAAATAGAATTATCGATATTCTGAAGCCCCGCAAGATAGAAGATGGTATTGTATCCTGTCCATCGCCAGGTAATGACAATAATAATTGCAGCTTTTGCCCAGAATGGATCCATAAGGAAGTTCATAGGTTCGTTAAGAACACCAATGTACAGCAGAATACGGTTAAAAAGTCCATCTAAGGCAAACAGACTTTTAAAAATCAAGGCTGAAGATACCAGAGATGTTACACACGGAAGGAATACCAGTGTGCGGAAAAAACCTTTCAGTTTAAGGTTTGGCTGATTCAGGATTGATGCCAGAATAAGGGCAAGAATCAGCATAACAGGAACCTGGATTACCAGGTAAATTAATACGTTTTTTACAGAAGTGACAAAATATTCATCCTCAAACATGCGGATGTAGTTTCTCATACCGGTAAAGTGCAGATTGTTACCTACACCACTCTGGAGACTCAAAACAAATGAGTACACCATTGGATAGAAACTTAAAATGAAAATCAACAGCGAAGCAGGTGCTACAAAAAGCCATCCCCACATTTTCTGCTTTTTTTCCAGTGATTTTTGTTTCATAGCATACCTGCCATCTAGTTAAGGGGTAAAAAAAGAGGACACTTCGAAAATGAGCCTTACTCACACATGAGCGAAACTCATTATTGCTCCGTAATCCTCTTTTTCAGCATGAATTACCGATTATTCTCCAATCTGGAATTCTACGGTTTTCTGTGCGGTTTTCAGTGCTTCCTTAATGTCAGCACCTTTTACGATGTCGAACAGAGCGATGGTTACTGCATCGCGTGCTTCGTAGTTGTATACACCGTATTTTACGCGTGGAATTTTTGCAGAATATCCAATGATGTCAGCATAGATTGCCTGACCGCCGAAGAAGTCCATTCCCTGTGAGTATACAGGAGAACTTGCAGCAGGAATCCAGGTACCAATTGCACCAGAGGTTGGCAGAATGGTGTCGTACAGGTCAGTGCTTCCAGCGAATGTTTTGTTCAGGAAGTCGAATGCTACATCAGGGTGTTTGCTGTTAGCCATTACCATCCAGCTTGAACCACCGTTTGAAGAGTAGTTAACTGATTCTACATTGGCAAAACGTGGGGTGTTTACAACTGCCCACTGTCCTTCTGAACCTTTTGCACCGTTGATTGAACCGATAATCCAGCAACCGTTGATGGTTCCGGCAACCTGCAGATTCTGGATGGTAGCAACATAGCCGTTCCAGTCAGTAGCCTGCAGACAGATACCTTCGTTGATCATCTGGGTGTACAGTTTCATACATTCCTGCAGAGCAACGTTGTTTGCCAGGTTGGTTTTTCCTTTTTCATCGAAGTACCAGGTTCCAGCTGACTGCATCATGATAGCGATGAAGTCTGCGCTGTCCTGTGGCATTGAACACAGTGGCAGACCGGTTTTAGCTTTTACGATACGACCCAGTTCGATAAAGCGTTCCCAGGTAATGTCATTGAAATCTGAAACTTTCAGGCCGGCAGATTCGATTACATCGCGGCGCAGGAAGGTAGCAGTTGCACCGTTGTCAAATGGAACAGTGTAGTTTTTGCCGTTAACGGTACCAAAGTCTACTTTGTAAGAAGCAAACTGGTTAACATCGATTTTTCCGTTTACCGGAAGGAATGCTTTTGGATAGTTGGTGATGTTTTTTTCAGCAGCACCATCCTGCATCAGGATAATGTCTGGCAGGCTGTCGGTAGCACCGGCAGTAAGAGCGGTAATAAGTTTCTGCTGCAGATCATCCCATGGGGTTTCTACAATTTCTACGGTTACGTTAGGATTAACTCCTTTGTAAATCTTGGCAGCTTCTTCCATTGCATAAATGTTGAAAGCAGGGTCCCAGCACCATACAGTTAATTTAACTGGGGCATTGGGATCTTCAACAGGTTTTTCCTTTGCACCACCAGCAAATACCAGTGAGCAAGCCAGAAGTGCCAGGCACAGTACAGAAAGTACTTTTTTCATGTGTTCCTCCATTTTCGGGTTTACATCACACGGCTATGTAGCAGCAACCGATGTGATTCACCCGTATAGTTCGAGTCTATGGCCACCCCTACCAGAACGAAAGTTATAAAAATACCCTCTGCATAATAATTTTTTTAGTATTTTCGTACTATTTGTTGAATAATTCACCCAACCTGTTTTTACTATGCTCATAAGTAGGCTTTTTTTATAACAAGGCGTATAATACCGCCATGAAACATACCAATTACATTCGTTCACTGCTGATTGTTTCTGCTTTTACTTTTTTTACCGCCAGCTGTGCCTCCAAGGGTCCATCAACCTTTTACAAACAGTCTGAGACTGACGTTATTTCGGCACCTGCCGGAGATTTCCGCGGTGTTGAACTTTCCTCTGTACCGGTAGAACTTTTTGCCGGTATTCCTTTTGCTCAGCCACCAATAGGCAATTTACGCTGGAAGGAGCCACAGCCTTTAGACCGTCTATCCGGTATCTATGAAGCTGATCATTTTCAGCCACTGGCAATGCAGTCTCAAAACGGCCGCGTTTATAACTGGCTGTATCATCTTATTGGCTTTAACGGGAAAAATGAGCGCACTGATAATGCGCCTGTTTCAGAAGACTGTCTCTACCTGAATATCTGGCGTCCAGAAGGTACTACTGCAGCTGATAACCTTCCTGTTGTTGTATACATTCATGGCGGAAGTCTCATGACCGGCAGCAGCTGGTGGGAACCGAACGACGGAGCAAACCTTGCTTCCCGCGGTGTTATCATGGTTACTGTTGACTACCGTCTGGGCGTTTTCGGATACCTTGCCCTGCCGGAACTTGCAGCAGAGTCGCCCAACGGCACCACCGGTAACTACGGCCTTTTAGACCAGATTGCCGCTCTTACATGGGTACACGATAACATCAGTTCTTTTGGCGGAAACCCGGACAACATCACCATTGCCGGAGAATCTGCAGGCTCTTCCAGTGTTAACGCAATCTGTGCCTCTCCTCTTGCTTCAGGCCTTTTCAAACGGGCTATTGCAGAAAGCTCAGGACTGGTAGTGCCAACACCTCCCCATACGTTCCGTACTATGGATGCAGCGGTTGCCATGGGTCGGAAAATCCAGGATGAATTCAACGTCCACACCATTGAAGAAATGCGCAGTCTTCCTGCAACCACACTCATCAAAACCAAGTATCGGAACAGTGATATGACCGTAGACGGTTATGCCTTACCTAAAACTCCCTGGGAGATTTACCAGGCTGGTGAAAACAACGAAGAAGCTCTGCTTAATGGTTTCAACCGCGATGAAGCTAATGCTTTTACCATGTTTGGTGGTACACCAAAGGCGAAAAAATATGCTGCAACCCTGGAAAATCTGTTTGGGCCTGAAATTACCGCAGAGTTAGTCAGACTGTATCCTGCAAACAAAAATAAAGAAGCTAAACGGAATTTTAACCGTATTATTTCTGCATACTGGTTTTCTTATCAGCACCACATGTGGACACAGACTCTGGCTTCCCAGGGAAAACCGGTATATGAATACTACTTCTCAAAAGATAACTCTTCTGCAGGCGCTTTCCATTCCGGCGAAATCATCTATCTCTACGGTAACGTTCCAAAGGGATATGGATATAAAAAGAGTGACTATGCATTGCAGGACATTGCATCACAGTATGTGGTTAACTTCATCACTACCGGTAATCCTAATGGCCCGGGGCTTCCTGAATGGAAAGCTGCAGACGGCACCGATATGGTCCTTGAACTGGGAGAAACCGTACAGATGGTACAGGATCCATTCCTGCCACTGTTCCCAGCCCTTGACGCTCAACAGGAACGCCTGAGTAAATAAAGCACCGCTTTACAGACAGCAGCGGTTGATACCGCTACTATAGGAGGTGTGATAAAAATACATCCATGTATTTTTATCACGTGCAGTTTGTTGCTACGTTGTATCACCAAACTGCATATATACAGCGCCTCCATGCGCTGCCGCTGCCGCGGTGGCTTTATAGGAGATACAAATGCTTCATATCGGATACCACGAATCTAGTTCAGACGGCTACCAGGCCATGGGAAAAGAAGCCCTTTCAGTCAACGCTGATACCTTTGCCTTCTTTACCCGGAATCCCCGTGGCGGACAGGCAAAACCCCTGGATATGGCAGATGTGGCAGCTTTCAATTCGTTTGCTGCTGAACATCAGTTTGCTCCACTGGTTGCCCATGCGCCCTACACCCTGAACCCCTGTGCACTGGATCCGGGTCTCCGGGATTTTGCCCGGAACACCATGATTGATGATATGAAGCGTCTTGCTGCTACCCCCGGCAACCTGTACAACTTCCATCCCGGAAGCCACGTAAAACAGGGCGCTGAGGTTGGCATTGCACTGACATCGCAGCATCTGGCTGCCGTATTCAGTGCTTTTGGCGGAACCCTTCCGGGGAACACCACCATACTTATTGAAACCATGGCCGGCAAAGGTTCTGAAATCGGCCGCACCTTTGAAGAAGTGCGTGCCATCATCGATCAGACCTATGAGGCCATGAAGGACATGCCCCACAATCTGGATACCCAGTTGGGCGTATGTCTTGATACCTGCCACGTTTGGGATGGCGGGTATGATATTGTACATAATTTAGACGGAGTGATTTCTAACTTTGATTCAGTGATAGGGCTTGGCCGCCTGAAAGCCATTCATCTTAACGACAGCATGAACCCCTTTGAATCTCACAAAGACCGTCATGCGTGCATTGGAAAAGGCAACATCGGTGCAGAAGCGCTGATCCGTGTCATCAATCATGAGGCGCTGTACACCCTGCCCTTTATTCTTGAGACACCCAATGAGCACGATGGCTATAAAGCAGAAATTGAACTGCTGCGTGACGCCTTCACTCATTAAACAACAGGAAACACTTTGACTAACGATAAAATCATTGATCTTGAAGCAGAAGCTGCACGCCCGGTGCAGTCATTTCTGGTAGGCTGCACCGACATTGAAGGTGCTGTATCTTCTGCAGCAGACCCGTTAAGCGAATTGCGTGGACTGGTAGACACCCTGGGACACCTGACTGTTGGTCAGTACGTCCTGAACAAACGGGAACCGGCCCCAAAATACGGCATGGGAACCGGCAAGGCAGAAGAAATTGCCACCTACGCAAAAGCCGCCGGGGCTGACAGTATCATCTTTGACTTTGAACTTTCTCCCACCCATCAGCGGAACTGGGAGCGGCTTGCCGGTATTCCCGTCTTTGACCGGCATGAAGTAATTCTCCGCATTTTTGCCCAGCGTGCACGGACAAAAGAAGCTGTACTGCAGGTAGAACTGGCCCGGCTGGAATATTCCCTGCCCCGCCTTGCCCACAGCTATGGTGACATGGCCCGCCAGCGCGGTGGAAGTTACGGTTCCAAAGGTAGCGGTGAAACCCAGCTGGAACTTGACCGCCGTGCCGTTGAGACCAAAATGGCCCACATTAAGGAAGAACTGGCAAAAGTAGTAAAGGAACGGGAAACCCTGCGGAAAAAGCGTGACCGTATTCCGCTTCCCGTATGTGCCCTGGTTGGCTACACCAATGCGGGAAAATCCTCTTTGCTGAACGCCCTTACCGGCAGCGATGTTTTTGTAGAAAACCGGCTCTTTGCAACCCTGGATCCCACTACCCGTCGCCTTGCCCTTCCCAACGGCTCCGGTATCCTTATTTCTGACACCGTAGGATTCATCAGTAACCTGCCCCATAACCTGGTAAATGCATTCAAGTCAACGCTGGAAGAAGCTGCCCGCGCAGAACTGCTTCTTATCGTTCTTGATGCTACAGATCCGCTGGTCATGCAGCAGTATGAAACCGTCCTTTCCGTCCTGAAGGAAATCGGTGCCGATTCATCACGGGCCCTCATCGTCCTCAATAAAATTGATGCCGTCGATGTACATCAGGAAGAATCTTTCGGTTTTCTGTATGACCACCTGACTGCAACTTTTCCAGAAGCAGTTCCCGTTTCAGCTAAAACCCATCAAGGTTTTGATCTGCTGACTACCAGAATCTGCGACACCCTTCTGGGAGAAATCTGCACCTACCGCCTGCCGTTAACTCAAGCTGCGCTGGTTGCAGCCATCAGAAAAAACGGGGTTCTTCACAGCGAAGAATGGCATGACGACTTTGTAGAAGTGTGCGCTCAAGTTTCCGGACAGACTGCCCTTGAACTGGACCAGTTTAAAATCTGATATTTGTTGACTAGATTTGATGTATCGTGGTATATTACCACACCCATATATCTATGATGCAAAAGATATGTTTGGAACAAAAATTAAAAGAGAGCGTAATGCACTCTAAATAATAAAGGAGACATGTCACATGAAACGGACATATCAGCCCAGTAAAACTAAGAGAAACAGAAAATTTGGTTTCCGCGCACGCATGAAGACCAGAGGTGGACGCCTCGTTCTTAAACGCCGCAGAGCTAAGGGACGCTATAAGCTGACTGTTTCTGACGAGAAAAAGCCTTACTGATTGCTTTAACAAAAAGAGAGTGCAGGCTTGAACAAAACTGGTCGTTTTACCCGTCATGAGCGGATAAAGCGCTCTGACGAAATTAAGGTTCTGTTTAAGAAAGGAGAAAGAGTTTCCACCAATGGTGCGAAACTCTTTTTCTTACCTAATGGTAAAGATATAAACAGAATCGTATTTGCCCTGCCCCGCGGCTACGGAAACGCTGTAGAAAGAAATTACAGCAAACGATTAAGCCGCGAAGCATACCGTTCTTTAAAATCACACCTGAACACCGGCTATGACTTGCTGCTGCTTGTCTACCCCGGAAATGACTCGTTCCCTTCGCGGTGTGATACATTCAGACGTCTAACTGAGAAAGCTGGATTATTACAGTTATGAGATATACTTTTGGCTCTATAACTGCCTCTATTCTTAAATTTTTCATCCGCGTCTATCAAGTCTGTATCTCACCTTTGTTTCCACCGTGCTGTCGGTTTTATCCTACCTGCTCAAATTACGGGCTTCAGGCTATAACCAAACACGGTCCCGTAAAGGGAACAATCCTTACCGCTAAAAGAATCATCAGATGTAATCCGCTGAATCCCGGTGGTTATGACCCTGTTCCCTAACTGTTTCATAAGTTAACCCAACTAACAGGAGTTTTTCCCGATGGAAAAAAACACTATTATTGCAATTCTGCTTTCTACTCTGGTTATCATCGGCTTCTCTGCATATCAGATGCGGCTGCAGGCCAATGCCCTTGAAGCAGAAGCTGCCGCTACTGCTGAAGCAGCAATGCTTGAAGAAACCATTACCACTGATTCTGCAGAAAATCCCCTGATTGCTGCTGCAGAAATTGAAAACGAATCTTCCCTTGAAACTATTGATGCTGTCGATGAAGAGACCGTAACTATTTCTACAAACCTGATGACAGTTACCCTTACAAACAAGGGTGGAGACATTATCGGATTCGAACTCCGTGACCACAAAGATGGAGATCACGGTATTGAAATGGCCGACTGCATTACCGACACTAACCGTGCATTTGCCATTGCTTTGGGAAGCGAAAATGCACCTATTCTGAACAATCTGTTTACGGTTAAACGTATTTCAGACTATAGCGTAGCTTTTTCTCATCCATACAGCGTAAAGAATGAGAATGGCACCACCAGTTCCTTTACTTTAGTTAAACAGTACACCTTTCTCCCGGATGAATACGTATTCAAACTGGACGTTCACATTAAAGGAGCAGACGGTGTAAATAGCCTTACCTTTGGAAATACCGGTTACTCTCTGCGTACTTCTCCGCAGATTGGTCCACGCTGGGATACAAAAAACCAGCGCTATGACTACCGTTATTTCATGTCTCTGACTAACGGAAAAATCAAAAAACAGAATCTTGCTGCCGGACAGAACAAAGATTACACAAATGAATTCACCTGGTCTGGTGTTACCGGAAAATACTTTGCAGCCCTTGTTGCGCCAGTAAATGCCCAGATTACTGCTAAATCTACCTGTTCAACGAAAGTTGATGAAAATGACAATCCAACGTCTCAGGTTACCCTTGTCCGTAATCCTATAACAGCCAATGCAGTTACTGATACCTATTATGTGTACATCGGACCAAAAACCGACAAGACACTGAAAATGTATAATCACGCAGAAGACAACGGCTGGAAACTTGCCGGTATGTATTACGACTACTGTCAGCAGTCTTCCGGTTTCCTCACCTGGCTTGAAGTTGCCCTGAAGTGGATTATGGGACTCATTTACAAACTGATTCCAAACTGGGGTCTCTGTATCCTGGTTATGACTCTGCTTCTCCGTCTGGCTCTGTATCCTATGACTAAAAAAACTTCGCTGTCTTCTGTAAAAATGCAGCAGGTTCAGCCACAGATGCAGGCTCTGCAGGAAAAATACAAATCAAATCCTGACAGACTGAACCAGGAAATGGCAGCTCTCTACAAAGAAACCGGTTACAACCCTATGAGCGGTTGTCTGCCACTGCTGATTCAGTTCCCAATCATCATGGCTATGTATAACCTGTTCAACAACTACTTTGATTTCCGTGGAGCGTCGTTCATTCCAGGATGGATTCCAGACCTTTCTCAGGGTGACAGTGTGTACACCCTGGGATTCAACCTGCCGTTCCTTGGTAACGAAATCCGTCTGCTGCCTGTTATCTATGTAGTAATTCAGGTTCTGCAGACCAAGATTATGAGCAAATCCCAGCCTCAGACTGCACAGACCAAGAGTATGAATACCATGATGTACATTATGCCGTTCATGTTCTTCTTCATGTTCTACAATGCACCATCTGGTCTGGTTATTTACTGGACCTTCAGCATGGTTATAGCTCTTATCCAGCAGCTGTTCATCAATAAGCAGGTTCAGGCTGCCCGTGCTGAACTGGAAGCTCAGGAAGCTGCAAAACCAAAGTTTGTAGCACGCAAAAAGAAATAAAAACACTGGCCGTTCGTAACCAGACGGCCTTTTCATTCATTTGAGAGGTATTGATATGACATACGAATATGAAGCTAAAACCGAAAAAGAAGCCATTGAACTGGCCGCCGCTGAACTTGGTCTTGAAAAAGATCAGTTTGATGTTGAAATCCTGGAAACCCAGAAAAAAAGCATTTTCAAGAACGGCTATGTACGCATCCGCGTTCACACCGATGAAGTAACTACAAAAGTAGATACTGAGTCTGCTGAAACCACTCCTCATCAGCGCATGTTTGCAGATCCACTGCCACAGGACGCTTTTGAAAAACAGCTTATCGACTTTGTTGCTTCAATGATCCGCAAAATGGGTTATGAAGCTACTGTTGATGTAGTATTCCGTGAAGAAAATAAAATTGGACTTCGCATCAGTTCGCCAAGTTCATCTATTCTGATTGGACGCAAAGGTAAAAACCTTGATGCAATGCAGCTTCTTGCCAATGTATACGCAGGCCGCCTGGGACGTGAAGATGTCCGCGTTATCCTGGACAGCGAGAACTACCGCATCCGCCGCGAAGAGTCACTGGTTCGCCTGGCTTACACCACCGCTGATAAAGTTCGCACTACCCGTAACTCAGTTCTGCTTGAACCAATGAACCCCTTTGAACGCCGTCTGATTCACACTACACTGAATGACATCCCAGATGTAGAAACAAAATCAGAAGGAGACGGTCTGTACAAACAGGTTCGCGTTATCTACAAAGGTATTCACTGAGAATGAAAATACACAGAAAGGCAGCAGTGGCACTCTGCTGCCTTTTTCTGTCAGTAATACCGGTTTTTGCTGAAGACAATCAAGGTCAGATACACCTGTATTACAAGCAGAAAGATGCACAACTACAGCTCCTCCCATCAACCGAGACTGCACATATGGCACGTGACCGATGGTATTTAACCCATTCAGATGCTCCGGGTTTTATGGGAGAAGCATTATACGTCATCCCCAAAAAAGACCTGTATGGTGCATCCCAGATGGAAGTGATTTCCCGTTTGGGCCGGTCCTTTTCTACCATGGAAGGCATTCAGTACTATTCCAATTCCCGCAAGAAATATACAACCTTATATACCAAAGCATACACAGTTGATGATCCTAAAACCAGAAAGCCAGTTCCTGACCATACTTCTGGCAATGCTAATGGAACCAGTGGATGGTTTTACCTTCACGACAAGTCTTTTGGCGGATGTCTGTACTCAGTTGATTTCTTGCAGAATGAAACGGATTTTGGTTTTTTTGGTACCGCTGCAGACAATATGACATTCATGGGATTTAAGGCAGTAAAAAAACAGGATATGCATCTTAATCTCCTCATTCATGAGGAAGAAAACACGCTCATCGTATATATTCTGGTTCAGGCTGATTTTATGAATGTTCCATTACTTGACGGCAGCATAGAAAAATCTTTCAACGCCCGATTAGAGGCAATATATACCTGGTTTAAGGAAAGCTATTATGAAAATTAAAAAAACGCTCACAGCTCTTGTTGCTCTGGTTTTACTTTGTTCAGCATGTTCCGCACAGGCTCCAAAAGAAGCCTTGACAGCCGTTAAAGGAAAAGATGGTTTATTTGCTGCAATGGAAACTACTGCTGGTGTCGTAGTTCTGGAGTTATTTTACAAAGAAGCTCCACTCACTGTTACAAACTTTGTGGGGCTTGCAGAAGGCACCCTTGATGCTGCAAAAGGAAAACCCTTTTATGATGGTCTGAAATTCCATCGCGTTATCAGTAAAGCTAACGGAGACTCTCAGGACTTTATGGTTCAGGGTGGAGATCCCAGAGGAAATGGCACCGGAGGTCCTGGATATTCATTCCCGGATGAATTCGTAGATACCCTACGCCATGACAAACCCGGTCGGCTTTCCATGGCAAATAGCGGCTGTAATACCAACGGAAGTCAGTTCTTCATTACTATTGTGCCAACTCCACACCTTGATGATGTTCACACCATTTTTGGTGAAGTTGTATATGGACAGAAAGTAGTTAACTCCATGAAAAAGGATACTGTCATTAATAAAGTGACAATCATCCGGCAAGGAGCTGAAGCCCAGAAATTCACTGCAACTCAGGCACAGTGGAATGAACTGTATCAGCAGGCATTGATGACCCAGATTGGGCACTTCCTTTCAGTTCCGGTAAAACATGAAAGTGGCATTTACTATCAAGTACTGGAAGAAGGAAAAGGTGCTGCAGCAGGCAAGGGCAAAAATGTAAGCTGTTCTTACGTGGGAGCTTTGATGAACGGCCGGGTATTTGACTATTCACGCGAAGGTACAACTTTGGACTTTAAGACCAACGGTGGCCAGATGATTACCGGTTTTGACCTGATGGTTCAGGAAATGAAAGTAGGGGAGACCCGTATCTGTGTTCTGCCACCACAGTACGCCTATGGAAATCAGAGTGTAGGGGGAGTTATCCCTGCCAACTCATATCTGATTTTCCAGATTACCCTTGAACAGGCAAAATAATTACGCAAATTAATCTGATAGGAGATTCAAATATGGAAAAAGCAATGGAAGCTATCAAAGGCAAAGAAGGTATTTTTGCCATTATGGACACCACCAACGGTGTAATCGCTCTTGAACTGTTCTACAAAGACACTCCGCTGACGGTAACCAACTTTGTTGGTCTTGCAGAAGGCACTCTTGATGCCGCAAATGGAAAACCTTTTTATGATGGTCTGAAATTCCACCGCGTTATCAGTAAAGCTAATGGCGATGGTCAGGACTTTATGATTCAGGGTGGTGACCCACGCGGAAACGGAACCGGTGGCCCCGGATACAAGTTTGTCGATGAATTCGTAGATACCCTGCGTCACGACAAACCAGGACGCTTTTCTATGGCCAACAGCGGTAAAAATACCAACGGCAGCCAGTTCTTCATTACCATTGTTCCAACTCCTTGGCTTGACGACCACCACACCATTTTTGGTGAAGTTGTAGAAGGACAGGATGTTGTAGACTCCATGAAACAGGGAGCCTCAATCAATAAGGTAACCATCGTACGTCAGGGTGCAGAAGCAGAAAAATTCACTGCTACTCAGGCCGACTGGGATAACCTGACAAAAAACGCTGCTGCCGCTGAACAGGCCCGCAAAGCTGCAAAATTTGCAAAAGTTATCAAAGAAATTGAAGAAGAATTCCCTAATGCTAAAAAAGATGACCACGGAATTTACTGGGAAATCCTGAAAGAGGGAAAGGGCGATGCTGTAGGAAAGGGAAAAGCTGTTGCTACCCACTACACTGGTATGCTCCTGACCGGACAGGTATTCGATTCTTCAGAAGGCCGTTCTCCACTGGAATTCATGACCGGTGCCGGACAGATGATTACCGGTTTTGATCTGATGGTTCAGGAAATGAAAGTAGGGGAAAAACGCCGCATGATTCTGCCACCAGACTTTGCATACGGTGAACAGGGATATCCTGGAGTAATTCCACCCAGCGCTTACCTGATTTTTGAAGTAGAACTGGTAAAAGCAAAATAACCAACTTATCACAAACCAGTATTCTGTCATCCTGATTATGTACTTTGTCATCCCGAACTTGTTTCGGGATCCAGATGCTGAATCAAGTTCAGCATGACAGAACTGGTTCAATTTCCACCATGCACACACATATCGACGAACACGGAAACGTATATACTCATTCTCACCACGATGACCTGCATCACGACCACAACCATGCCCATAGCCACACCCACACCCAGACAAAAAATGTCCTGAACCGCATGGCAAAAATCATCGGTCACATGGAATCCATCAGAACCATGATTGAAAACGGCCGTGACTGTACTGAAGTGCTCATCCAGCTTTCTGCCGTAAAGTCTGCCATCAACGGCGTCAGTAAAGTAATCCTGAAAGACCACATGGACCACTGCATTGTTGATGCCGTAGAAGACCAGAACGCCGAAGCCCTGGTGGAACTGGAAAAAGCCATCGACATGCTGCTGAAAAGCTGAAGAGCCCCACTTTTTTTTCTGATATCCCGAAAAGTTTGATATACTACAATCAGCAATTCTCTTACATTGCCAGGAGGAATCTGTATGATTGACTTGAAAGCAAAACCGTATCTGCTTTCCGACGAAGACATTGCGTGGGTAAAAAATACCATCACAGCCATGTCTGATGAAGAAAAAGTAGGCCAGCTGTTTTTCCAGCTGACATCCAGCCAGGAAGAAGGATACCTGCGGGAACTGATGGAAAAATATCATCTGGGTGGCATCCGCTATAACGGTATGCCCAGTGTAAAAGTTGCGGCTCAGAACAGAATCCTGCAGAAATACGCCAAAGTACCTGTCTTTATTGCCTGTAATACTGAAGCTGGCGGAGACGGCGCCTGTGTGGATGGAACCAATATCGCGGGTGGCATCAAGATTGCTGCTACCGATAATCCTCAGTACGCCAACGATTTAGGCCGTATGTCCAACGAACAGGCCTCCGCCATCGGCTGTAACATGGCTTTTGCTCCCGTAGCCGACATCCACTATAACTGGCTGAATACCGAAGTTGTAAAACGCGCTTTTGGAAACGATGCCGACCGTGTAGCCAGAATGAGCCTTGAATACGTAAAAGGTGCCCACACCGTCAACGGTTTTGCCTGCGCTGCCAAACACTTTCCCGGTAACGGCCAGGATCATCGCGACGCCCATCTTTCCAACAACGTAAACCATTTTGGAAAAAAAGAGTGGATGGAAACCTACGGCAAAGTGTACAAGACCATGATTGATGAGGGTCTTGATGCCGTTATGGGTGGCCATATCATGATGCCCAACTACATGAAGGAAATCAAACCGGATATCACCCCCGATGAACTGCTGCCTGCCACTCTCTGTCCGGAAATCATGAACGGACTGCTCCGCGACGAATTGGGCTTTAACGGTATGGTTGTCACTGATGCCTCCCACATGGTAGGCATGACCGACCGCATGACCCGCGCCCAGATGCTGCCTGCTACCATCAACGCCGGCTGCGATATGTTCCTGTTCTTCAATGATCCTGACGAAGACTTTACCACCATGCTGAACGCCTACAAAGATGGCATCATCACCGAAGAACGCATGGTAGAAGCCTTAAGCCGCATCCTTGGCCTGAAGGCTCACCTTGGCCTGCATAAAAAAGCCAAGGAAAACATGGTTGCTTCTGACGCCGAAATTGCAGAAATCATGGCCCGGAGTGAATACAAGGAAACTGCAGTAAAAATCAGTAAAGATGCCATAACCCTGGTTAAATACAAGGATGCTGATGTACTGCCTTTGACGCCCGAAAAATATAAGCGGATCATGATTGTAAACCTGAAATCTGCAGCCGGCCCCATGGAAGCCCTTATGAAGATGGCTATGGGAGGCGCAGGTAAGCAGTCTCCTGCCGAAATGCTCCGCGATAAACTGATTGCCCGCGGATTTGAGGCATTCATTTACGAAAGCCCGCTGGATAAGATGAAGCAGGAAATGGCAGCCGGAAAGGCACCGAACCTGAACCTGTACTTTGCCGGTAAAAATGCCATAGCAGACTTTGTTTCCCAGATGGATCTGGTTATTACCCTGTGTGACTGTACATCGCGCCCGGCGTTTGGACTTTCCAAAGGCGGCGGAGAAATTCCGTGGTACGTATTTGAAGTTCCGGTTGTCGGCATCAGTGTTGATTCACCTACCATGCTGGCCGACATTCCACAGTTCAGAACCTACATCAACGCCTACGACGCTAAAGAGCATACCCTTGATGCCCTTATTGAAAAACTGCTCTCCGGTGCAGACAGCTTTACGGCTGTTGACCCCATCGACAGCTTCTGCGGCCTGATAGACGCCTATATCTGATGCGCTAAAGCTGCCCGTCCGTTGATACAGCTGGAAGGGCAGCTTTTTGTTCATGCAGCCGGAAGAGATACTTATGGGAATGTTCAAATCCTCCCCATTTGAAAACACTCTTGGTAAATCACTAAAAACATTACGAAACGTAAAGTCTGCCTCAGAATGAAAAAAATATGTATTTTTACCCTGTTACTTCTTTTTACTTTTCCACTTTTTTCACAAAGTATTCTTGCTTTAGATAGTTTCGCGTCAATAATTGATACAAAACCTATCCAATTTGAGGAAATCCCAAATGAGAATCTTCGTGTAGATGCGGCAATATATTTACTTCAATATGCTGATTATTCCAATAATCCCATTTATTACATCACCCTGTACTCTCCAAATGGAAAAACAGAATATTACATATCAGATTTTACCCAACAAACGATATTGATTGATAAGAAAACATACTTTTACGAACAACCGTATAAAGTTGAGGAAGCAGAGGTTCATAACTATTTATTACTACTAAATTCGGAAGGACTTTTTCAGAAGACTGAAGAGAGAAAATTAGCAGCTATCAAAAATATCACTGATATACCAGCGATAATCGATTTTAAATCCTATGATTTCATGTTTGACTTTTTACAGGAGAACTTGGATATTTTTAATGAATGAAATTACTGTATGACGATTAATTTTGTTACACCTACGCCCAGAACAATCCTGTTAATTTTAGGGATTTGTGGGGGGCATCGGCGGGTGATACAGCCGAAGTCCCCAAGCCTCCTAAGATTTATGATACATCAAAAATACCTGAGAATTTTCCTTATTTACATTTTGAAGTACGCTAAGTTGGAGTAACTGAACCAGCAAATCAAACATTATATTACGATGGATATGTCATTATTCATCCAGGAGATCCTGTAAAATGAAAAAAAGAATATTTTTGACTGTGCTCCTTTTTATTATACCGGCTACTATG
The DNA here is from genome assembly GCA_045597345.1 of Treponemataceae bacterium. GTDB lineage: Bacteria > Spirochaetota > Spirochaetia > Treponematales > Treponemataceae > Treponema_I. Next base: position 63,714 of record JAZLJW010000143.1, read on the forward strand.
TTTGCCTTAGTTTTTCCAGTTGATTTATATGTAATCGATACAGACAAGGATTTTGCCATTACTCTTGGTTGTCCGGTATATTATCTTGAATTATATTATGGCTCTCCCATAACATCAGAAGTTATATGGCATAATAAAAGCACAGGGTATACGCAAGAGAGAAGATTCTACAGTAATTTTGAAATAATGACTGACTCTCTTACAAGGTGTATAAAAAGCTTTAAAACTCAGAGTATGGATTTTGAAACTTCACGTGGAATTCGAATCAATGACAAACTGAAAAAAGTTAGGCAGACATATGGAAAAGGAATTTATATGGAAGAGGAATCCCAAACAATCCTACTTTATGAAGCCTTTATACCGGAAATCAATATGGATGGGGAATATACAAGAATGAGATTTAGATTTACCAAAGATGGCATCCTTCAAGAGTTCGATTTATCAGTTCTTGATTATGTTTAAAATCAGCATTCTGTCTAAATCCTCAAAAATTGACGGGTTATCGATAATAAACTATATTAAAAGAACGGAAGGCAACTGCATAAGCGGCCTAGCCTCTGGTTTTGCTATAAGAGCTCACTTCGGCAGGTGCAATTGCGAGGTGAGCTTATTTTTTGCACTCTACTTTTTCTTGAAGAATGAGAGCACAACAAATATCACATTGCGGTCTTCTCATTTCATATAATTTCAGCTCTCTGATATAAACTTCATCAAAACAGTAGAGTGTTTATTTCGCCCATTCCCAGAATAATTGCGAAAGCCTTGTGAGAGTAAAATTTCTGCATTTATGATATCATTACATATCGTCTTTCGGGGAGGTTCCATATGAATGAAGAAAATGAGCTTGATTCAACTTGTGGTATCAGCGACCAGGAAATGACCTATCGTTTTCAGCAGGGTGTAAAAATTGAAAATGAAATCAAACAGCTAAAGGGACTTCCCATTGCAGGGTATGACCTTGAAAAGAAGAAGGCTTTTCTAGAATATCCTGATGGACACCGCGAATATGCCTGAGAAGAAATATAAACCGACTATTTTAGTATTCGCAGGACCTAATGGCTCCGGTAAATCAACCATTACAAAATATGTCGAAGTTATTCCCCCTTATATCAATGCTGATGATGTAAAAAGATCCAATCAATGTACTGATCTGGAAGCTGCTGTTAAGGCAGAGGAACTTCGGGAAATGGCCCTGTCATCCAAATCAAATTTTACGTTTGAAACAGTGCTGTCAACAGAGCGGAATCTTCTGCTTTTAAAAAAGGCAAAAGAGCAGGGATATTTCATTAAATGTATTTATGTGTTGACTGCAGACCCAATGATCAATGTAATGCGGGTGAAATCACGGTTTGCTGCAGGAGGACATGATGTACCTCAGGATAAAGTCTTATCAAGGTATACAAAAGCCTTGAAGTTGATACCGGAGTTAATCGAAGTCTGCGATATTTTTCACCTATACGATAATTCCATGAAAGCATTCAGGGTTTTCAAAAAACGGAAAACCGAATTCTTCTACGAAGAAAACCAGTTTTGGAGCTTGGAGCAGATAGTGAAACTTACTGGAATTGATCATCCTGAACCAAAAAACCTGAATTAGTATTGTATTTGTAAAAATGGCGGTACACCTACACCCAGAACAATCCGGTTAATTTCAGGGATTTGTGGGGGTTATCTGCTGGTGATATGACTAAATCGTTTCCACAACCGCAAGGTGAGATATTCAACTGTTGAAAAACGTCAAGTTCAAATTGTTAACGGAATTGCTCCTCCTGTAGGTTAAACATTCACTGAAGCGTTTAATAACATAACCTCAGGTTATGGGCCAAGAGATGTATTGGAACCCCCCGTAGGAAACACTTCTGGTTTTCATGGGGCTCTTGATTTTGGATTTCCTGAAGGCACTCGCGTTAATGCAGTCGGGCAGGGTACTGTTACTAAGCAAAGTGATAATCATTCCAATTACGGAATCTATGTAGAAATAGAACATCCCTCTGGGAAAAAGACTTTATATGCTCATCTGTCTATGGCACTTGTTACAGTGGGAGAAAATGTTGAGGCAGGTCAAAAGATTGGAGAAGTTGGAAACACAGGAATGTCTACAGGTCCTCATCTTCATTTTGGTTTAGATGGAGATAGTTCATATAAAAGTGGAGAAGTAGATGATCCATTACCAGTCTTTTTCGGGAGTTTTTAATGAATAAAAAGAAAATTCTTTCAGTACTGTTTATGACTATTTTATCCTGTACAGGTCTGTTTTCTGAGAATTTCTGGTTTTCCCCAGTTGGTAAAACAGACAATCAAGGAGGCATTTTTTTAGATTGTTCAATCGAGTATTGTGAGTCAGTACTGGGAGAACCAGTCAGCCGGCAAATATTTTCATACGAATATCATCAGATCATTGTTTTATCATATCAAGATATTGATTTATTTTTTCTATCAGCAGGAGAAAAGTCGTCTCTTGCTAGAATGATGATTATTCCTAATTCAGCAATCGTTTTGCATCCCATTGGACTTACCACAGAAATTGGCAAAATTGACATTCTGAATGCATTCGGAGAACCCAAGAAAACTTTAGATAATACGGTAATCTATACAATTTCTGATACAAGGGCTGATTTATCTGAATTAAAATTTAGTTTAGATGGTTTAGGAAAATGCATCTTAGTGGAATACACTAGTGAATGGTTTTATCTCTAATAATGTGTGAAATTTTCCCTTCATGGTACAATCATAACTGATGAGTACAAAGTATTTTTCACCCCAAACCCGGTACACCTACGCCCAGAAAACAACTACGAGCACAGCTGGCAGTACTGCAGGAAAAAAAGTTGAAAAAATAACCCCCCGGGAGGCTTGCGGCCGGTTTTCAGCAAGGCGATACTATGATAGTTATACTATCATTTAAAAGAGGTTATCCCTATGCACATGGTTGATGCCCTGGTTTCTCCAGCAGTTGCAGGCGTTATGGCAGTTTGTTCTGCCGCTGCAACCGTTTACTCTGTAAAAGAAGTATCAAAAGAAACCGATTCAAAAAAAATCCCCGTTATGGGAATCATGAGTGCCTTTGTTTTCGCTACTCAGATGATCAACTTTACCATTCCTGGAACTGGTTCCAGCGGACACCTTTGCGGCGGTATGCTGCTTTCTGCCCTTCTGGGACCGGCAGCCGGCTTCCTTTCCATGATCGGCGTTCTGTTAATCCAGTGTCTGCTTTTTGCCGATGGCGGTCTTTTGGCCCTTGGCTGCAACATCTGGAACATGGCCTTCTACGGCTGTTTCCTCGGTTCACTCCTCATCTGGAAACCCATGATGAAAAACGGTGCCACCAAAGGCAAAATCGTAGCTGCTTCCGTTATCGGCTGTATCGTTTCCCTGCAGTTGGGTGCCTTCAGCGTAACCCTGCAGACCCTGGCTTCAGGCATCACTGAACTGCCATTCGGAACTTTCCTGCTGGCCATGCAGCCTATCCACCTGGCCATCGGTCTGGTAGAAGGCCTGATTACCGCTGCTGTTCTCTGCTTTGTTCACGAAGCACGCCCGGAACTGCTGTGGGGCTGCCCGAAAGCAGAAGAAAGTGCTCCTGCAAAAGCCGGCCGTTTTACTTTCAAAACAACCATGATTGTTCTTGCCGTAACTGCTCTGGTTATCGGTGGACTTCTTTCTCTGGTTGCCAGTGAAAATCCTGATGGTCTTGAATGGTCTATGGAACGCATTGCCGGCACCACCGAACTTGAAGCAGCCGGTTCTGTTTATGACTCTTTTGCAGCCGTTCAGGAAGCAACCGTTCTCCTTCCAGATTATGAACATACTTCATTAAGTGGTATCGTTGGTGCTATCATCGTTGCTGCCCTTTGTGCCGGCATCATCGCACTGGTATCACTGAAACGGAGAAAAACAGCAGCTAATGAGTAATAAACCGGGTAACGCCTTACGTACCATATTTACCCTTGATGGCCTTGCCCGCCGGTCTGTCACCATTAACCAGATACATCCCCTTTCCAAGTTTCTGGTGACCATCGGCTATATTGCAACCGTTGTCAGCTGCAATAAATATGATGTTGCGGGCGTTTCCTCCCTGTTTATCTATCCATTTGTGTTATTCCTGTGGGCAGACCTGCCTTTTGGCGATGCTTTACGCCGCTTAAAGCTGGTTCTGCCTCTGGTCGTTTTTATCGGGATTCTGAATCCCCTGCTGGACCCCAACCGGGTCATCATTGCAGGCGTCACTGTCAGTGCCGGCGTCCTTTCCTTTACCACTCTTGTCATCAAAGGCCTGCTTTCCCTGCTGGCCAGCTACCTGCTCATCGCTACCACTACCATCGAAGGTATCTGCTATGCCCTGCAGTGCCTGCATCTTCCTAAGATCCTCGTGACCCAGTTCATGCTGACATACCGCTATATCAGTGTCCTTATGGAAGAAGTACATCACTCGGTTCTGGCATACCAGCTGCGTGCCCCCAAACAGAAAGGGGTTCACTACAAAGTCTGGGGAAGCCTTGCCGGCCAGCTGCTGCTCCGCGCCATCGACCGGGCTACCGTTGTCTATGAAAGCATGACCCTCCGTGGCTACACCGGCGATTTCAGTTACCTTCAGAATACCGTTCACACTGATCTCCGCGATTTCCTGTATGGCGTCGGCTGGATTCTGCTGTTCATATCATTCCGTCTGCTGCCTGTTTTTGAGCTGTTAGGGAACTTTTTCGTATATTTTCATTTAAAATAACACCAAATTACACATTCATCTTTCTTATCCTGATATTACCGCGACTTTTCCATATTCAGCATATACTTGCGGTATGGCTAACCGTTATCACTCTCTTAAAAGTAGAATTGCCTCCATTGCCGCAATTCTGGTTATTTCCCTGCTTCTCCTCCTTGATCTTCTTGCTCTCATTATCACTCAACATTCTATTGGAATTTCTGTCAGGAAAGATTATCGCACCATGGTAGACACCTACGCCATGTATCTGCAAAGCAGCAACAGTACCTATATGCAGCAAATTAGAAATTACTCTGCTGCGGATGAAATGCAGACCATGGATAAACAGGCAAAAATTGACTTTATACGGGCAAGAAGCAGTTCCCGCGGTAAGGATTTTCTGTTTGTAGCATACGTAGATGACAAAGGCATGGCCTATTTTGATGATGGCACCCAGCTGAATGTTTCATCAATGGATTTCTGTAAAGAAATACTTAAGGATGGCAAAAACCAGACCTATGCCTATCCGGTTCTGTTTTCTAACCAGAAAGAATGGGTAATCCCTATTTCCAAAACATTTTTAAACAGTGATGTTCCCGGGTTTGTCATGGTAGGTGTTCCCGCTTCTTCATACCAGAAAAAAGTAGCCAGCTTACCAATGTCCACATCAGGGTATATTTTCCTTCTTTCGGAAAACGGTGATATTATGGGCCACACTGATGAATCCTATTTTATGGCTGCAAATATGAAAGAATCTGCCAAGCTGGGATTCAAAGATCTTGATGGTATTGCAGAAAAAATGCTGAGTGGCACAGAAGAAAACACTGGAGAAGACTGGTTCTATTCTCCTTCCGGCGAACAGATTCTGTGTACCTTTGGTCCCGTTACGTCAACCGGTTGGGCCATAGGCCTTGCTGTACCAAAAACTGAAGTGCGGGGAACAGCCACTACTTTGGCAAAGGACATCTCCATTATTTCACTGATAGTTGCAATTCTCCTTGTTGGTTTTATTGCCATAGCTATCCGCATTGCATTAAACCCATTGCAGCAGGTAAATACCGCCGTTCAGGTAATTGCCACCGGTGAAGCTGATTTAACGCAGCGCCTCAGCACAAAAGCAAAAAATGAAATCGGTGCTCTTACTGATAATTTCAACCTGTTCATGAATACCCTTCAGGGAACCATGAATAACCTGAAAACATCCAATGGAACTCTGCAGACCGCCGGTAGCGAACTGAAAGACAGTTCCATTAAAACCCAGGCTGCCGTTACCCAGATTAACGCCAACATTCAGCATGTTTCCCGGGAAATTACCCAGCAGAGTACCAGCGTTATTGAAACCGCTTCTGCTGTTGCAGAAATTGCACACAACATTAATTCTCTTGAACAGATGATCAGAAAACAGTCTGATGGGGTAGTGCAGGCATCTACTGCCGTAGAACAGATGATTTCAAACATTGCGGATGTTAATAAATCAGTTGATATGGTCGCAAAAAGTTTTGATGTCATTGAAAGAGATGCCGTAACCGGCAGTGAAATGCAGAAAGCGGTGAACGAACGCATCATTCAGATTGAACAACAGTCTAAGATGCTTAAAGATGCCAACACGGCTATTTCCAATATCGCAGAGCAGACGAACCTGTTAGCAATGAATGCGGCCATCGAGGCTGCCCATGCCGGTAACGCCGGTCTTGGTTTTAAGGTTGTTGCCGATGAAATCCGAAAGCTTTCAGAAACTTCTTCTAAGCAGTCAAAACAGATTGGAGAACAGCTGCAGGCCATTCAGGAACTGATTGCCGATGTAGGACAGTCTTCCAGTGTTTCAAACCAGACTTTCTCTACGGTTGCTCAAAACATTAAGTCTACCAACACCATCATGCACGGTATTCAAACTACTATGGATGAACAGCATGAAAATTCAAAGCAGATTTCCACTGCTCTTGGTGAAATGAACAGCCTTACCAGCGAAGTTCGCCATGCATCAGAAGAAATGTCCGTAGGTAACCAGGCAATTCTGGAAGAGGTAAAGCAACTGCAGGATGTTAACGACCAGCTGAAATCCTTTGTTTCTGAAATGAATGCGGGATCAACCAACATTCAGGAATCTACCCAGGTTTTACGCCAGGTTTCTGACAAAATGCAGACAGTTATTCAGGATGTAGGCGACAAGATCAATAGTTTCAATACTTGACCTTAGCAGGTAGTCATCCCGAACTTGATTCGGGATCCCTATACTACATACAATATACCCATGAGCCACATTCACATTGACGTCAGCAACCTGAACTTTTCTTACGAACACAGCCAGCCGGTTTTGAAAAACATATCTTTTCATGCCAGTGAACACGATTCCATCGGCCTTATCGGTGCCAACGGACAGGGAAAATCCACCCTGCTGAAGCTGCTGGTAGGTCTGGATTTGAACTTTACCGGCGAAATCCGTGTGCAGGAAATTCCCCTCAGTAATAAAACCCTGGGTGCCGTACGGGAAAAAATCGGCTACATTTTTCAGGATTCTGACAGTCAGCTGTTCATGAGCACCGTGCATGATGATGTGGCTTTTGGGCCCCGCAATATGGATCTGCCGGAAGATGAAGTTGAAAAGCGCGTAGACCACGCTCTGGAAGTTACCCGGATCAGCCACCTGAAAGAACGGCCCATTTACAAGCTTTCAGGCGGAGAAAAAAAACTTGCTTCCATTGCAACCATCATCTCCATGACACCCAACATCCTTTTAATGGATGAACCTTCTGTAGCCTTGGATCCCCGGAACCGCCGCAACCTGATTTCCATACTCAACACTTTTGAACACCTGAAAATCATAGCCAGTCACGATCTGGACATGATCCAGCAGACCTGTAACCGGGTTATGCTCATGTACCAGGGCCAGATTGTCGCAGATGGCACCCCGGAAACAATCCTGAATGATACCGCCCTACTGGAGAAGTACGGGTTGTAGGGGTTACCGCCCCTCGTTTGAACACATAAAATCTTTTATCTCTGCCGCTATCCCGCAGTACTCATAATCGTGGAGATAATGGGGGGACTCCATCAGTCTGCACGTCACATTAGCATACTTCTGACTATATGACAGAGGCACGCTGCGCCATTCCCCGGTGGTAAACCCGGTTCCGCCGCTACCATCTGACACAAAGAGCAGCATTGGTACTGTTGGAAAACTGCCGGCCTGCACTTTTCTGGCATTTTCCTTTACCATGCGGGCTTCATTCACCATAGAGCGTGTCATAGTACCCGTATAGAAAAGAGAGCGATACATCTGTTTTTCTTCTTCCGTCAAAGAGCCATGTGTTATGGCATCTCTTTCACTTATTCCCGGAACCAGCCGGAGAGCTCCCGTTCGGGCCAAAACAGACATAAATTTCATAACCGGCAGCTGGATTTTCATGTTTTTGTAATATTCCGGGAAAGCCATATCCAGACCCACAATGGCACGTACTTCATCCGGATAGGTTTGCGCCCAATACAGTGCCTCCAGACCGGACATGGAGTGAGGACAAAGTATAAAGGGGCCAGAAAGTCCGCAGACGTTCAATGCCTGTCTGGTATCACTGAGGATAGAGTCTATATCCCGATTACAGTCAATATCATCACTAAACCCATATCCAAACCGTTCGACAACAACAATCGTAAAGTCATCAACCAGTAAAGAATACAGCGATTTGAAGTCAAGAATAGGGCTGCAGGTACCAGATCCGGACAAAAAGACAATAGGACTCTTTCCGTTGCCAGCTACAAACACATTGAGCGAATGGCCCCGGACAGATACCAGCTTTCCGGGGTTTTCAAGAAATCTGCGTTTCTGTAATGCCAATGGTTTTGTCACAGTGCAGCTTTAATCTTAGCAATCATGTCAGCGTATTCGGCGTCTGACAGTGTTTTTTCCTTTGGATTCATGGCAAATACACCGCCCCATTCGTAGCCGTCCTTATATTTTGGAACCAGATGGAAGTGCAGATGGTGGCCCGTATCGCCGTAAGCACCATAGTTTACTTTCTGCGGTTTAAAGGCTTTATGCAGGGCTTCTGCCACGTGGTTGATTTCCTCAAAGTATTCGGCACGTTCAGCAGCAGTCAGCTCGGTCATTTCGCTTACGTGTTTCTTGTGGGCAACAATAACGCGTCCCGGGTGACTCTGCTCCTTAAACAGATACAGTTTAGACTGGTTGAATTCACAGATTTTAATACCAAATGCATCCAGTGCTTCGTCTTCATCGCAATATGCGCAGTTCATTTTCATAGTTGTCTCCTGAAAGGTAGTATACCGCAATACGATACCAAACCGGTAAAATTTTGATTGTTTATCGCGGTCTAACAGTGTATACTTGCAAATAATTCAACTTTAATTCAAGGAATATTTAATGAAATTATTACCCCCCCCCGTAATTCTTTTAAGATTCTTCTGCTGACTCTGGCTCTTCTGTTTTCTCTTTCAAGCTGCTCTATGTTCTTCCCCACAGCCAGTTCCCTGACCATGATAGACACCGATACCGGTGCCATCCGCGTAAAACTGAACAAGCATGTTTCTGATTCTTTTACTATGCGCTGTTATTACACCACAGATGGAACCTTGCCAGATACTAACAGTTATTATACGGGAGATATCAATGGTGATTTCTTTGATGTCCCTGTTTACAATACCTATACCCCAGAAGTGAACGTACTGGTTGTTATTTATAAAGATGACCCAAGTGATCCTTTAAAAACCATCCCCGGTACTGAGCTTTTCACTTTAACAACCTGCCGGGTTAATAAAAAAGACTTTGAAATTCCTAAAGGAAAACAGGTGTATGGTATTGTCAGTGCCAGTTTAAATGGAGGAACCTCTGAATATGCAGGTATCTTGAAGGAAGACTCAAAAGTGAGATTTGAATATGTAGAAGCCAAAGAAGCCCCGGTAACCTGCAGCTGTTATTGTGAATCTTCTTCTGGTGGCTATGTACATGAAGAACCAACCTGTTTTGCACAAGGTACAAGATTTACGATAAGTACCAGTAATAGTAGATATCCTATTGGGGGATCTACCTACTGCGGCTACTACCGTTTATACGTTGAGTAACCCATAAACACGGCAATAAGACACCAAACCGAAAATTCGGAACCGTTAAAACAACTGGACATTACACCATCACAACCAAATAATCCTGCATTATTTGCATAACCACCAATAAAAAGAGATGTTCATTCTGAATCTTTCAGTGAACATCTTTTTTTTATGCTAGAATATGATTATGAAAAAAATACTACCTTTCTTTAACGCACTGATCTGTGCAGTCCTGCTCTTTAGCTGTGCTTCTGCCCCAAAAGAAGACCCTGCTGGCACCCCAGCTGCAACCGCCCCCGAAAATCCTTATCCCATGTCAGCCCCTATCCGCTGGATTTCATGAGTGATTTCCTTGGCTGCTACAACACCTTCTGCCGGTTGGAATCCGGAGACCTGACTTTTCCCTATGATGAATTCCCCATGATCTATGAATCCTATGCGGGCGACGACCTTTTCAGCATGATGATTCAGAATTTCTTCCGCACTACCAGAAACACCGACATCAAACAGAGCCTGTATGATCTTTTGACCAGCGGGAAATCACTTTCAACCCGCGAAATCGCACTGTTACGGAAACTGTCATCCATCCCGGTTCCCCGATACGAAAATGGAGAGCAGGTTGGCATCACCTATATATACGGAAACAGGGAATACTTTGACGAAGACATAGACCTGTTCCACATGAACGAAGTACGCCCCTTTGATGATGAATACGGATTGCTGCTTTTTTCGAACAACTGGGGAGTCTTTGAATTACGAGATACCGAAACGGAGGAACCGGTTCCTGAATCTCAGAACAAACTGTGCCTGATGACTGGAGGCGACACCAACACGGTACTGATTAATCTGGAAGAAGTGGAAAACGTTACGCCAGATAGCCTGTATGATGTATTGGCAGAAAAAAGCAGGTATTATGCTGAAAAATACCCGGACACCTGGCGTATGGAGGAAATGAAGAAAGTCGGAGTATTCACTACCTGTGATGCAGACCGGTTCTTTGTGGCTTCTGGCCGCGGTCCCGATTTCTTTGATGAGATTGATTCTGCTGTTGCCATCGGCTACATCTACAGCGAAGCCCGTCAGAAAGTATACGTTTCTTCATTCTTCATGAACATTTCACAAGTTAATACTTTCTATCCGGTAAGAGAGGAACTGTTCAGCTACATCAAACAGTTCCCCTTTTTCTGCTTTGTGGATTAGTTGTTTACATATTCCTTCAGGGTTGCCAGTTCATCATCGTACTGGGCAATGGCATTCTTCCAGAATTCTTTTCTGGTAATGTCAAATCCTGCTTTGCGGCATACGTCTTCGCAGCTCATCTTTCCGGTATCTACCAGCAGTTCCTTGTACTTTTCAGTAAAGGCCTTACCTTCTTTTTCGTAGCAGGCATACAGACCCAGACCGAACAGCTGGCCAAAAGCATAGGGATAGTTGTAGAAATCAAGGCCGGTGCTGTAGTAGTGGCTCTTCAGCGCCCACATGTAGGGGTGCTTTTCTGACATACCGGGGCCGTAGGTGTTCTCCTGCGCCTTGGTCATCAGCGCACAGAAGTCAGCAGCATTCAGTTCTTCATTACCGCGGCGTTCAAATACACTGCGTTCAAAGTAGAAGCGGCTCAGAATATCAACCAGAACCTGGCAGCCGTCACTCAGATGGGTTTCGCACAGACGGGCACGTTCAAAACCGTCAGCCTGCTTCAGAAGATCTTTCATGACAACAGTTTCTGCAAAGATAGAAGCAGTTTCTGCCAGTGTCATAGGATAATCTGCCAGTGCCGTATCAGCATCTTTAATGCAGTATGCATGGTAGGCGTGTCCCAGTTCGTGGCTCAGGGTAAACACGTCACTGAAGGTTCCGGTAAAGTTTGCCAGAACGCGGCTTTCTTTGTGGGCAGGAAAACTGGTGCAGTAGGCGCCGCCAACTTTTCCCTTGCGGATTTCGGCATCGATCCAGTTGTGCTCAAAAGCATAGCGGGCAAAGTCACCCATATCCTGACTGAAGCTTGAGAACCGTTCAATAATGTAGTCTTTGGCTTCTGCAAACTTCCACATGGTTTCTTTAGCGTTTTCTGCATCAGCACCTTTTGCCGGCAGTGGAGCAAACAAATCGTAGAAGGGGAGGGCATCAGCCCCGCTAACGGCCTTTGCCTTGGTTTTCAGGTAGTCGTGCCAGAAGGGCAGTGAATCTTCAATGGCGCCGATAAGGGCATCGATGGTTTCTTTTGAAGCGTGAGCATGGAACATGCTGCGGTCAAGGGCACTGTTCCAGTTACGACGCTTCAGCAGGGCAACGGTCTCGCCTTTCAGGTTGTTCAGACAATTGGCCAGCGGAATTTCCATACCCTTTAACAGGGCAACTTCCCGTTTGAAAGAATCCAGACGTACTGCAGGATCAGCACTATAGGCATCATTACGCAGTTCGTTAAAGGTTTTGCCCGTTTCTGCATCTACCAGGTTGGCAATAATGCTCTGCTGCAGATTTCCCCAGGCATTTCCACCGGTCTGCTGCAATTCTGCTGCCAGCGTTTCCATTTCTACCGGCATAGTGTGTTTGAAACTTTCCAGATAATGACTGAAAATGTATTCGTAGTCAGCAAATTGTGAATAAGTTGTGTAAAACTTTGGTAAATCCTGTGCATGAGCTGTTAATACTTTCTGAAAATTCAGGCTTGTTGCTCTGAACGGAATCATCATTTTCTCGATGCGTGAACAGTTGTTCATGGCAACGGGGTCAGTCGTATCCGTGGTGTACACTGCTTCAGTGTATGCAGAAAGGGAGTACAGCAGCGCATCAGCTTTGTTGCTGAGTTCAATATATTCTTTCAGCCAGGCGCCAAAATCAGATACCGAATCAACTCCGGCAATTAATTCATCAAGTTTTTTGTAATCATTTGTGATGGTGGTAAAGGCATCTTCGTAATCTTTTCCGCCAAATCCAGAAAAAATTGAAGACATATCCCACCGTGGGATTTCGTTATTTTCAGCCATTTCGCTCCTCCAAAAATTGCTTTTTTCAAATATCCTTTATAGAATACCCCTAATCATTTACTCCGACAATATACGCATTTCTTTAAGGAGATTTCAAAATCCATGACAATTCTGCTCATCATACTGCTGCTCATTCTTTTGGGCCTGGTGCTCTTTTATGTGGCTGCAGGTACTGCTATTTTCCGTAAAATGTATGTCCGTAAGGGAAAACCAAGACCAGCGCCGGTTCCCAAAGACTGGAATGGAGATGAGGTGGCCATGACCGGCATTGATGATGCCCTGACCGCCCATGTGCATGACCCCATCATCATGAAACCCCTGCTGGATGCAAAACGCCGCTGGTACACCTATCCTCTTGAAAAAATAACCAATATGGGCTGGCACGGAACCATCCTGAAAGGCGATTTCTGGACTGCCGATACTGCGGATAACGAACAGCCTATCGTAGCTATCATCATCCACGGTATGCAGGATTCTTCCAGCGGTATGGCATACCTGGCAGAAGAATACCACAAACGGGGTGTTAACGTTCTTGCAGTTAACCTCCGTGCCCACGGGGAAAGCCATGGCCGTATCTACGGTCTTACGTCTGTTGATATGAAAGACCTTCTTTCCTGGATAGATCTGATGGATACACGATTTGAAGGTACGGTCCGCTTTATTCTGCACGGTGTCAGCATGGGCGGAGGTACCGTCCTGCAGTGCATCGGCTCAAAGAAGTTCGCCAAGGCCGGTTATGCTTCAAAAGTACTTCTGGCAGTTTCTGACAGCCCCTTCTGCAACTTTTTTGAAGAAACACTGAACGAGTTTGAATCTATGTTTCCAACCCGTCCATTCTTCCGAAAAAACCTGACCCGCGGAATTTCTCTTATCTGCGTTCTTACCGGCCGTGGTTTTCTTTCCCGTATTTCGCCGGAAAACGTTATGGCTCGGGCAACCCGCAGTAATTACCAGTTGCCACCGGTTATCCTGTTCCATGGACTTGGCGATATTCTGGTACGCCCTTACATGTCCATGAAGATTTATGATCAGATTACCGGTGAAAAACAGCTGTGTCTGGTAGAAAAAGCGCCACACATCGGAAGTTATTTTTATGAGCCGGAAAACTATATGTCTGTAATTGAAAAATATCTGCCGTAAACAGGAAAAGGGCAAAAAAAAAGACCGCTAAAGGAGGAGAAAAGCGGTCTTTTTCATAAATTGTTGCTGCTGAATGTAAGATATACTGTGTAAAAAAAAATGTCAATGCATTTTTTCGCATTTGTTACGGTTTTTCGCATTTTGTACACTTTTATGAAAATTATTCGGTTTTTTGGAAGTTTTTGCTACTATTACGGATATTCGCAAAGAAAGACAAACTATACCTAGCCTGTTTACCTTTATGCATGTGACCCCTTATACTGAAAAGAGTGATAAAGGAGATAACCCTATGAAATTTGGTATCATTTGTGCCATGGCCAACGAATTGGAGGGCATTAAAAGCAGAATTACAGACTGTCATGCTGTTTCCTGTGCCCATCTGACCGTGTACGAAGGAACGCTGGAAGGTGTTCCGGTAGCTGCTGTTCAGTGCGGTGTCGGAAAGGTTAACGCAGCCATTACTACCCAGCTGCTCATTACCTGCTGCGGCGTAACCCATGTCATCAACTCCGGTGTTGCCGGTGGCCTTGATAAGCGCCTTTCTGTCATGGATATGGTTGTTTCCACCAAGGCTGTTCACCACGACTTTGACATTACCGCCTGGAATTACGTTCCCGGCCTTGTACCCGGTTTTGAATCTCCCTACTATGAAGCTGATGCCAACTTGCAGAAAGCCGTTGAAGCTGCCTATGCAGGCGGTCAGGCTGATGGCTCTATCAAGCATAAACTGATTTCCGGCGTCGTAGCATCCGGAGACCAGTTCATCAATGATCCGGTAAAAAAAGAATGGCTCATCAGCACCTTTAACGGCGCCTGCTGTGAAATGGAAGGTGCTTCCATCGCCCATGTCTGTGCCATCAACAAAGTGCCCTTCGTCATTCTCCGCTGTATTTCTGATATGGCAGAAAATGCCGATGAAGTATACGAAGAAGACAAAGCAGCAGCCGAAAGCGGCTATGTATGCTGCGCTACCATTAAAGAACTGGCAAAGACTCTTGCCTGAAAGGAACCTCATATGAAATACAATGTAGAAAGCTTTAACCTGGATCACACCACCGTCACTGCACCTTACGTACGCATTGCGTCACAGAAAACCGGCCCCAAAGGCGATATCGTTACCAAATTCGATGTCCGCTTCTGCCAGCCAAACGTAGAATTCATGCCGCCAGCCGGGATCCATACCCTGGAACACCTGATTGCTGAATACATCCGCGACGAAATTGACGGTGTTATCGATTTTTCTCCCATGGGATGCCGTACCGGTTTTTATCTGACCCTGTTCGGCGACCGCACTGAACCGGAAATTGCCGAAAAACTGCTGGTGGTGCTGGGTAAAGTTGCCGCCTGGCCGGAAGACAAAACCATTCCCGGAACCGACCCGAAAGAATGCGGTAACTACAAGGAACATAGCCTTGCCGATGCAAAAGCATGGGCCGCCAAGTGGGTTGAAGGAATCAACAGAAAAGGCTGGAAGTGCGTTCTGTGATTACCCGCACTTTTAAAAGCGGGTGCTACTCGGTAGATGAATACGATATTCTTGACTCTTCCAATACCGAGTGTAAACGGCGCGTAGAGGCCTGTATTAAGGCCGAAAATGATGTTGCCACGCTTCATAATACGGTTGTAATCGCCAGAGCCCAGACAGCGGGTAGGGGAAGACTGGGACGCAGTTTCTATTCTCCTAAAAACACCGGCATTTATTTCAGTGTTATTCTTCACGATGACTCCATTGCCCTGGACCTGATTACGCCGGTGGCAGCAGTAGCCGTTGCCCGCGCCCTGGAAAAAGTTTTCCCGCTCTTATCCCCAAAACCAGAGATTAAGTGGGTAAATGATGTATATCTGGCCGGTAAGAAAGTGTGCGGCATCCTTACAGAAGGTGTTCCCAACCCAAAAACCGGCCAGTTTGACACTGCCATCTGCGGCATCGGCATTAACCTGGCCCCGCCGGAAGAAGGCTTTCCAGAAGACATCCAGCACATTGCCAGCTCCGTTACCGACAGCCTTGCAGACTTTGACCGTGACTCTTTTATGGATACTCTGTTTGCTGAACTGGCACGGGTATTCGCTGTTGAAAACAGTGCCGAGGCAATGACAGAATACAAAAGCCGCTCCCTGGTACTGGGTAAAGACGTTAACGTCATCAGCCCCAAAGGAACCTGCCCGGCCACCGTTCTTGATGTGCTGCCCAACGGCCACCTTTTAATCCGGTACGCCACCGGAGAACAATCCGAACTGTTCACCGGAGAAGTAAGTATCCGCCTGCGGTAAGATTCTTATTCCAGATAACCGCCGAAACACCAGCCGGTGGTGCCTGCGGGGATTGGTGAGCCGTTGCGGTCTTTACCGCCGGACTGTACTTCTACCTGAACCCAGTTGCCGGTAATACCGTCGATAGTTTCCTGGCGGCCGGTAGCAACGATTTTTACCGGCGTACCTTTCAGCATAGTGGTAATGACTTCACTGCTGGTAAGTTCGGTTTTGCGGAGCCGCAGGTTGTCTGCAGCTTTCAGGATTTTGGCAGTTGGTGTGGTGGACGCCGGGGTCGATGACTGGTCGATTGTGATACCAAGACTGGCGTTGGTTACCGGCACCATGGTGTTGATGTCGATATATTTGGTTTCTATCCAGCCTTCACGACCATCGATTTTCTTGATTTTTGACCACTTTTTATCTTTAGACTGTTCGGTTATCCAGACAAAGTCGTTCTCAAAGCAGTAGCCGTCGTTTTCTTTCCCGTTCATGGCAGTAAGTAGCGGAATGTGGTTTGTGTTCATCTGGCCGATGATACGGTCATTGATACCCATATCATCCCACCAGCGGTTGATGATGCGCTTGATCTGGTATTCACCTCTTTCTACGTCTGCGTCGGTAAAGTAAATGTTGCCGTCTGGTGCTACGGTCCAGCTGTAACTTCCGATGACTCTACCGTTAGCATCTCGCGGTGGATTCCATTCGTTGGGGGCGTAGTCTTCATAGAAATAGACCTGACGGGTCCAAATATCATTTACGGCAATACTGAATCTCACGTTCGGCCCCTGTCTGTCGTAACTGAAAAGACCATTATCGGATTCATATTTAATCAGGTATATAAGACCTTTACTATCTTTATTCAGGTACTCATATCCTTTCAGTTCACTGATTCGGGTTAAACCTGCATATTTTGGAGATTTCATAGTCAAATTAGTGAGTACACCTTTTGAATAGGCTGTTGAAACATTACTCAGATTGATATCACCAAGAATGTTACCATAATTAATGTTTCCGTAAATCAGCTGGCTCCATCCCAATTCTTCACC
Source organism: Treponemataceae bacterium (assembly GCA_045597345.1). Classification (GTDB taxonomy): domain Bacteria; phylum Spirochaetota; class Spirochaetia; order Treponematales; family Treponemataceae; genus Treponema_I. The sequence continues at coordinate 80,900 of JAZLJW010000143.1, forward strand.
TTTTCCACTTTCAAGCCATCTTAGAGTTTCTTCAGCATTGCGTACGGTATAGGTTCCATTATCAGAAAACTCTATGCTGACAAGTTGTTTATCCTGCGTTTGAATGAACAAAGTATTTCCGGTTTCATACAGTTCCGGAGTAGTTTGTTTTGATTCAGCAAACTCACAAATAACATGATAGTCTCTAGAATTCATGGTAACTTGAAGATCAAATTCATTGCCTGTCTTTCCAGAATAACCATCATCAAGCCTTCTAACATACCCAACTACCAGACAATTTTCTGCTTTGTATGAAATCTTATTGGTGGTTAGATAATAATAATCCTTTTTTGGGAGCGACTTCTCTATGTTACTATCTTGAGAGATGGTATACCAAATTCCACTATGGAAGCTTAGAAATGAATTATCAGATAGGACCTGATCTACCCCAAACCCCGGCTCCCCTAATTCACCCCATTTTGTAGAATATGAGAAGGTTTCTGTTCCAAAAGGAATACTAATCACCTTTTCAACATTTTGACAAAAACTCGCTTCGCAAAAACAAAAAACGAATAAAATACAAAAAATCTTTTTCAATTCTTCCTCCTCACTTATACGGCTAATTACTAGAAAGACGTCGTATCTCCCAAGATCTCAAATATTCAACGTTACTAGTATAATTTATCGATAACAACCAGGAACCAATAACTGGTTCTGAAACATTTAATGTTTCAGTTTCATATCCCGCTGCTAACATATTTCTCTTCAAAACATAACATGCTTTTCCATTAAAAACACTTTCTATAACGATTACTGCTTGCAGTAACTGGTTGATTGTGGTGGCATTTTTAACCATACCATAATCTACGTTAGCGATTTCTCCAATAGGAGAATGTCCATAATAGATAACGTCTCCCGGAACAATAGTCAGAAACTTCTGTAACATGTGAAACTGGATGTTCACTAACCTATTCAAAGGTTTTTTCAGTTTTCAGATAAAAACTGGTAAGAAAACACATTTATCTGATACACATAGCAATAAAGAATGCACGATATCAGATAAAACGGTAGGTTTTACCTAATTTATCTGACAACGGAACAAGAAAAACACAAATTTCATGAGTTTTCGTCAGATAAAATCTTCTAATTTGGCGATTTATCTGATATTTAAATGCCATCACAAGCCTTTTACTCAGATAAAATAATCTTGTTATCAAGTTTTATCTGATTTGAAAGCTAAAACTATCCCATCTGTATCAGACAAATTATTTCAAATTAAGGCAATTATCTGAAAAAACCGCTGCCTGCACAAAAATATTTTCATTTTCTGTCCCAAAACTCAATTTTTTTTCACGAAAAACTCCAATAACTATATGCAGAAATTTTAGAAGTTCCTGCAAAGGAGGAGTGAACAAAATACATCCATGTATTTTGTTCACTTGCATCTTGCTTCGCAAGCTGCGATATCGCACATCCATGTGCGACCGCTGCCGCGGAGGCTTTATAGGAGATTTTCATGAAAAAAAGATATGATGACTTAACCTTTGCCGATGACTTTATGTTTAGTCACGTAATGGAAGACGAAAGCATCTGCATCCGCGTCATTGAAACGTTGCTAAGCATTCAGGTTGACCACATTGAATACCTGAACTTCCAGCAGTCCGTACACCCGGATTATGACAGCCACGGTGTCCGTTTTGACGTCTATGTCCGGAACAGTGACCGGGTCATAGACCTGGAGATGCAAGCCGTCTATAAAACGGACCTGTTGAAGCGTGCCCGCTACTATCAGGCCATGCTTGATATGGACCAGCTGCAGCGTTCGCTTGACTATGATGCCCTCAAAGAGAGTTACGTAGTATTCATCTGCCTTGATGATCCGTTCGATGCAGCACTTCCCCGCTACACGTTCAGGCGTGTCTGCCAGGAACTGCAGGATACTAAAGCTGCAACAGACAGCAGGTATGATGACAATTCACTCACCGTCTTTTATAATGCAGGTGCATGGGAAAGTTCAGACGATGCAGACATCAAGTCATTTCTGCAGTACGTTAAAACTGCAACCCCAAGCAGCAGCCTGACCACTGATATAGAACGTGCAGTTCTGACTGCCAAACAACACGACCCCTGGAGACGCGAATTCATGACACTGGAAATGAAACTGGCGGAAGAACGCAAGGAAGGCTATGACTCAGGTTTCAGTGAAGGCCACGAGTCGGGCTACGCAACTGGTGCAGCCGAACAGCGGGCCAAAGATGAAGCTGAAATACGTTCTAAAGAATCCGAACTTGCGACACAGGCTGCTAAACTTGCACAATACGAAAAACTATATGGAAAACTTTCTCAATAGCTGAACAGAATGCCCCACGGATACTTATGCCGTGGGGTAATTTTTTACGTCCCTTTCCTGATAGCAGTACTGACACCTTACCTTTACACAGTTCTTTGCATATGGTACACTTTTTGCGTGTACGTACACGCAAAAGGAAAAATGTACTCATGACCATTAACGAAATTGCAGAAAAAGCTGGAGTATCTATCGGGACCGTCGACCGGGTTATACATAACCGCGGCCGCGTTGCAGAGGATACCGTTCAGCGCATTCAGGCAATTATCGATGAATATGGTTACACCCCAAATCCTATTGCCCGCCAGTTAAAAAAGAAAAAGCCCTATGTTATCGGCATCGTATTACCGCTGCTTTCTTCAGAAAACGGCTACTGGCGCTTAATGCATCAGGGAATGGCGGCAGCCTGCGATAACCGTAACGTGTTTTCCATCCAAACCCGCCTTGTTGAATACAACCGGCATATAGCCGGTGACTGTTATACCCGCACTAAAGAACTGTTGTCCGGTGAAGAACCCGTTGATTCTCTGGTTATTGCTCCTGCTGTTCTGGAAGATATGCTAAAGCTGATTCCGGAGCTTGCTTCCAGTAACATACCTTATGTTTTTGTCGACTCACCGTTACCAGACGGAAACCCGCTGGCAGTAGTAGCTCAGAAACCCTATGAAGCAGGTCTTTGTGCCGGACGCCTCATGTCCATGCTGAAACCCCAGGGAAGCCGTTTTGCATCCATCATGCTTAGCCCGGCCTATAACCTGAAGGAACGGTCCCGCGGTTTCGCATCCTACTTTGAAAAAACAAACCCCACCGTTTTCATATCTGAACATGTCTGGTCAGGTACCGAACAAAACGACCTCTTTTCTTTCCTTGATGACGTATTTTCATCAAACCCTCATATCGACGGTCTCTTTGTTCCTAACGATGCCGTGCCCTCAATCCCTGCCTGGCTTGTTTCCCGCAACCGCACCAAGGATTTTGCCCTTATCGGTTATGACCTGATAGACCAGAACAAAGCCTTACTGGAATCCGGCGACATAGACTGCATTATTTCCCAGTGTCCTACCCAGCAGGGTGAAGCTGCCATCAATACGCTGTTCCGCAAATTCATCCTGCAGACCGAAATTGAATCTCAAATTGATATGCCAATAGAAATTTATATAAAGGAGAATCTGATATGATTTTATCTGAAAAAGAGATTGCTGCCGAAATTGAGGCAGGAAAAGCTGCGCTGGGTATTGAATTCGGTTCAACCCGCATCAAGGCTGTCCTTATCGACAGCAAAATGGAACCTGTTGCTTCCGGTGCCTTTGACTGGGAAAACTCCCTGGTTGACGGTGTATGGACCTATTCCCTGGATGAAATCCATACCGGACTTACCACCTGTTACGCAGAAATGAAAAAAGACGTACAGGCAAAATACGGCGTAACCCTGAAAAAACTGGGAGCCCTGGGTATCAGTGCCATGATGCACGGTTACATGGCCTTTGACAAAGCAGGAACCCTGCTTGTTCCGTTCCGCACCTGGCGTAACACCATTACCGGTGAAGCTTCTGCCAAACTTTCGGCTCTGTTCAATTACCCTATTCCTGAACGCTGGAGTATTTCCCACCTGTATCAGGCAATGCTGAAAAAAGAACCACACGTAAAAGACATTGATTACGTTGCTACCCTTGATGCCTACATCCACTGGCAGCTGACCGGTAAAAAGGTTACCGGTGTCGGCGATGCTTCCGGTATGTTCCCCATCGACATTGCAACAAAAGACTACAACGCTGCCATGGTTGCCAAATTTGATGAACTGGTTGCCAAAGACGGCTACAGCTGGAAACTGACTGACATCTTCCCGGAAGTTCTCTGTGCAGGCGAAGACGCCGGTACCCTGACTGCAGAAGGTGCAAAACTGCTGGACCCAGCCGGAGATCTGGAAGCCGGATGCCCTCTGGCTCCATCAGAAGGTGATGCCGGAACCGGTATGGTTGCTACCAACGCTGTTGCTCCAAGAACCGGTAACGTTTCTGCCGGTACTTCTGTATTTGCCATGGTTGTTCTTGAAAAAGACCTGTCTGCTGCTTACAACGGAAAAATTGACCTGGTTACCACCCCAAGCGGTGCCCTTACTGCCATGGCTCATGCCAACAACTGTACCGGCGAATACGACAACTGGATCCGCCTGTTCGGTTCTGCCATTGAAGCCTGCGGTTTCAGCATTTCAAAAGGCCAGCTGTACGATACTCTGCTGGGTCTTGCCCTCAAAGGCGACAAAGACTGCGGTGGTCTTATTCCTTACAACTACATTTCCGGCGAAAGCATGACTGAAATCAACGAAGGCCGCCCACTGTTCGTTCGCGAACAGAATGCAACCTTTACTCTGGCTAACTTTATGCGTGCCCAGCTGTTTACCGCACTTGGTGCCCTCCGCACCGGTATGGACATTCTGTTTGACAAGGAAAACGTTAAGATTGACAGCCTGACCGGTCACGGCGGATTCTTCAAGACTGCTGATGTTGGTCTTACCGTTATGTCAGCCGCCATGCACACCCCTATTTCTGCACTGGAAACAGCTGGAGAAGGTGGTCCATGGGGTATGGCAGTTCTGGCTTCTTACATGATCAACGGTAAAGGACGCAAACTGGAAGACTTCCTGAACCAGGATGTTTTTGCCAGTGCAAAAGCACGCACCGTTACTGCCAGCAAAGAAGACTGCGAAGGTTTCAACGCATTCTTTGAACGCTACACCAAAGGCCTGCCGGTAGAAAAAGCCGCCATTGCCAACGTAAAATAACCATTCATCAAGATCCCCTAAGGATCAGATGAAAATACGGGAAGGAAGACAGAGCCTGACAAAAACTGTTGCAGGCCGGTTTGATAGTTTCTACTCCGGCCTGCACCTGTAGCGACGCTAGCGAGCGGTTTTGCCAGGCTCTGACTGACTGGTAATATTTTAATCGTTATCTTTTTTTGCCGTATCAATACTGCCACGGAATACAAAGAAACGGTCGTACAGGTATTCCAGCACAAAGTTTGCCAGCATATTCAGAGCCGTTACCAGATATTCATTCCACAGCAGGGTTTCTGCCTGATAATTACCAATCCAGGTAGAAGCCGGCGTAAATACCAGATAAAAGGCCGCTACTTTTAGCATGGCCACCGGCACATTATTGGCCGACTGGAAGGTAAACTTCCGGTTCAAGGTAAAATTCCACAGAACCGAAAGAGTCAGAGCAATCAGATAACAGGGCCAGTAAGGCCATTTAATCAGTTCATTCAGCAGGCTGAAGGCAATAATTTCAATACCGCCAGCTGATACAGAAAAGAACGTAAACTTCAAGGTTCTCAGCAATTCATTATTTTTCATGTGACTGCTCCATTTTTTATCTTTTTATGTTTTTCACACAAAAGGATTCCAGAAACGTTCGCCATCCCAAAAGGTCACGATCAGGCTGAAGGTCAGCAGGGCAACGCCCAGCGCCAGAGCACACCAGTCCTTCCGCGTAAATGGTCGTTCCACATACCAGGTCCGTTTTTTATTCTTACCAAACCCCCGCAGCTCCATGGCGTTTGAAATAGTATCAATGCGGGCAAGGCTTGAAAGAATCAGCGGCAGAAGAATGTTTACCGAATTCTTCAGCCGGTTCCACAGTTTTTCACTTTTTCCCAGTTCCACACCACGGGCCTGCTGAGCCTGACTGATATTGTGATAATCCCGCTGGATGTCCGGGATGTAGCGGAGTGCAATACTAACCGCATATCCAATCCGGTAAGAAACTCCGATCTTATTCAGGCTTGCTGCAAACTCACTGGGATTGGTAGCCGATATGAACAGAATTGCAACCGGTAAGGCAACGAAATACTTCAACGAAATATTCAGATGATAAAAAAGCTGCTCCGCCGTCACCTCATACCGCCAGAACAGGTGACACAGAACATGATGGGTTCCGTACAGTTTGGTTCCCTGTTGCGGGTCAAAGATGAATATAAAGATGTTGTTCAGCAGAAGGAAAACCAGCATGAACACCATCATAAAGCGGACTTCCCGCAGTTTTATGTGACTCAGTTTGAAGAAGAGGAAACTGCAGGCCATCAGAACTACCAGCACGCGGGTATCATAAGTCACCATACCGGCAAAAGTGAACAACAGGAAAAAAGTCAGTTTGGTCGTTCCAGTCAGGTCATGAACAACACTCTGTCGGGGAAGATAATTCAATACGGTTTGTGCAGCCATCAGACAGTTTCCTCCCGTTTATTCCGCTCATATTCTATGAACCGGTCAACAAATTCCACCCGCCGTTCAGCCGCTATGCCGCAGCGTTCAGCCAGAGTAAACAGGCTTGTCTCTTTAAGTGCTGCCTGTTCTATCAATTCCGGATTACACAGTACGGCAGCACTGGTAGTATCCGCCAGCAGGTGACCGTTACTGAAAACTATGGCTCTGGGTGTGTACTCCAGCATCAGGTGCATGACGTGAGTAATCATCAGAATGGTTACGCCTTTCCGGTTCAGTTCGCACAGGAACTCCATAATTTCCGTATACCGGCGGTAATCCTGGCCGGCAGTAGGTTCATCAAGAATAATCAGTTCGCAGCCCATTACCAGAATACTGGCAATGGTAACCCGTTTTTTCTGGCCGAAACTCAAGGCGGAAATAGGCCAGTTACGGAATTTATACAGACCACAGATTTTCAGCGTATCTTCTACCCGCTGCCGTATCTCTTCTTCACTCAATCCGCTTTTTGCAAGGCTCAGGGCAACCTCATCATAAATCATGGTCTTGCTGATCATCTGGTTCGGGTTCTGCATAACATACCCGATACGTTTTGCCCGCTCCCGGATACTGTCGTCGGTGATATCGTGACCATCAAGAACCAGCTGCCCTGAATCAGGGCTTTCAAAACCACAGATCAGCTTTGCCAGCGTAGACTTTCCGGCGCCGTTTCGCCCGATAATGCTGACCATTTCACCGCGTGCCACCGAAAAGCTGACGTTTTCCAGGGTCTTCTGCCCCTTTTCATACCCAAAAGACACATCACGTACTTCAAGAAAAGGTGCCAGTTCTTCTGCCGGTTTCCGCGGCTGCTGGCTGATGAACCAGTCTGTAACCTTACGGCACGACTCTGTATCCAACGCCACCGTGTTGATATGCGCCGGTTTCATGGCCTCCGTAACCGTCACTCCAGCATACTTCATGGCCGTAATATACAGCGGTTCCCGTATGCCGTTTTCTTCCAGCAGGTTGCCTGCCAGAAGCTGATCTGGAGTTGTATTGGCAATAATCCGGCCCTCTGCTATCAGCACAATCCGGTCCACATTTCGCCAGAGCACGTCTTCAAGACGGTGTTCTACAATCAGAACAGTGGTTTCGCTTTTCTGCTGGATTTCGTCTATCAGCTCGATAACCTGTTTACCGGTAGCCGGATCCAGGTTTGCCAGCGGTTCATCAAACAAAAGGACTTTAACGTCATCTACCATGACGCCGGCAAGGCTGACCCGCTGCTTCTGCCCGCCGGAAAGTTCATGGGGTGCTTTTTCAAGGTGCTGTTCTACGCCTACGGTGGCAGCCACCTTCTGTGTTATATCATGCATGCGCTCCTGGGGAACGCAGTCGTTTTCAAGGGAAAATGCTATGTCTTCTGCAACCGTCAGACCGATAAACTGGCCGTCCGGGTCCTGCAGAACAGTGCCAACACTGTGGCTTAATTCAAAAATACCGGCTTTAGAAGCTTCAACACCATTTATGGTCAATGACCCGGTACATTCCCCTGCATAGCTGAAGGGAACCAGTCCATTGATACAGTTTGAAAGGGTACTTTTACCGCTGCCGGAAGGACCTGCAATCAACACCCGTTCTCCCGGATAGATGTCCAGGTTGATGTTATACAGGGTAGGGCGTTTCTGGGCCCGATACTGAAAAGTAAAATCTTTAAATGAAATAATGGGAGTAGGGGAGTCCGTAGTAACCTCTGATAGCAGGATCACCGGCTGTTTCCGTAGTGACCCTGCCGTATATACTTATTCTTCAGTATCCAGTGAGCCTTTTTTGGCTACGGTTTTTGAGTATGCAAATGCCAGAAGACCACCAATGATAACGGTTGTCAGGATATTTGCAAGAGCAGCCATACCGCCCTGTGCAAATACTTTGTTGGCAGGTTCTGCATAGATAAGGATATCAAGACCTGGAGCAATTACCAGCCAGGCTGCCAGATGGGCAACGATGTTGGAAACAGCAAACCAGCAGCATCCTTTTACGTTGAATTCACCTTCTGCAAGACCGGTTTTCTTGCTGAATACACCGGCAACAATACCTACAACGGTAGAAGCAATTACCCAGCTCCACCATGGTGCGCCACCCCAGCTCAGGTCAATAAGGGTATGACCGATAAAGCCGATAAGGGCCCCTGCAACAGGTCCGTACAGAGCAGCCAGCAGACCAAGAACAGCATACTGAACACTGATGTTGGTGTTAGGAATACCACTTGGAATTGCAACAAAGCGGCCCAGAACAAAGAACAGTGCAGCACCGATACCTACGGCTACAACTGTTTTGATTGACATCTTTTTCATTCGTTTCCTCCGAAGTCAAAAAATCTTCATTAACTATACCTTTAAAGTATCGGTATCGAAAAGATAACCATTACCCTTTGCATTGTGTAAAAAAGGGTACTGTGGTAGAATTGCGTTAACGTACACGCAAACAATATTACTAACTTTTTCCTTCACTACGAAGGTCAATCAGGAGATAAAAAATGAGTTCACCGTATCAGTCATTAAAAGAAGAAGCCTTTGAAGCCAACATGGAAATCCCAAAACGTGGTCTTGCCATTTATACCTGGGGTAATGTCTCTGCTTACGATAAAGCAAAAGGCGTTTTTGCCATCAAACCATCTGGAGTTCCCTATGACACCATGAAGGTTGATGATATCGTTGTTCTGGACCTTGACGGCAACAAAGTTGAAGGTACCATGAATCCTTCCTCTGATACACCTACTCATATCCAACTGTACCGCAATTTCCAGGATATTGGTGGTATTACCCATACCCACTCACCACACGCTACTAGCTGGGCACAGGCATGTCGCGGTATTCCGTTGTTGGGAACCACCCACGCAGATCACTCTGCAAATCCTGTTCCCTGCACCCCTATGATTACCAAAGAGCAGGTAGAAAAAGCCTATGAAGATGAAACCGGTATCCTTATCGTGAATACATTCCTCCATCCTGAAACTGTTGGTGCTAAAGACTGCTATGGAGAACCATTAAAACCACTGGTTCCGTCTGAAAACCCCATGGTTCTTGTTGCAGGCCATGGACCGTTTACCTGGGGTGCAAATGCTGCAAAATCAGTGTATAATGCAGCTGTGCTTGAAGAAATCGCACGCATGGCTTGGATTACTATGCAGGTTAATCCTCAGATTTTCAGACTTCCAGAATACGTTGTAGATAAACATTATCAGCGTAAGCATGGAAAAAATGCTTATTACGGACAAAAATGACAAAAACAAACCTGAAAAAAGCAGAATCGACAGGTTCTGCTTTTTTTATACTTTTAGTACTTCTTTTTCTTACAGCCTGTTCTAAAGGCACTTCACCTAAAGCTGTTTCTACTACCGGCATTAAAGACAATAGTTTTTTTACTACACGCACTGTAACGGAATCTACCACACAGCCTGAACTCATTGTCGGTTTTTCTCAAATTGGTGCCGAAAGCGCCTGGAGAACCTGTAACACAGAATCAATGCAGACCGCTGCAGAGGAAGCCGGCATTAAACTGCTATATGCCAATGCTGAACAGAAACAGGAAAACCAGATAAAAGCCATCCGGTCGTTCATTGTCTATCAGGTAGATGTTATTGTTTTTGTTCCCATCGTGCAGGATGGCTGGGACAGTGTTTTAAAAGAAGCCCGCGATGCTGGCATTCCAGTCCTTATTACTGACCGCAAAATCAATACAACAGATCCCTCACTTATCGCAGGCCATCTTGGAACAAACGGCTTTGAAGAAGGGCGTCGTGCTGCACGTTTTCTCCTTGAAAAATTCTCAGATAATTCTCCTGAACAGCAACTTTCAATCTTAGAACTACGAGGTACCGATGGTGCCTCCATTACCACAGACCGTTATGAAGGGTTTCGTGACATTATCAAAACTGATTCAAGATTCAACATTGTCTACAGCGAATGCGGTGATTACCTGAAATCCCGTGGTACCGAAATCGGTCATCAGATACTTTCAGCCTGCAAAATAGAACATCCAGGTGAATTATGGGCTAACGGCCATAAAATCGACATCATTTATTCTCACAACGATTCTATGACTCTGGGTTTTATCCAGGTTCTCCGCGAATACGGTATTAAACCAGGTACTGATGTTACTATCGTTTCCGTTGATGCCGAACAGGCAGCCATAAACCTGCTGAAGCAGGGCGACATAAATTGTGTTGTAGAATGTAATCCCAAAATGGGAGAACAAGCCATGAATCTGATTCAGTCTTTAGGTCAGGGAAAATCCATCCCTATGGAAAACATTGTTAATGAACGTGTTTTCACTGAATGGGATGATTTGACTAATCTACCACCACGTGGCTACTGATGAGATTCATACCATGAAATTGAAAACCTTCAATCCTTATAGTAAAAGCCTCAAAAAGACTCTTTGGCTTTCATATTCCTTTATCATTGTTCTAATGATTCTTCCTACGGTCTACTTTTCAACAGTTTCAACGCAACATACAAAGCAATATGATATGATTATTACCAACGTAAGCCGCGCTAACCGTTTGAATCAGATTGTAAAAGCCGATATTTCAAATGAAATATGGGATATCGTTGCGGGGAAAAAAGCATTTTCCAGCGGAAGACAATATGAAATTCTTGATACCATCACAAAAACCATCAATGAGATGATGGATACTACTCAAGACGAAAACAACCGTCAGGTATTGATTGTTGCAACCCGTACCCTCCGCACATTGGAACGATATGTTGATCAGTTAGGCCGGCAGATTATCAGTAATTCTTCTGTTGCAGAAAATGAAACGGTACTGGAAGATATCCGGGGTATATGCTCTTTGCTCTACGATATATTGCAGGACTTTATCGTTACTGAAATTGAATCTGCTGCCATCACCAATGAGCGCATTAAAAATGCCAATCGTAACGCCATGACATTTCTCATTTCCACTTTGGTCATGGTAACTTTTTTTGCTTTATATACTTTTATTTTCATTCTGAATGCCATCCGGCGTCCTATCCGCGACATGCAGGATCTTTCTACCCGCATTGCACAGGGAGACCTGGAAGCCCGCACAGAACTGGCCCCTATCGAAGAATTAAAAGGCCTTTCAGACAACCTTAACCAGATGGCCGGTGAAATTCAGAACCTTATTGATCAGAACACCCAGGAACAGAAAAATCTGCAGAAAGCAGAAATGAAAACCCTGCAAGCCCAGATTACTCCTCACTTTTTGTACAATACTTTTGACACTATTATCTGGCTTGCAGAAAGCGAAGAATACGAAAAAGTTATCGAAATTACCCGTGCTTTTTCTGACTATTTCCGTATTTCGCTCAGTAAAGGTCATGAATGGATTACCTTTGAAAACGAATTTCATCACGTTCAGAACTACCTGAAAATCCAGAAAATCCGTTACCGGGATATTCTTGACTATACCCTTGATTTTGATGAATCCCTGAAAACATCCCGGGTATTGAAACTGATTCTTCAACCCCTGGTAGAAAATGCCATATATCATGGTATCAAGAATAAACGTGGTAGGGGTATGATAACTGTTACTGCCCGTAAAGTTGAAAAAGACGAAATTCCCTGTGCCTGGTGCTGCGTAGAAGATAACGGCATGGGGTTTACACCAGAACGGCTACAGCAGGTTCTTGAAGAATTGAGTAAAACCGAAGACAATGAAACTCTTTCTGCAACTTATGGTCTCTATAATGTTAATAAAAGATTGACTTTATATTATGATACGTCGGTAACACTTTCCATTGAAAGTGAGTTCCGTAAAGGCTCAAAAGTTTCATTTACCATTCCCCTTAAAGAGATGTAATCTTACGGAGAAACGTGATGTACAGTGTATTTATTGTTGATGATGAAGTTATTGTCCGCGAAGGTATCCGCAGCAAAATTGACTGGGATAATCTTCCCTTTACATTTGCTGGTGAAGCATCAGACGGTGAGCTTGCATTATCGATGATTCAGGATATTAAACCTGATATTCTCATTACTGACATTAAAATGCCTTTTATGGATGGTCTTGAATTAGCTAAAACAGTCAAAAAAATGCAACCATGGATTCGCATTATCATTCTTTCCGGCCATGATGAATTTGACTATGCTAAAAAAGCAATTTCCATCGGTGTTGAAGACTATATCCTTAAACCTTTTACCTCTGATGACCTTCTTACCAGTATGAATAAAATTGCTGAGTTATTGGACAACCAAAAAAAGGAATTGTCAAATATAACCAGACTGAAAAATGAAATTGAAGCTTCTTCGAATTTAATCCGGGAAAAATTTCTTTCAGACCTTATACTTGGTGCCTTAAACAGTTCAGATGCCATTGAGAAAGCATCTGAATTATCCATTTCATTATTATCACGCTATTATCTGGTTATTATTTCTGAGCTTCACAGTGATACCAATTCTATTAATGACTTGATAACCGCAAAATCATGTCTGCTTTCGACTTCTGCCAATAATTCTGATATCGTCAGCTTTTTTTTATCACCTTTTTCTTACATTTCCATCATAAAAGGGTCGCAAATCGAAGTCATAGAAGAACTGGCATATTCTTTTGCCGATGCTATACAGCATGCCATCTCTAAAAACACCAGTTGCACGGTGACAACAACCATCGGTTCTACCGTAGATCGCACAGCACTTATCACCAAATCATATCAAGATGCCAATCAAATTTTAGGATTTTGTACTGATTACTCAAAAAGTCGTATCATTGGGTTACAGGATATAAAAAAGAGTTCAGATAACTCTTTTGAAGTTATTCAAACTGATCCATTGATGGATAGAATACGATACGCAACTATAAATGAACTTGATGACATTATTGAACAGTATTTAACGTTATTAGGGGAAGATACTTTTCAGTTTAGTGTTATGGCTTCCTATCTTTTTATCGATGTAATTATGGCTGCTTCAAAACTAATTGAAGAAGCAGACGGTAATATTAAAGATGTTATGCCAGAGGTTCTTAGTCATACATTTGTTGCTCAGGCTGTAGAAAACCGCTCCACTTTTTCAGAAAAAATATGTCTTGTACTGAAAACAGTTATAACCTACCGGGATTCCCATCTTCAGGGTAAGTATAATGATGTAATTATCCGCTCAAAAAAGTATATTGATGATAATTATGCTAATCCCGATATTTGTCTTCATTCTGTTGCTGAGGAAGTGCACTTCAGCCCAAATCACTTCAGCACTATTTTTTCTCAGGAATGTGGCATCACATTTATAGAGTATTTAACTTCTGTAAGGGTTGAAAAAGCAAAAATTCTGTTGGCTAATACCCAAAAAAAATCTTCGGATATAGCATACGAAATAGGATTCAACGACCCACATTACTTTAGTTATATCTTTAAAAAAGCAACAGGATTTACCCCCCGGGATTATCGAACTAACTGTATCGAAAACAAGACACATTAAGGTAAATACGTTTGGTCAAGGCACGTACGCCTTCGGCTATCTTAAGGCTTTGACTCAGCCGTGTTTAAGGTTTCGTAATAAACCCTAAATGAAAAGGTCGCCTAAGTAACACTTAAGCGACCTCAAGGAGGAGAAAACCTTTTTGAATTATACCTATGGCGGTCTAACACAAAAATGAAGGAAAACCTCTTTTAATATTGCACTTTATTAATGGAGCTTTCCTTTTTGTATAATTCAGCAATCGCCTGTTGCACTCCAGACAATTGCAGAATAATCATCAACAATTCTTTTAGGCTTTAGAGGCTTTGTTTTTCCGTGAAAGTACAACACTCTGTACTACAAGGAAGATACAAATCATCATAGCTACAGTGATATTTGTCCACCATGCATCATCAAGACCTAATGAAGAAACAATATTCTTGATCGTTGCAAGAGACAATACACCAAAGAATGTACCTACAATGTTACCAACACCACCGGTCAACATGGTTCCACCAATAATGGATGATGCGATTGCGTTCATTTCAGCTCCTGCGGCATGAGAAGGTGCTGCAGAACCTACATGCATGAAGTAAACAAATCCACCAATACTGGCAATAACACTACAAATGAAATGTGCCAGGAACTTTGTACGGCGTACATTAATACCAAGCATATTTGCACTCTGTTTATTTCCACCTACTGCATAGAAACTACGTCCAAGTTTAGTCCATCTGAGAACAACAAAAAGCACTAAAACAATAACTAAAGCAACAATTACTCCAGGTTCTACATAAGCAGGAATATACACACCCTTTTTGGTATATGATCCCATTCCCGGAATATAAATACGTAAGTTTTTCAATGCCTGGAAACCAGCATGCTTTACATTAAACTGTGTTGCGTTAACGATAGTGGTCATACCTTTAGCAAAGAACATACCCGCTAAAGTTACGATAAATGGCTGTATATCAAGAACTGCTACAAGATAGCCTTGAACAGCACCAAAAAGTACACCAATCATCAGTGCAATACCAATGGCACCTATAACTGAACCACCTTTCATATCCAGATGAACAGCGCAACTCATACATACCAGAGCAGTCATAGTACCAACACTAATATCAATACCACCAGTTATCATAACCAGACTTAACGAACATGACAGGATAATCAGAGCTGCATTTTCGTTCAGAATGTTAAAAAACTGCTGAGGTTTACGAAATCCTGATCCCAGTATAACGATTGCCAGAATATACATGGCGAAAAAAACACAAACAGTAATCATAAGCAGCAGGTTTGTGTCATTAAGACCGACTTTCTTTTTTGAACTGAGTGTCTTATCTTTCATAATTATTTACCTGCCTTTTTTGATCTGTTTTTTGACAGTTTATTGAAATAATTCCGTACAGTTGGAGAAGAAATAACAACAAGGATAATTACTACAACTGCTTTATAAGCGGGGAGTGCAGTGGACGGTACTTCATATTTGAAGAGGGTAGTAGTTAAGAACTGAATTACATAGGCACCAAGTATAGATCCCCACATATTAAACTTTCCGCCACTTAATGCATTTCCACCAAGAGCTACAGCCAAAATGGCATCCATTTCAATATCCTTTGCAATTACAGAATAGTTAATGGTTGAAATACGGCTTACTTTAATAAGTCCGGCAATTGCAACACAAAATCCCATAATTACATAGGTTAAGAATTTAACCATTTCCGGATTAATACCATTAAGTCTTGAAGATTCACTGTTAATACCTACTGACTGAGAATACAAACCAATGGTAGTAAACTTCAGCGCAAGCCATGCAACCAACATACAGAGCAATGCAATAAAGATAGGTGTTGGAACCGGACATCCAGGAAGGAAGTTTCCGATATAACCAAAACGGCCATCATAAATTACCGGAAGTTCATTATGGTTTACCCAGGCTGCAATTGAACGTCCTGCAGTAAACATAATAAGTGTCGCAACCATCGGCTGAATCTTGAAATACGCTACAAGAACACCATTAAATGCACCAAAAGCCATGGTAGCAAGAGCTGCAATACAGAAAGCCAGTAGAATTGAATGCTGCATTACTTCTGGAGTAAGTCCTGCATTTCCACACAGTACACGCAGAACAATAGAACCAGCAATTGCAATAGTAGCACCTACTGAAATATCCTGTCCTCCTGAAGCAGCAGTAACTAATGTCATACCAATAGCCAGAATGACAAGTTCACTGGCATTATCAAGAATAGTAATCAGATTTCCAGAAAGAACCATCTGTCCAGAGTTACTCTGTTTTAAAACTACTCTGAAAAAAGTCGGGTCACCAATCAGGTTAAAAATAATTAAAAAAGTTAAGGCAGCAAGAGGAATGAAAATCTGGCTTCGCACCAGTGTTAACAGTCCCTTTTTGATTTTTGTTACATCCATGTTATTTATCTCCTCCCGCGATAGTAGTCATAATGTGTTTCTGAGTAAGTTCTTCTCCGGTCAATTCACCGACAACTTTCAGATCACGCATAACTGTAAGGCGGGAACAGGTTCTCAGCATCTCGTCAATTTCTGAAGAAATAAATGAAACACTTTTTCCTTCTGCAGCAAGTTTCAGTACCAGTTCCTGAATTTCCAGTTTTGTACCAATATCGATACCACGGGTTGGTTCATCAAGTATCAGATACTGTGGATTAGACAGCAGCCAGCGTCCGAGAATAACTTTCTGCTGGTTACCACCAGAAAGTGCTTTAATAGGGGTTTCGCGGGATGCAGTTTTAATTTCAAGCAGTTTGATATATTCATCTGCAAATGCTTCAGCTTGAGCCCGGGAAATAGGCTTAAACGGTCCTTTTAATACTTGCAGAGCCAGAATGATGTTCTCACGTACTGAAAGGTCACCGATGATACCATCACGCTTGCGGTCTTCAGCAAGATATCCGATACCATTTTTCATTGCATCAATAGGTTTTTTGATTGATACTTCCTTACCGTTGATTTTTACCTTACCGCCAATTACACGGTCAGCACCAAATACGGTACGTACGCATTCACTACGTCCAGATCCAAGAAGACCAGTAAACCCGTTAACTTCGCCT
>JAZLJW010000144.1:0-29735 GCA_045597345.1 Treponemataceae bacterium
TGGAATCAAATCAGATAACAATAAAAAATCATCTTCGCGGGTACACCTATAAACTGACCTCCGAAGAATGAAAAAAACGCCTTGTCATCCCAAGCTTAAGAAATGTCATCCTGAGCCTGAAAAATGCCATTCTGAACTTAAAAAATGTCATTCCAAGCTTAGAAATTTCATCCTGAGCTAAAAAAATGTCATCCTGAGCTTGACTCAGGATCTTATCATTTAAAACAACAAAGGGTCCTGCAAACGCAAGACCCTTTGTCTTATACAGTCAATTACGACTGAACTGATGTGTTACGAACAACAACGTCGTGAGCAGAACCTTCGCTGATTGTAGTAGCAGAAACCAGAGTGATTTTTGCTTTTTCCTGCAGTTCAGGAATGGTCAGAGCACCACAGTTACACATGGTGTGGCGAACTTTACTCATGGACATCTGTACGTTGTCGTGGAGCGAACCTGCATACGGAACGTAGCTGTCTACACCTTCTTCAAAACTCAGCTTGCTTGATCCACCCATATCGTAGCGCTGCCAGTTACGTGCACGGTTGGAACCTTCACCCCAGTATTCTTTTACGTAGGTACCGTTTACCATCAGTTTGTTGGTAGGAGATTCATCAAAGCGGGCAAAGTAGCGTCCCAGCATACAGAAGTCTGCACCCATGGCAAGAGCCAGAGTCATGTGGTAATCATGTACGATACCGCCATCTGAACAGATTGGAACGTAAATACCGGTTTTTGCGTAGTATTCATCGCGGGCTTTTGCTACTTCGATGGTAGCAGTAGCCTGTCCACGGCCGATACCTTTCTGTTCGCGGGTAATACAGATTGAGCCACCGCCGATACCGATTTTAACAAAGTCTGCTCCAGCTTCTGCCAGGAACATGAAACCTTCGCGGTCTACAACGTTTCCAGCCCCTACTTTAGCGTTTGGCCATTTTTCGTGAATATCGTGCAGTGCACGGCGTTGCCATTCGGTAAATCCTTCTGATGAGTCCAGTGTCATTACGTCAACACCAGCTTCCAGCAGGGCAGGAACACGTTCCATGTAGTCACGGGTATTGATACCGGCACCAACGATGTAACGGCGGTTTTCGTCCAGCAGTTCAAGAGGATGTTCCTGATGAGATGCGTAGTCCTTGCGGAATACCATTGATTTCAAGCGGTTGTTTTCGTCGATGATAGGAAGAGCATTCAGTTTATGTTCCCAAATCAGTTCATTTGCTTCAGAAAGGCTGATACCGTCTTTACCGGTAACCAGGTCTTCGAATTTGGTCATGTACTGAGAAACAGGAGCATTCATGTCAGCATGTCCGATGCGGAAATCGCGTCCGGTGATGATACCCATCAGTTTACCGTGGTTGGTTCCGTCATCAGTAACAGCGATGGTGGAATGTCCGGTTTTTTCTTTAAGATCAACAACTGCCTGCAGTGGAGAATCAGGTTTTACATTGGAATCAGAAATAACGAAACCTGCTTTGTAGCCTTTTACACGGGCTACCATGGCTGCCTGGTTTTCAATGGTCTGGCTGCCGTAAATGAAGGAAATACCACCTTCTTTTGCCAGGGCAATAGCCATTTTGTCATCAGATACTGACTGCATTACAGCTGAAACCAGAGGAATGTTCATGGTTAAAGCTGGTTCTTCGCCTTTCTTAAAGCGAACTACTGGAGTTTTAAGGCTGACAGAGGCTGGAATACATTCTGCAGAAGTGTACCCAGGTACAAGAAGATACTCACCAAAGGTGTGAGAGGGTTCTTCGAAATAATAAGCCATGAAAATACCTCGTTTTCTTACGTGTAATTGACAGATTTTAGCAAATATCGCATTGAGGGGTCAAGACGTGCATTGTACAATCATGTCTGTTCGGTTAACTATCGGGATTTTCTGGTGTCCATGTCAGCTGATTGAAGTAAAAAAAAATGGACCCAATCGGGTCCATTTTTTAGTGCGCTGTACTCAGCTTATTTTGCCAGTGAGCACAGGAAACCGATGTAGTCACCGGTTGAAGAAAGGGTTGCACCACTTACTACGTCAACAGCGTTATCTGCTTTTGACAGTTTTTCAAGATCTGCAACAGTTTTTCCAGCCATGTAGTTCTGGATAGCATCGTAGTTCTTGTCGATAGCAACGGTAGCACCACCATGTGATGCCATGTTTTCACTGTAAACTGCAGTGTCTACACGTTTTGAAACCAGTTTTTTGCCTTCAGCATATCCGGCACCAAAGTCTTTGTCACTGTTTGGAACACCAATGGTGTTGGTTCCCATGAACTGGAATTCATCCAGCCATGCAGCATAGATTTTGGTTCCGTCAGTTGCTACAGCACCCATGGTGAATCCTTTATCACCGTGAGCAGCACCGTAACCAGCTTTCAGTGCGATAGAAGAAGTGTTAGCTACTGGAGTAGCAGGATTAGCCTGAGCAGCTTTTGCTGCAGCTACGATAGCTTTCAGGTAACCGTTCAGGTCAACCAGAGTACATCCTGATACAACATCCAGTGAGTTGTCAGCACCACTCAGTTTTTCTACATCAGCAATTTTCTTGCCTTTTACGTAGTTCTGGACAGCGTCAAAGTTTGCAGCAATTTCCACAGTAGCACCAGCATGAGAAGCCATGTTAGCTGAGTAGAATGAGTTGTTTACACGTTTAGAAATAAGAACCTGTCCTGCAGCAGCACCGGTTCCGAATTCACCATCAGTGTTTGGAACTGGGGTTACGTTAGCTGCTGGAGCAGTAAACTGGAAGTCGTCGATATAAGAGTCAACGATTACATCACCAGATACAACAACAGTTGCTACGGTGAAACATTTTGTTCCGTGAGCAGCAGCATAAGCCTGTCCGATTGATACGGTTGCAGAACCTGCAGCTTCTTTTGAACCACCTGCAAATACCATGGAACAAGCCATCAGTACAGCAAGTACAACAAGTGCAAATTTTTTCATAGATCCTCCACTATGATTCGGGTGTATAGCCCGAAATAGATTTACAGTATTTTACTTTTAACTGAGCGGTATCGGCAACTGAGAAATCGGTTGTAACCGAAATAATTGCACCAAACCGAAAATAAGAGAGCGATTATAACAAAAAATTAGCGAAAACGGGGGAGGAGAATAAAAAAAACTCTGCCAGGCGGCAGAGTTTTCAGATGCTGAAACAAGTTCAGCATGACGGCCGTTAGCATGACGGCCGTTAGCATGACGGTCATCCCGAACTTGTTTCGGGATCCAGTCAGCTGTTACTTCCAGATTTCGCAGCGGTTGAAAGTCTGTGAACGTTCATACCCTACGCTGATGATACCAACGTGGGTTTCGGTGTACTGTTCAATGAATTCAACGTATTCCCGTGCTTTTTCCGGCATGCTTTCAAAGGTGCGGCAGTCTTTAAGAGACTGTTTCCATCCCTTGAACTTTTTCAGAACCGGTTTTGCCTTGTTCATGGCTTCAATGGAAGCAGGGAAGTCAGTAACTTCTTTGCCGTCGATTTCGTAGGCAACACAGGCTTCAATTTCATCCAGGGTATCGTAAATGTCCAGGTGGGTCAGAACCAGTTCATCAATGGAGTTTGTCTGACAGGCGTAGCGCAGGGCTACCAGGTCAAGGTAACCGCAGCGGCGTGGACGTCCGGTGGTTACACCGTATTCGCGGCCGGTATCGCGTACGTACTGGTACAGTTCGCTCTGGGTGTCTTCATCAAATTCGGTAGGCATTGGACCGTTACCAACGCGGGTTGAGTAAGCCTTGAAAACACCAAGAACTTTACCGATGGCCCGTGGTCCAAGACCACTACCGGTAGCGGCGCCGGCTGCAGAAGACATACCTGATGAAACGTAGGGGTAGGTGCCGGTATCAAGATCAAGAAGGGCTCCCTGTGCGCCTTCCATCAGTACATTGTCCTTGCGGTGTTTCCACATTTCTGCGGTCAGGTTAACGCGCATGGCGATAAGCTGGTCTTTGTATTTGTTCAGGAACTCGATGTCTTCCGGTTCCAGATCTGCCATTTTTTCTTCCCAGTCAAGGTCAGCAAGACGGATACCGTCGCGTTCAGATTTCATTGAATAGGTAGTTCCGATACCGCGTCCGGTGGTACCGATTGGCCGTTTACGTGCTGCATCACGTTCTTTGTCCATCTGGCGGTAGCGTGGAAGTACGATGTGGGCGCGGTCTGAAATGAATACACGGCCTTCCCAGTTAACGCCACGTTCTTTCAGCATGGCCAGTTCTGCAAAGAGAGCTTCGGGGTCAATAACCATACCCATACCAAGGTATACGGTTTTTTCAGGATAGATAATTCCGGATGGAACCAGGTGAAGAGCATACTGCTGGTCACCTACAACGATGGTGTGACCTGCATTTGCGCCGCCAGAATAGCGGACAACATATTTAGCATCATCAGCAAGATAGTCTACAATCTTGCCTTTTCCTTCATCCCCCCTCTGGGCACCGATTACTACAACGTTCATGAGAAGCCTCTCTATGCAATTGATTGTATTCCGTATTCGGGCCGTAGACGGTAACCGCTGCTGATATCACTATCTGCAATCATCTGCGAAATACGTAGAACTATAGCATGAAAATGTATATTTATGCGAGTAGTTTTGTGGGGCAAAACTACGGAGTTTCCTCCGTCTTATTTAAGAATCTGGCGGACGGCAGCGGATAATAAAATGCTTTACTATGTAATGAAACTGACATATATTGTATATAGAAATTAGTAAAGGGATGCGTGAAAAATACATCCGTGTATTTTTTCACCTGCATCTTGCTTCGCAAGCTGCGATATCGCACATCCCTGTGCGACCGCTGCCGCGGAGGCTGTATAGGAGATGTGTATGGCTGCAACAATGGTAAACTTTAGAATGGATGCCGAACTGAAGAAAAATATGGAATTCATCTGTGATGAGATCGGCATGAATTTATCAACCGCATTTACGATTTTTGCCAAACGGTTTGTCCGCGAACAGGGGATGCCGTTTACGGTAGATATGGATCCGTTCTATTCAGAATCAAATATGAAATTCCTGGAAGAAGGATTGAAAGCTCTGAACGAGGGAAAGGGCGTACAGCACGATATTATTGAGGTTGATGAATGAATAAGATCTGGTTTGATAAAGCGTGGGAAGATTATCTTTACTGGCAGCTTCAAGACCGGAAATTATTGAAGAAAATAAACGACTTGCTGAAAAGTGTTGAGCGAGATGGAGAATCTGCCGGTTTAGGAAAACCTGAGCCCTTAAAAGGAAATCTGACTGGCCTTTACAGTCGCCGTATCGATGAAGTGCATCGCCTGGTATATCGGGTATCCAATGGCGTCATCGAAGTTGTTTCCTGTAAAGGACATTACGAGTAATCCGTCTTATTTCAGAATCTGGCGGACGGCGGCTTTGAACTGGTTGCCCCGGTCGAATTCATTCTTGAACATACCGAAGCTGGTGGCTCCGGGTGAGAATACGATGACCGTGTTCTGAAGCTCTTCTTCAGAAACATAGTTATCAACAATGTCTTTGGCAGCGTTCAACAGGTCCTGCAGATTCTGGTAGGTGCCGCAGGTTGGAACATTCTGCAGGTACAGAAGCCCATTCAGCTGATCAGTGGCGCTGCCGGCAAGAAGCAGGCATTTTTCTGCAAGGCGGCAGGCTTCGGCTGCTTTTTCATAGGTTAAGCCTTTGTGCGTCCCGCCAGTTAAGAGAATCACCCGTTTACCTTCAAAGGCGCGCACTGCTTCAAGCACGGCTTCCGGCACGGTGGCAGCGCTGTCGTTGTATACCGGCACAGAGCCATAACTGTGGAAATATTCCAGCCGGTGTTCAATGCCGGGAAACTGTGCCATAACGGCGCGGGCTTTGTCTTCAGGCACACCCATCAGACCCAGAACCAGAACAGCGTTGGAAATATTCTGCTTCATGTGAAAGCCGGGAACAGCAGTTTCTTCTATATGAAGGTCATTGGCGCTGTACCATACAACAGTACCTTTTGTTTCTGACGCAAAGGTGCGGCCCCAGTCATCATCGCTGGTGCACAGTGTGTACTGGTCAGGACTCTGGTCTGCATAAATCAGTTTTTTATCGGCAACGTAGCTTTCCATATTGCCGTACCAGTTCTGGTGGTCCGGCACGATTTTGGTTATCAGACTGATTTTTGGCTTCAGAACGCCGCGTCCCCTTAGGTCTGAGAGCTGCCAGCTGGAAAGTTCCAGTACCACCGGCGTGTCTTCGGTAGTTTCTTCCAGAAAGGTCAGGGGGCTTACGGTAATGTTGCCGCCCAGAAAGCTTTTAAAACCGGTGTGGTTCAGCCCGTAGTGGATGGCACTTACAGTAGAAGACTTACCCTTGCTGCCGGTTACGGCAATAATGGGGGCTTTGGTAAAGCGCAGAAACAGTGAAATATCGGTTTCTATGGCACGGGCGGCAGCGAGATATTTGTTGCCGTCGTACTTAACGCCCGGGTTTTTGATGACTACGTCGGCGTTTTCAAAGTCGGCTATGTCGTGCATGCCCAAAACAAACCGGATGCGGCCGTCTTCTATGGCAGCATTGCACACCGGGTCTGAGCGCAGTGATTCCAAGGTCGGCCACAGATCATTTTCAGTTTTCATGTCCGTAACGGTGATGATGGCTCCGTAGCGGGCAAAAAAGCGGACGGTAGCTTCTCCACCGCCGTTGAGTCCCAGTCCCATGATGGTAACTTTTTTTCCTTTGATATCGGCAAGGGATGAGAAGGGGCAATCTGATGAATATGAGTGTGGCATATGGTAATCCTTGTTTAACGGCTGGTGGCCAGAGATCGCATGTCGGCAAAGCGGTCCAGGGCCTGCTGAATCAGCAGTTCAATAACCTGGGCATAGGGCGTACCGGCTGCTTCGCACAGTTTTGGGAACATACTGATGCTGGTAAAGCCTGGGATAGTGTTCAGCTCATTAAGCCATACCTGACCGGTGGTCTTTTCCTTAAAGAAATCGATACGCGAAAAACCGCTGCCATCAAGTACCTTAAAGGCACGAACGGCAGTTTTTCTGATTTCTGCAGCCTCTTCATCAGTCAGATCAGCAGGAATCTTCAGTTTTGCTCCATCGGGATCAATATATTTAGCTTCGTAGTCGTAGAACTCGTGGTCGCCGGTGGTGGAAATTTCTCCAACAGCATAGGCGGTAATGGGAGATTCGCCGTAACCGGTAACGGAACACTCGATTTCACGGGCATTAATGCACTGTTCCACCAGAATTTTCGTATCCCAGCGGAATGCCTCTTCCACAGAGGACTTCAGTTCTTCAGGAGTGTGGGCAAGGCTTGCGCCAACGGAACTTCCTGCTTTGCATGGTTTTACAAATAAGGGATAGCCGAATTCCTTTTCGGCCTGTGCTATGGCTGCCTTGTTTGCATCATCATCGTGTTTCCGGAGGGTAACCCATGGCACTACAGGGAGACCTGCGGCCTGCCATACTACTTTTGTCTTTTCCTTATCCATGCTGATGCTGCTGGCAGTAACATCGCAGCCCCAGTAAGGCAGGTCTGCCATTTCTAGAAGCCCCTGCATGAGACCATCTTCGCCATAGGTGCCGTGGGTTACATTCAGAACCACATCGGTAGGAATGGCTTTCAGTGAGCCATCGGCCAAAACAGCACAAAGCCCCCGTTCCTTTCCGCCTGCTGGAATGACTGTGATGCCGGTTCCGCTTGGTTCATCGGTAAGATATGCGTCTTTGTCGGTCTGTATGCGTGCAAGTTCGGAATCTGGCTGCAGGAACCATGTTCCGTCTTTGGAAATGCTGATTAAGGTAATGGTGTGTTTTTTGGTGTCGATGTTGCGTGCAACAGAAGCAGCTGAAACCTGGGAAACTTCGTGTTCGCCGGATTTGCCGCCGTAGATAACAGTAATATTCATGCTGAAATTATAGCACTTTGATATGGCTTAGGGTATAGTGAATGTATGTTCAGAGAAATGCGTAGAAAAAAACAGGCTCTTTCTGAGAAAGAGTGTCAGGAGATATTGTTGCGGGGAAAGACAGCTGTTGTCAGCATGATTGGTGATGACGGCTATCCCTATGGCGTTCCGGTAAATTATCTGTATCAGGATGGAATGGTGTATTTTCACGGGGCAACAGTGGGCCACAAAATTGATGCACTGACGAAAAACCCGAAAGTTTCGGTGTGTGTCATTGACGCAGATGACATTGATGTTCCGCGGCTTGCAACGTCGTATAAAAGCGTCATCCTGTTCGGAAAGGCACAGCTTATTGATAGTGATAATGAAAAACTTGATGTAATCAGAGCTTTTGCCCACAAATTCAGTGATAACACTGAACAGATTGAAGAAGAAATTGTGCGGGAATGGAATGGCCTTGCAGTTGTAGAAATTTCTATAGAGCATATGACGGGTAAACGTGGTATTTATGTTGAATAGAAAGAAGGTTCTGAAATTGATTGCAGTGTGTCTGCTGGCTGTTAGTTTTTCGGGAGCAGTCAACGCACAGAGTGATCATAAGAATCTGGATTCTTTGTTGGCAAAGCCCTACAACAAACCGTTAAGCACCGTTTCAACAGTAGAAACAGTTTTGATTATTGCTTCTCCCGGTCTTCTGGCCATTCCTGCACTCAAAAATGGCCAGACTGGTACCATGGTACAGCTGGGATTGGAATACGCTGCAGCTGCAGGTGGAGCCTGGATGACAAAAGAACTTTTGAAACATTCCATTGACAGAGCACGTCCTTATCTGAGTTTCCCAGGGTACCCCGAAAATGAAAAAAAGGAATGGTACGACAGTTTCCCCAGTGGCCATACAACAGTTAGCTTTGCAGCTGCAGGGTATGGAATCTGGCGGTTCTGCACATTATTTCCTGAATCCCGCTGTAAGTGGCTTGCAGGTTCGGCTTTGTATGTTGGAGCTGCCAGCGTAGCAGCCCTTCGTGTAGCAAGTGGAAACCACTATTTTTCTGATGTAGCAGCCGGAGCACTTCTGGGTACCTTGTGGGGGCTTTCTGTTCCTGCAGTTTGTGATCTTTTTGACTGGAAGATTCAACCGGCACTAAATGGGGTATCTGCTGTGGTTCAGTGGTGAGACGTATAAACATGAACACTCAGACAATAATTCTGGATCTTGACGGCACTATTCTTGATACTCTTGATGACTTAACGGCGGGAGTAAACCATGCCCTGCAGGTTCATGGATTCATTCCCCATTCGCGGGAAGCAGTGCGGGGTTTTGTAGGGGATGGGGTTAAGAATCTGGTGCTGCGGGCATTGCGTGCTGATGGTATTGAACCATCAGAAGAATTGATACAGCAGGTTCTTGCGGATTTCAAAGAGTATTACGGTACACACGGACAGGATGCTACGGCACCGTATGATGGTATTATGGAGTTCCTTACCGTCTGCCGGAAACAGGGAATCCGGCTGGCAGTAGTTTCCAACAAGCATGATGCAATGGTAAAAAAGCTGTGTGCCCACTATTTTGGAGATTTGATTCAGGTTGCCCGGGGCGAAGACATGGCTCATGGTATTCCCAAAAAACCTGATCCTGCCGGTGTATTTCTGGTGTTGAAAGAACTTGGTTCTCATCCCTCAGAAGCTGTCTATATCGGTGACAGCGATCAGGATATTCTGACGGCTCAGAATGCCGGTTTGCCCTGTATCAGTGTTACCTGGGGATTTCGTGATGAATCGTTTCTTCGTCAGCATGGTGCTCTGATACTCTGTCATGAACCTACAGAGATATTTTCCTTATTACCATAGAAGTTTTCTTGTGTTTTCATCTCAGACTTTGTATCCTTACAGGTAATGAAGTTCATTAGTACCCGGTGTGCACCAGATGCACAGAAAACCGTTTCTTTTGCTGAAGCCATCCTCAATCCTCTGCCATCTGATGGCGGGTTGTATGTCCCTGCTTTTGAAGAAAACCTTCGCAGTTGGCTCTTGTACATGAATGATAAAACAAGTTTTCAATCTATTGCCGGCTCTTTGACTTCGGGACTCATTAAAGAAGAGTTCAGCCCAATCATCAGTGAAGCCATTGCAACACGGGCATTCCCCTTTTCGCCTGAGTTAAAGCAGCTTGATGATGGTTTATTTGTGCTTGAACTGTTCCATGGACCAACGGGCAACATAAAGGATTTTGGTATTTCTTATTTTGCTTCCTGTCTGGAACATGTATGCATCATGCAGGAAACCAACGCAACGGTACTGGCGGTAACCAATGGCGAAACCGGAGCCAGCATTGTTTCTGCTTTCCGA
The DNA here is from genome assembly GCA_045597345.1 of Treponemataceae bacterium. Taxonomy (GTDB): domain Bacteria; phylum Spirochaetota; class Spirochaetia; order Treponematales; family Treponemataceae; genus Treponema_I. The sequence goes on from JAZLJW010000144.1 coordinate 10,223, forward strand.
GGTAAGAAGCACCTTAAGGCAGTACTGCTGTTTTCTGATGGCTGTAAAGCCCGTGGTTTTACAGCTGAAGATTTGATTGAGAATGGTGGAAATGTCCTGCCGGTTGAGGTTGATGGAACAACGGCAGAATGTTTTGACGTTATCCGGGAAATTTATAAAGATTTCCGCGTAGTCCAAAAATATAACCTGACCCTTGCAAATACTGTGAATATTGCCCGCCTGGTACCTCTGACATTCTGTTATGCGTATGCATTCAGCCGACTGAAGACAAAAGTCTACGGTGATATTTATTACAGCGGTTTCAGCGGCAATTACAGCAATCTGGTTGCAGGTCTGTATGGTTGGAAATTCGGGCTGCCACTTACTGGATTTGTTGCAAACAGCACCGATTCTCTTGTTGTAGATACTTTGGGTAAAGCCAGTGTTCTTGATAGTGTTGTTCCACTGTATAAGCGTGGTGAAGCAGATCCTGCAAATCCAAGCAGTCTTGAACGTCTGGAGCAGGTATTCTCGGTAAGTCCCCAGGTACTTAGGGCTTTAGTGTATCCAGCTGCTGTTTCAGAAGAAGATAAGGAGCGTGCCTGCAAGGATGCCTTTATGCGCTATCACTATCTGATGGATCCTGAAACTGCAGCTGCCTATGCTGCCAGTCAGAAACGTCAGGATATTGTGGGCCAGGATGATGGAACAGTAGTTCTTCTAGCAAAGAAACACCCGTCACTCAGTGCCGGACAGGTGCGAAAATGGTGCGGAGAAGAACCAAAAACGCCTGAACATCTTTCCGGACTGTTTGATCCACAGTCAGGTGTTAACAGAATCAGTGCCAGTGCTGCTGCAATTCTTGCCATGCTGTCGCTGGTGCAGTTTTAAGTGATCCTTGTGCCTTTCTGGTTGCTTAGACTAAAATTTGTCATAGTTTAGTAAAATATTTTTCACCCTTTTTCTCGTTCAGTGGTACACTACCTTAGCGATAGCATTACTAAAATGCGGAAGCTTTAAAGGAGTGTCTTTATGGTAGATTTATCACAAAAACCATTTAACCTTGATAAAGATCAGATTGCCTGGGTAGAAGAAACTATCAGCAATATGACTCTTGATGAAAAAATCGGACAGCTTTTTGTGCTTATGCGCACCAGTACTGACCCTGAAGTAATCAATAAGACCCTTGATTCGTATCATCAGGGTGGACTTCGCTGGCAGGGTGGAAATAAAGAAGCTGTATACAAACAGAACTCAGATTATCAGTCTCATTCAAAGATTCCGTTGCTTATTGCTGCTAACTGTGATAACGGTGGTGACGGTTGTCTGCCGGAAGGTACCTTCATCTGTTCAGCTGCCGGTGCCGGTGCCTCGAAAGGTACTGATGTTGCCTACCACACCGGTCTTGCTGCCGGTCGTGAAGCCGTATCTATCGGTGCAAACTGGATGTTCAATCCGGTCAGCGACATCTTCATGAACTGGCGGAATACCATTGTTAATACCCGTGCCTTCAGTAATGACAAAAACATCGTTATTGATAATGCAAAAGCTTATATGCGTGGACTTCATGAAGCCGGCATGGCGGCCTGCTGTAAACACTTCCCTGGTGACGGTGTAGAAGAACGTGACCAGCATCTGGTTCTTGGTTGCAATGACCTTTCCTACGATGACTGGACAAACTCCTTTGGTGAAGTTTACCGCTCAATGATTGAAGAAGGCGTTGAAAGCATTATGGTTGGTCATATTGCTGCTCCTGCCGTAAGCCGCCACTACAGACCTGGAATGACCGATGCTGAAATCATGCCGGCCACCCTGTCTCCGGAACTGCTGCAGGATCTGCTGCGCAAAGACCTGAACTTTAACGGTGTCATCATTACCGATGCCAGCCATATGGGTGGTATTGCCTGTATGGAAAGACGTGAAGTTGCCGTTCCAAAGGCCATTGCTTCTGGTTGTGATATGTTCCTGTTTGCCAGCGAAACCCAGGAAGACTTTAACTACATGAAAGCCGGTTATGAAAAGGGTATGATTACCGAAGAACGTCTTTCTGATGCCCTGCACCGCATTCTTGGCTTAAAGGCAAAACTGAATCTGCATAAAAACCGCATCTGTGGTCCGGAAGTAAAGGACGCTGTAGTCGGCTGTGCAGAACATAAAAAATGGGCAAAAGAAGCCGCTGATGCTTCCATTACCCTGGTAAAGGATACTCAGCACAATCTGCCGATTAACGTTGAAAAACAGAAACGTGCCCGCCTGGTATTCATTCAGTCTACTCCTACTACCAAAGCCTATAAAGGTGACCCGGTAAAACAGATTGTTATTGATGAACTGGAAAAAGCAGGATTTACCGTTGATGTTGCTCCTAACTTCCATGATCTTGAAGTTTCTGAAGGTCCCGGTCCATTCCTGTTCCTGAAGATGATGGAATGCGGCAGTATGGAAGAATTCCGCAATAAATACGATGTAGTATTCTTTGTCATTCACATTAAGGGGTATGCACAGGAAAACGTTGTCCGTCTGCGGTTCAGCTGCAGTCATTCCAGCGAAATGCCCTGGTTTGTTACAGAAGTTCCTACCGTTGGTATCAGTTTGAACTATACTACCCATCTGATTGATGTTCCGCAGATTCACACCTTCATCAATGCCTATGGAGATACTCCAACCTATATCAAGGCTGCCATTGATAAGGTAACCGGTAAGAGCGAGTTCAAGGGAACTGCCAACGAAACCGTATTCTGTGACCGCTGGGAAACCAGACTGTAACGAGGACTGTAAATGAAAGATTTTCTTCTGTGCGTGGACTCTGACGGTTGTGCCATTGACGGCATGACCGTAAAACATCTGGAATGTTTTGGACCCTGTTTTACTGCAGTATATAAGCTGGAAGAACATCGGGACATGCTCCTGAAGGAGTGGAACCGGCTCAACCTGTATTCCCTTACCCGCGGTATCAACCGTTTTAAAGGACTGGTTGCCATTCTGCAGTACGCAAAGGAACAGGGTGTACTGACCATGGATACCGGCCTGCTTGAAAAATGGGTTGCAGAAACGGCTGAACTTTCAAACAAAAGTCTGGAAGCATTTACCGCTGAAGCAGGTTCTGCTGACCAGTGTCTGAAACTGGCTATGGAATGGTCTCTGGCTGTAAACCGGTCAGTGGCTGCTCTGCCACAGAGCAAAAAACTGGCTTTTACCGGCGTTGCAGAATGTTTTGCTGCAGCAAAGGAATTCTGTGATATTGCTGTTGTTTCCAGTGCCAATGCAAAAGCCGTAGAAGATGAATGGAGCGAGAACGGCATCTGGCAATACACCGATGTAGTTATGACTCAGGAACAGGGCAGCAAGTACGACTGCATCAAACTGATGCTGGGTAAAGGCTATAATCCTGACAAGGTGATTATGGTTGGTGATGCTCCCGGAGATCATGCTGCTGCAGATAAAGCCGGTGTTCTGTTTTTCCCCATTGTACCGACAAAAGAGACTGACAGCTGGAAGACGCTGAAAGACGTGGTTCTGGCTGCGGTTAAGGCAGGATCCTACAAGGGAGACTGCATGACCCGGTATGTTGATGAGTACTTTGCGGTGCTGAAGAATATGTAAAGAAAAAGGACGCTCTTGAGTTGAAGAGCGTCCTTTTTTTTTATGTATTGCCTACGGCTTACTTATCGGTCTTTTTTGCCTTTGGCTTTTTGGCTGCCGGTTTCTTTTCCGCAGTCGGTTTAGCAGCGGTCGGCTTCTTTGCAGTAGCCGTTGCTTTCTTTACCGGTGGCTGTACATTCTGTACCAGCAGTGCCACTTTGTATTCAGACTTTTCGGCTGCTTCTGCAATCAGCGTGCGGAGTTTTTCAAGACTTTCATACTGGACCGGTTTTGCGGCGCACAGGGTATACAGTACCAGAGCGCTGGCAAAGGATACTTCTGCCTTTTCCTTGTTGTACCAGACGGTGTCACCGAAGGTATTGAGCCCCAAAAGCTCCCATGCCAGTTCGTGTTTGGTCAGGTAGTCAACAATGGTTGCGGCGTCTTTCTGCCAGCTGGCGGCTGTTACGCCCATGTCAGCAATGCAGGTCGTTTCGCGAAGGCTCCGGAAAATAGTGAACAGCTTGGTTTCATCGTGTCCCTGATCAACCAGCAGGTCGCGGAGTTTCCGGTCCAGGCGCCACAGGGTAATCAGCTTCTGGGTATCAAGGGCCGTAGTCTTTTTGCCCAGAATATCCTGTACGCTTACGGCCATCAGGTAGGCTGTAAGAGAAGCTGCATAGTCGCTGTCAGAAAGAATTTCTGCCATGGTGGCGCCAAACGACTTCTGAGCTTTGGTGGCGTCTTTGGCAACGGCTTTGTTCTGTGCCAGGCTTACCAGAAGCCTGATGCGTTTTTCAAAGTTCTTCCAGGCGGCTTCACTGGTTCCGCCGGCAAGTGTTGTCTTTGCGGTGGCCTTTTTTGCACCGGCAACGGCTTTTTTTCCGGCTGTTGCTGCATCAGCTGCTGCTGGTTTCAGAATGTTCTGAGCGCCATAGTTACCGTTGATGAACGTAACCAGGGTATCAAAGTAGGTGATGCCGGCTTCTTTTGCAGTTTTCAGCGCTGCTTTCAGAACGGAGTCTTTTTCTTTTCCTGCTGCAACGGCCGTTACGGCTTTGAACAGATCTTCAGTAGCAAATGCTTCCAGTGAACCATACAGTTCCTTCAGGAAGATTTCCTTAAGGGCAACGTCAATGTTCTTAACACCTTTTCCGTTCAGGCTGGTGCACAGGGTACGCCACTTGCCGGTAGCGTCATCGCGGACTTCAGTCATGTTCCACAGCACCTGATACTGGAAGCCGTTCAGCATGGTGAACATACCGTGCTCTCTCAGTTCTGCAACTTCGCGGATGTACCAGAGGCCGCTGTGCTGTTCCTGGAAAATCAGGAAGGTATCTGGTTCGGTGCTGAGCCCAAGCCCGTCTGCCAGGTTTCTGGTTTCCTGGTGGATGTTGCCGTCTGCGTCTTTAACGGCAAACCGGCAGCTTTCCTTGATCCAGCCGGCGGCCGGTTCGTATTTGTTGTTGTAGAAAACGATGGCCCGTTCATCGCCGTAGCGGTTACTGTAGGCAAATACGTTTTCGTTTACCACACCTTCGTTCCAGACATCAAAGAAACAGAAGTTTTCAATGCCGCTGAACAGATAGCGTTTCTTCATCAGCGGGAAGATATCGTGTTTATGGCCTTCAATTAAGCCATAGTCAGGTTCTTCGTTTTTGTAGGCCTTGGTGTATTCCATACCGTACTTTTCTTCAAAGCCTTCAATCTGGCCGTGGCCGAACATGGGCAGACCCGGCATGGTTACCATCAAGGTACACACACCAAAGTATTTGTCACCTTTGCCAAACTGGGCAACGGCGGTTTCTTCATCCGGGTTGTTCATGAAGTTTACAAAGCGTTTCAGAACTTCCGGGTCAAACTCGATGGTGTTCTTTACGGTGTCGCGGTACTTCTGGTTTTCTTCACGCTTCAGCATGTTCATGAAGGCACTGTTGTACACGCGGTGCATACCCAGAGTGCGGACAAAGTAGCCTTCCATCATCCAGAAAGCCTCTGCCAGAAGCAGGGTATCCGGTACTTCCTGGGCACAGCGGTCTACAACTTCGCGCCAGAATTCGTTGGGAATACGGTCCTCAAATTCCTGCCGACTGATGGCGTATTCCGAGCGGGTTGCAATGTCACCACCCTGTCCCGGTTCCGGATACCACAGACGGCGGATGTGTTTTTTCGCCAGTACCATGGCGGCATCAAAGCGGATAATGGGGAAGTTCCGGGCAACGTGGAGAATTTCCTGGATTACGGCTTCACGGGCTTCTGGGTTCAGAAAGTCAATCTGGGCGGTGTCGTTCCAGGCCATACCGGTACCATCGTTTCCGTGGTAGATGTAGCGGGTATCGCCGGTGGCGTTGTCAACGCGTTTGTAGACAACGGCACAGTCAGATTTACTGTAGTAGTGGTCTTCAAGGTACACGCTGATGCGCGGGTCTAAAGACAGGTTTTCGTCATTGAATGAGTACTGGGGATAGGGGCAGTCACGGCGCTGTACGAACAAATCAGGCCGTTCTACAACCCACTTGGAATCCATACCGGTGTGGTTTGGTACCATGTCACTGGCCAGACGGATTCCCCGGTACCAGAGTCTGCGGCGCAGGTTATCAAGGGCATCCCAGCCGCCAAGCTGCTGGGCAATGTCATAGTCATGGAGTGAGTAGGCGCTGGCTGCTGCTTCTGGGTTACCGCACTTCTGCTTAATGCGTTTTGAACCCCAGCTGCGTTCCCAAAGACCAATGAGCCACAGTCCGGTAAAGCCGGCCTGAGCCAGGGCATCAAGTTCTTCATCCGGAATTTCGTCCAGGCGCTGAATTGTCCGTTTGTATTTCTTGCTTAACTGATCAAGCCAAACCAGTACGGTTTTTGCCATAAGAACAACGCGGGGCATCCATTCCCGGTCGGGACTGAAGCGTTCGTATTCCTGCATCAGGCTGTCGTAGCTGTAGGCATCCATTGGTGGCGGTCCTGAGAAGTTTCCGCTCCAGCCCGGTTTTTCTTCTTCGGCAATCATGTCCATGCCGGAAAGCAGGCGGCGGAGCCATTCTTCCATGAACGATGCCCAGTTCTGCCGGATATAGTCCAGCTGGCCTTTGATGCTGGTGGGGCTGAACACGGCAGGCTCCCGAAGCATGGTTATCAGGTCATTGTCGTTGGGGCCGAATGATGGCTGTGTCTTAAAGAATTTCTGGATGGCAGCCCAGCTGGTCAGGTAGGTTTTGTTTTTGGCCAGTGTTTCGTCACTGTACAGAATCATAAAGGGGGTAAATGCCGGGTTTTCGTTGGCAAGATGCAGCAGAATCAGCTCTTCCAGAGTGGCAACTTTGTTCGGAATGCCATCGGTTGTGCCGGCAAGGTACTCTTCTTCTGTCAGTTCACCCTGATATACGGCTACCGGTGGAAATTCCTGATTAAATTCCAAAAGCAGCTGGTCAATGGCTTTTTCTCCCAGATCCTTGTTCAGGGAAGTCAGCAGTTTTTCAAAAACGCGGGGATTTTTTGCCTTGCGGTATTCGCTGCAGACATAGTGGAAGATTTCATCAATAAGACCCATGGCGTTCAGCTGTCCGGCTTTCAGCATTTTTTCGCCATCAGTAACCGGGTTCATGGTGTCATTTATTTTTTTAGCAAACAGACGTACTGCTGCAAAATCTGAAAAGATAATATTGCCGTTAAAGGAAAAAAGCGATTTATCAAAATCGCACAGATCACGGATTTTTCGTGAAACATGAAATTCCATTCTGTTCTCCTCAAGAAGGAAATTCAGCACCCCACGGATGGGGCGTGTGTAATAGAGGACTGAAAAGTTCAGTCATGCTGAACTCGTTTCAGCATCTGCTATATGAAAAGTGTAGGGATTCCGAATCAAGTTCGGAATGACACTGGTATCCATAGGTATCAGATGACTTCAATAACTATTGTACTACATTTTTCACTGCTTTTGTGAGAGATTTGTCTTTCAAAAGCGTTTCAACCGGTACCGGCAGCCGGTATGCCCAGTTAAAGGCCGTTACGGTGCCGGGAATGTTCACCCGTTCGTCTTCCGGATTTTCGGCTGCATAGACATCGTTCAGGGTAAGCAGATCCTGAATGGGATGGATGATGTACCGGGATGCCGATGTGTTGATGATGGCCAGAATCCTGGCTGCAATTTCTGCATTCCAGGTATGGTTGGCGTCATCTTCAAGTTCGGGGCAGAACGTCTGGGCAAAGTCGATGGCATCAGGTTCCGTAAGCCACCACTGGCGGAGTGTTGTGCTGTCGTGAACGCTGGAGGTTGTAACGCTCTGTTCCGGATAGTCTTCAAAGGCGTAGAAGGGCTGTCCTTCCTGGTCCCAGGCCCGGTTCCAGCGTACCACGCGGAGACTCTGGATGTTCAGGTCAGAAAGTACTTTTGGCATGCAGCTGATACCGGCTCCCAGGTCTTCGGCGCAGGCGGACATGGAAGTGCTGCCGGTCAGTTCACCCAGAACAGTGCGGGCCTGTTTCTCCCACAGTCTGTCCATTTTTTTCTGTTTTTTTGCAAATAACTCCTGAATTGACTCTTTTTCAGTGTCATTAAGGCTCTGCCAGGCAGTGGTAGTGCTGTAAGTCCACAGCGGGTAAAACTTGTTCTTTCCCATAACGATGAGCATGCGGTCGCGCCATTTTTCTGCCAGCCGCTGCCGTACGGGCCAAGGAATATCGTCTCGGTTGGTAATGTCGGATTCGGAGCGGACCGTTTTCTTGAACAGCCACAGTTCTTCATCACCGATGCGGTCACACAGCAGATGCAGGTAGCCGTGAGAGCCCAGATAGTCGTTGTTGTTGACTTCTTCAATACAGCGGGTAGGAATATGAGGTTCAGAAAGCCAGCGGATCCGGTTTTCGTCAAAGCCCAGGGCCGTCAGTTCTTTTGTGGTAATGGCTTCGTAAGGATCCGTATGGCCAAGGAGTGCCGTTGATTCGCCTTCCGGTACGGCCCAGATACGGAAAAATCCCAGCACGTGGTCAATGCGGTATACGTCGTAGTATTTGCTGGCGGTGGCAAGCCGGTCTTTCCACCAGCTGTAGTTGCTGGCAGCCAGGTTTTCCCAGTTGTAGGTGGGGAATCCCCAGTTCTGGCCGGTAGGATTGGTGCCGTCTGCCGGGGCACCTGCCCGCAGGTTGTGGTTGAAGAATTCCGGATAAGCCCAGGCGTCGTGGCTGTCTTCGTTCATCATGATGGGCATGTCGCCTTTCAGTTTGATGCCCAGTTCGGTTACGGCTTTACGGGCTTCTAAAAACTGCTGGTCGGCCCGGTACTGCATCCAGGCATAGAACATATGGTCGGCCTGGAGTTCCGGTGTGTTCCACCGCTCTTCAATATCAGACCGGGATACTTTGGTGTATTCTCCCCAGTTTTTCCAGCTGTCCTGCAGATGCTTGTCTTTCAGCACCATGAAAACGCTGTAATCGGTAATCCATGGGTTTTCGGTAATCCAGGCTGCCAGTTCACTGTCGGCAAGGATGACGTCTTTACTGGCGTCAAAGATCTGGTGCAGAAGCAGCAGTTTTTCGTTCCGCACATCGGTATAGATAAAGCGTGGTAAGATTTCCCATGCTTTCTGCAGTTTTTTCAGCTTTGTTCTGACGGCGGCAGGGGCGTCTGCCATTTCCGGCAGGGATGCCAGACTGATATAAATAGGGTTCAGGGCAAAAGCTGAAAGGGCGCTGTAGGGAGAGTCGCCGGTGCCGGTATCGTTAACGGGCAGCAGCTGTATAAGGGTGAGTCCTGCGTTTTTGCAGAACTGGGCAAAGAGTGGAAGATCTGAAAATTCGCCGCAGCCCACGCTGTTTTTGGTGCGGAGGGCTGAAACGGGAATAGCGGTACCAAATGTTTTGTTCATGGTACTCAGTATATCACAGGTAAACCGATTTAGTTAACTGAGAAAATATCGTGAAAATAAAAACTATTTTTCAGAATTGTGCTGTTATGTGTGGGAGAAGGGGCAGGGGAAAGTTAAAACCTCATCCAATATGCCGTGAGTTATTTGTGACATCGGAAGGCGGGATGATGGCGTGAAAAAACTGTTGAAGCCCTGTTCGATAGTTTCCACCCAGGGCTTCATCTGTAGCGACGTAAGGAGCGGTTTTTCATGCCATCAGCACGCCGGTAGATGTCACAAATTGCCGTATTTCCAGTGCCAGACGGGTTTTGCCAGGGCATAGCTGAAGGGCTGCTGCCGGGTAAAGTCAGGAAGCCATTCCGTGTCTTCTTCCAGTTCCTGGTAGAACAGGTACTGAAAGTCGTAGCCGGCAATCAGGTTCTGAATGTCGTTGAATTCAGTTTTGTTCAGAAGCCGGTTGTTAAAGCTGGCTAATGACTGTTCCCGGGCTGCAAGTTTTTCCTGGCTTACGGTAATGCCGGCTTCCTGCAGTTTTGCGGCGTCCACGGTTACCGGAGTGTACTGGCTCATAAGGCTGATGCAGGCACAGTGGTCATCGGCGCGGTCGGCATGCTGTTTAAGCCAGTCCAGAACCAGTTTGGTGTCGTTAAGCCGGCCTGGCAGCACCAGGTGGCGGATAATGACGCCGGAGAGCATTTTTTCCCGAGGTTCGGAAGACTGCGTGGCGTCTTTCACTGGTACGTCAACAAAGCGGGCCGGCGTGTTCTGAATCATCCAGCGGATGGCTTTTTTGGCTACCTGCGGGTAATCGGGGGCCTTGAATACGCTCTGTGAAATCATGGGGTTCAGGGTTTTCAGGTCTGGCAGCCAGATATCCACCAGTCCTTTTAAGAGTTCAAGCGATTCAATGGTCTCGTAGGCCGATGAGTTCCAGCAGACGGGGATGGTAAGGCCCTTGTCTTTTGCCAGACGGAGGCCTTGAGCAATAGCCGGAATGTGGTGGCTACCAGTGACGATATTGATGTTTTCTGCGCCAACGGTCTGCAACTGAAGACACAAGTCGGCAAATGCTGATGGGGTAAGGGCGGCACCCATGCCGTACTGGCTGATCTGGTAGTTCTGGCAGAAGGCGCAGCGCAGGTTGCAGCCGGTTATGAAGATGGTGCCGCTGCCACCGGTTACGGTAATGGGCGGTTCTTCGCCAAAGTGCAGACAGGCAACGGCGGCTCTGATGTCGGCAGGCTCGTTACAGAATGAAGATTCTCCGGCTGTACGGTTTGCGCCGCAGTTTCGGGGACACTGGGTACAGTGTTCGTAGAGCTGCGGGTTGGTGAGCGGTGCGCCTGTGATTGCGTTTTCGGCTGCACCGGAATCGGGCGTCATCACAGGGCTCCGTGCTCCATAACCTGTCCCAGCAGGCTGGTCAGAAGGTCCAGATCCAGGTCCCCGGCTTCTTCGTTAATCATATCGCGAAGTTCAGCCCAGTCGTTTTGGGTGAACACGGTGTCGCCTTCCAGATTTTCGGTCAGCAGGTCCAGGGCATCGCAGATCCAGGTAACGTGTTCTTCGGTAGGTTCAGACTGCGGGTCGCCGTTCAGGATATAGGTATCAAGCCAGTAGGTGGCAATGGAATTACTTAATGACTGCAGAGTGCGGTCCTGTTTTTCAAAAAGGTCGGCAATGGCGCGGCTGGCGCGGATACCGTCGTACTGGCCGGCGTTGTCTGAGCGGTCGTGTTTCTTGATGCGTTCAATATCAGAATAGAATTTTTCGCGTGCGTTCATGGGCCTATGGTATCACATTGCAGGGGAAATCGGAATCAGATAAAATCAGTGATTTTCAGAGAGTTATATGAGCGGGGAGGGGGATGACATAATCTGGTATACTAATAAATTTCATTAGTGTGATAGATTTATCTGATGAAATTGTCGATGACATATCGTGTCCTTCAGATAAATCCCCTCTTCCAGCTGAATTTATCTGTATGTCATATGATTTCACCGCTGAAAAACATCAGATAAATTATAGCAGATAGCAAGTTTTATCTGATACGGCCACTGAAATCTGAAAAATGCATCAGATAAATCACAGCAAACATCAAGTTTTATCTGATAAGGCCATCGAAAATCGTAAAATGCATCAGATAAAATTCGTGGCATCGGATTTTTTATTTGACATCCCAATCAAATGTCGTCACATTTTGGTAAGATTGCAGACTTCATCCATCAGGGTATCAACACCATGGAAATATTTGTCGGTGGGGCGTTTGAGGCGTTATCTGCAGATGTCTTCCAGGGTCGTAATCATATCATTCAGCACCCCCATATACTCTTTAATAGGCTCAATGAGTTCTTTACCGGTAGTGGTTTTTTGCAGAGAATCCAAAAGAAAGTTTCTATCATCGTTGAAAAATACCAGAGATTGTCTGATGCCGCCCATATCTTCGTTTTCTAACTGAGTGACAACGGTATTGAAATTCTTTTCGATAAGTCCGATTTTTTTTGGCAGTTCATTTACGATGCATGAATCGTAATCATCGCTGTCCCAGAGTTTGGCGTCTACTCCGGCTTTGAAGAGCATTTGACTTTGCATTATTCCCATCATTACCAGATGCATTGCGGTAAGTTTTTTCAACTGGTTCATCGTATACCTCGTTTCTATTTCCTTACTAAAGACAGTATAGAATGTATTTTTGAATTTGTGGTTGCTGTGTTTTTGCTGGCAAACTGCTATACTCGCTATACTTGACGATGGTGCTGCAGCTGGGTGGTCTAATTAGGAGAAAAAATGAAAGTTAAAAAGATAGTGATTGGGATAGCGGTATTTCTTGCTGCCGTTGTGGCCATGGGTGTTGTGTTTGTCAGCCGGTATGGCCGAAACTTCGGGATATATCTTAAAGCTCCCACACCGCTTGAATATGTAGAGGATGCCCTGACCTTTATGGGAAACGGGATGTATGCCGGCGGTGAAAAATGGCAGAATGCAAAGGCTGCGGCCCGCGAAAAGGCAAAGACCTGTACCACCTATGAAGAAACCTATGGAATTCTGCAGGAAGCTTTGACGGTAGCTGGTGGAAAGCATTCGACGATTCTTAAACCATCATATGTTGCCCAGACTGTGGCAGAGCAGCAGATGCCGGAAGTGTCTTTTAATGACGGAATTCTCTATGTAAAACTGCCACCCTTTGAAGGTACCAGTAACCTGCATCAGCAATACGTTGATGCAGTTCTTGGCCCGGTTCAGGAGCACGCTGCTGAAATCCACGGACTTATTCTTGATCTTCGTGATAATGTCGGCGGCGCCATGGGACCCATGATAACTGCCGTTTCTCCTTTCCTGCCTGATGGCGTTCTGCTGCAGTTTGCTTATGGCAGTCGGATTCAGAATGTTACGCTGACAGCCGGCAATGTTTCTGACGGTGGTCCTTCCGCCAGCGTATCTTTTACCGATAAACTCTCTGTGCCCGTTGCTGTTCTGCAGAATGAATGGACTGCCAGTTCCGGTGAAGCAACCCTTATCTGCTTTAAGGGCCTTGAAAATGCCAGATTTTTCGGCACTCCGTCTGCCGGCTATGCCAGCGGTAACATGGTACGGTATATGTACGATGGGGCACATCTTCTGGTTACTGTCAGCTGCGATGTGGACCGGAACGGCAACCGGTATTGCGATGATCCTATCCCGCCGGATGTGGGGACAGATTCTCCTATGGAAGCCGCCAGAGACTGGCTGTTGCGAGGGTGATTGCGGGGCGTCTGCGGCATTGCCTGGTGGCTGACTGGCGTATGGCTACTTCAGCATGCCCTGCAGGCCGGTGAAGGTGATTTTTTCGATGGTCTCTTCCAGTTCGGCAAGGGGCATTTTCCGTTCTACCGTAATCCAGCGGCGGAACACTTCAAGAACGCCTGAAAAAATGTAGTCAATGACTATGGCAACCTTTTCAGGATCACGGTTCGGAAAATCGGCCATAAAGTCATGCTCAAGACGTGGCTTTATGATTCCCAGAATCTTGCTGTTCAGGTGCGAGGGGTTCTTCATCTGAAGCAGGTTTCCGTAAAAATCCCGGTTACTGCTGGCAATCTGGTCAAGATGCTTCAGTACCTTGTGGGGATTCTTGAAAAAATCACGCATATCTTCGTTTTTGATGGCTTCTTCAAAGGAGCGGGTAATATCGTTTTCAATTTCATCAACCAGTTCGTATATACCTGCATAATAGCTGTAGAAGGTCTTCCGGTTGATGTCTGCGGTATCTGCAATGTCTTTTATCGTAATTTCATTAATGTCTTTTTGGGATAGCAGCAGGGCAAAGGCTTCCTTAATCGCCTTTTTCGTCCGTGCAATCCGCCGGTCTTCTTTCTGCGCAGTTGTTTCCATAATTACCTCTCCAGTCTCTTTCTAAAGAATAGTTTCAGATGCACCTCCCGATTTTTCAATAATCATCCTTCCCGTGTGCCTCTGAAAATCTTTTTCCTCAATATACCACATATTTTTACTCATGTGTTACTTTTTATACACAAATTACTTTTTATGTCCCCACATTTTATTTGCCCGTCAGTAGATTCTGTGTATCACTTTTGAATCTCAGCCGCAGACTGCTTCCCCTGCTGCTGAATGAACTATGGAGACGACACATGACTAAGTTTGGCGAATTCATTGTAAAACACAAAATTCCAATTCTCATTATTTGTGTTCTTCTGATTATTCCATCCATTATCGGCATGCTGAAAACACGGGTAAACTACGACATGCTTGATTACTTACCGGAATCCATGGATACGGTAAAAGGGCAGAACATTCTGCTGGATGATTTTGGCAAGGGTGCATTTTCAATCGTTATTGTTGACGGCATGCAGCCTAAAGATGTTTCGGCTTTGAAAAAAGAAGTTGAAGCCATTAACCATGTTGATTCAGTTATCTGGTATGATTCCTTTGCTGATATTTCAGTACCTATGGAGTTCCTCCCCAAAAAGTACTACAACGCATTCAACAGCAACGGATCTACCCTGATGGCTGTATTCTTTGACACTGCCACCAGTGCTGATACCACTATGGATGCCATTAACGAAGTAAAAGCTGTCTGCGGCAGAAAATGCTACGTTACCGGCATGTCGGCCCTGGTTTCTGAACTGAAGGATCTGTGTGAAGCAGAAGAAGCTACCTACGTAGGAATTGCGGTAACGCTTGCCATCATTGCCATGCTGGTATTCATGGATTCTTTCCTGATTCCGTTTGTTTTCATCATCAGTATCGGTATTGCCATTCTCTGGAACATGGGATCAAACATTATGTTCGGTCAGGTTTCGTACATTACCAAGGCTCTTGCGGCAGTTCTTCAGCTGGCGGTTACCATGGACTATTCCATCTTCCTGTGGAACAGCTACTCTGAACAGAAGCATCTGTTGAATGGTGACAAGAACAAAGCTATGGCACAGGCTATTGCCAACACCATCACCGCCGTTGTCGGAAGTTCCGTTACGACTATTGCAGGTTTTCTGGCCCTGTGCTTCATGACTTTTACCATGGGTAAGGATCTTGGCCTGGTTATGGCGAAAGGCGTTGTTCTTGGCGTTATCGGCTGTGTTACCACACTTCCGGTTCTCATTCTGCTTCTTGATACCCCCATCGAAAAGACAAAGCACCGCACATTTCTGCCTCCCTTCCAGAAAATCGCTGATGGCATCATCAAGTGCCGCTGGGTCATTCTGATAATCATGCTGGTTGTTCTTGTGCCATCGTACTACGGCTATAAACACACACCGGTGTACTACGACGTAGGTAAATGTCTGCCGGAAAACCTTGATTTTGTGCAGGCTACAAAAAAACTGAACAACGATTACAACATGGCCAATACCCACATGATTCTGGTGGATTCATCCATGAGCCGTAAGGATATGAAAGCCATGCTGAAAGAATGTGAGGAAGTTGATGGCGTAAAGGTGTCGCTTGGTATGGCATCGGTACTGGGATCCATGATTCCTGAAAGCCTGATTCCTGCCGATCTGACCCGGATGCTGAAAAGCGAACGGTATGAACTGGTGCTGGTAACCAGCGAATTCTATACGGCAACTGATGAAGTAAATAAGCAGATTGATGACCTGAACGCCATCATCAAGCGGTACGATCCCAACGGCATGCTTATTGGAGAAGCTGCCTGTACCAAAGACATGATTGCCATTACGGACCACGACTTTGCCGTTGTAACCATTCTTTCCATGGCAGCTATCTTCCTGATCATAGCGTTTGTTTTCAAAAGTGCGTCACTGCCCTTTGTTCTGGTTTTCGTTATCGAATTTGCCATTTTCGTTAACCTGGGGATCCCGTTCTACAGCCATACAGAATTGCCGTTTATCGGGCCAATCTGTATCAGTACCATCCAGCTGGGTGCCACCGTTGATTACGCCATCCTTATGACAACCCGTTATCTGCGTGAACGGCGCAGCGGAAAAGAGAAGAAAGAAGCTGTTTCTACAGCACTGGCTGCTTCCATGCCTTCGATTATCGTCAGTGCTGTCGGTTTCTTTGCTGCAACTTTTGGTGTTGGTCTGTATTCCAACGTGGATATCATCAGCACCATGTGTAACCTGATGGCCCGTGGAGCCGCAGTCAGCATGGTTGCCGTTATCACCGTGCTGCCAACGTTACTGCTGCTGCTTGATGGGCTTATTACCCATTCAACGGTAATGAAGAAAAAAGACTGCTGAGAGCGAAACCTGAATGAGATGCTGAAACAAGTTCAGCATGACGAATCTGCAAGTTAGATATAACGAATCTGCAGGTTGTCATCCCGAACTTGATTCGGGATCTCCTGACTTTGAAAAAACATCCGTACAAGGAGTATGACTATGAATAAGAAATTGATTTTCCTGCTGTGTGGTGCAGCTTCTGCACTGTCTCTGTTTGCCCTTCCTGCCGCCAGAACCGTGGACAAGGAAGAAAATGTCTATGTTATTTCTGATACCACCGGTGCCGTTGATAAAGTAATAGTCAGCGGCTGGCTGAAAAATCCTGAAAAAAAGGCAACCCTTACTGACGTCACTGATCTGGATAACCTGATGAATGTAAAGGGCAACGAAACCTTTATTGCAGGTACTGGCAACACCAAAGTGTGGGCTGCTGACGGAAACGATATTTTCTATCAGGGAACCACCAGAAAGGAAGTTCCTGTATCAATTAAAATCAGTTATGAACTGAACGGCAAAAAAGTATCTGCTCAGGAACTGGCCGGCAAAAGCGGGCATGTGGTAATCCGGTTTGACTACAGCACCGATGTAAAAGAGTCGGTTGTTGTTGACGGTAAACGCGTTCAGCTGAGCCCCGCATTCCTGGTAATGAGCGGTCTGCTTCTTGATAACGAAAACTTCCGGAACATTACGGTGAGCACCGGAAAAGTTATTAATGACGGTAACCGTTCAATTGTAGTCGGTATCGGGTTCCCTGGTCTGCAGGAAAGTCTGGGACTCAACAGGAAAGACTTTGAATTTCCTACTCATGTTGAAATTGCTGCCGATGTTACCGATTTTTCTCTTATTACCATGATGTCCCTTGCCAGTAACGAGGTTATCAGCAATCTGAATCTGGATAATGTGCATACTGGCGATGATCTTTCCCGTCTGGTTGAGAATCTTTCTGGTGAACTGAACCGCGGCATTTCCCAGCTGACCGATGGTGTTGATCAGTTAAACGATGGTGCTCATCAGTTGAACAGCGGAGCCCGTCAGGTTCGCGATGGCATGCTGCAGTTGAATACCGGGCTTGCTACCCTTGATGGCAACAGTAAGATGCTGGTGGATGGAGCCATGCAGGTATTTGAAGCACTGCTGAACACTGCCAATACAACGTTCAGCCAGAAACACCTGAAAGTTGAAACACTGACGGTAGAAAACTACCATGCTGTTCTTGAGCCGCTGGCTGCAAAACTGATTCTGCAGAAAGACAAGCAGCAGGTGTATGATCTGATTGCCAGCCTTGATAACTACAAGAAGTTCTATGAAGGTATTATTGCCTATACTGATGGGGTAGGTCAGTGCTACAGCGGAAGTTCTCAGCTGGCAGCAGGAACAGAGGCTCTGGCTTCCGGCTCTGCAACGCTGGCAGAGGGTACTGATACGCTGGCAGAAGCTGTTGCTGCCATTAAACATGGCAGTTCTCAGCTGGTTGAAGGTATCGCTTCGTTCCAGGATGATTCTCTGAGCATTCTTGACAGCATGGATGGTTTTGACCGGGAAACTTTGGAAAAACTGATTGATGCCGTATCAGAAAGTGAAGTTGTGCTGCCACGTCTTAAAGCTACCGTTGAAGTAACCAGAAAGTATCAGAGCTTTACCGGACTTGCCGATGGCTGTACCGGCAGCGTACGCTTTATTTACCGCACCAGTTCTATTTAAGATCTGTTCATGGATGCATCAGTGTACGTTTATCAGTATAAACGTACACTTTTCCCGTTTTGGGTGCTTTCAATAGTGTGGCTACGTGCTATGCTATAGCATTATGGAAGAAGTAATTGAATTAGATAAAACGGCCCTTGCTGCCGAGCGGAAGGAATTCCATCAGCAGCTACGAAGTCTGGTATTTCCTATTGCCATCCAGACTTTCATGACCTCGCTGGTATCTGCTACCGATGCCCTCATGCTGGGGCTTCTTGACCAGACCTCCCTGTCATCAGTTTCACTTGCCGGACAGATTCAGTTTGTATTCAGCATGTTTGTTCTGGGGCTTTCTGCCGGTACCGGCATTATGACCGCCCAGTACTGGGGTAAAAAAGACGCAGAAAACATTCAGCGCGTTATCCCCATTCCCCTCCGCTGGAGCCTGCTTGGCGGAGCCATCTGTACCCTGCTGGCAGCTTTTGCTCCGCGGCTTTTGATGCTTGCTTTTACTGACGCCCCGGAACTGGTGGACGCCGGCAGCAGCTACCTGCGCACCGTAAGCCTCAGTTATTTCATTTTCGGAATTTCACAGATTTATGAAGTTATCCTACGCAACACCGGACATGCCAAACAGGCAAGCCGTATTGCTTCCAGCGCCGTTGTGGTAAACATCATCCTGAACGCCATCTTGATCTTCGGTCTCTTCGGGGCACCAAAACTAGGTATCGTAGGTGCTGCCATCGCCACCGTCTGTGCCCGTCTGTTTGAACTGTGCTGGGCTGTTATTGAAAACCTGCGTCCGGAGCGTGTCCGCATCAGCTGGAACCGCCTGCTGAAAAAAGTAAACAAAGACCTGCAGTCAGATTTCTGGCGTTATACCATCCCTATGATGGGTGCTGCCCTTGTCTGGGGTATTGCCTTCTCTCTGTACAGCGTCATCATGGGCCATATGGGATCCGATGCCGTTGCTGCCAACAGTATTACCAGCATTGCCAAAAGTATGGTCAGCTGCTTTATCCGCGGCGTATCATCCGGTGCCGGTATTCTGGTCGGTAACCTGCTTGGTGCCAACGAACTTGCCAAAGCCAAACGCTACGGTGCCCGTCTGGTAAAAATGGCAGCCCTTACCGGCTTTATCACTGCTGTTGTCCTCTGGATTGCCTCCCCCGTTATCGTACACATCGCCCCTCTTTCAGAAACTGCCAAAAACTACCTGCAGTGGATGCTCCTGTTCTGCGGTCTCAACATTATGGCCCAGTCTCTTGATACCACCATTCTTGACGGCATCTTTGGCGCCGGTGGTGACAGCAAATTCGACATGACCACCAACATCTGGGCCATGTGGTGCTTTACCGTTCCTGTTGGATTCCTGGCTGCTTTCCTTTTCAAACTGCCACCGGTTATCGTCTACTGCATCGTCAATCTGGATGAAATCGTTAAACTCTGGGCAGTTTTTGTGCGGTACAGAAAGTATATTTGGGTAAGGAATATTACGCGCGACAACATCACCGACTGATGCTCGGCCCGCCTGTCCGCGCTGGCGACGTTGCGGATGACAGACAGCGTAGTTTTGCGAAGCAAAACTACGTAAGGTCAGGCGTAAGCCTGACCGACGTGCTCAACGGCCAAAAAGGCCGCCTGCGCTCCTGGCAGGGGCCGTCGCCTTGCCAGCACGAACAATCGGGCCTCGCATGATAACTGGGGGGGCCGCGCTGGCGGCGTTGCGGATGACAG
>JAZLJW010000145.1:0-1254 GCA_045597345.1 Treponemataceae bacterium
TGCAGGCTATGTTGATGTTGAGGGTAAATGGGTTAATGAAAGCCCCGCAATTACACTCTATGCAAACTGGACGGCGGATACATATATTGTTACCCTCGATGCAAACGGGGGCACAGCAGGAACTACGTCCTCCATTCTGGCAGCTTATGACGCAGATATGCCTCTGTTGACAGAAACCCCCCCATCAATACACGGTTATGCCTTCAGCGGATATTATGATATTAATGGCAAACAGTACTACAATTATGATGGTACCAGCGCAAATAAATGGGATAAACCAAACAGTGCAACCCTTTACGCCAGTTGGATAATCTGGGAAAAAGAGGCAGACGCTGTAGTCAGCTGTGCTGAGTTCCACAATGAAAATTATACAATTATGAAATGCACAGATGTTGTTGCTGATGTCCGTCTTGAAAACGTCAGCGGGGTAAGCAGAACACCAGTAATATTTAATGCAACCGATAATGTTGAAGATATTCCGGAATTATACACCGCAACAGGTATACGTTATCAGAAAAAGGGAGATACAATTACTATCTTCAACATTACTGCAGCTGCCAGCGGACCCTCAAGGATTAACATTACTCTGATATTCACGGATGCTGTAACTGCAGAAGCAAATATGGATAAACTCTTTTTCTGGCACTACACAGGAAGCACATGGGAAAAACTGGAGAGTATTCATGGAGATGCAGTTGATAACGAAGTACTCTACTCCATCACGACCTATAGCTTTTCTCCGTTTGGTATAAGTATCCATGTTCCAAACATTCCGTCACCGCAGATTAGTTCCGATAGCCGCAACAATGAAGCATCAGTCTGGCTGACGACAGCGGCAGAATCCACACCAGTTCAGACAGTAACAACAGAACTTGCACAAGTTACTCCTGTTGCATCTCCGGTAAAACCAGCACAAACCTCAGTATCGCCAGTGCCGTTTGCTAGCATTCTCTTCGGATTTGGGGCTGTTGCTTTGTTTGTGCTGAGAAAAAAGTAAGCACTATGAGACTTCGTCTCATGGTGCTTATTTTTTCCTGAAACTGCAGTGCTCCATGCAGCACGTACAAGAATTTTTATTTTTGCCGCAGCTGCATCCCTTTCCTTTCAGAGAACGAATGACAACAACCGCAAATACCGCACAGATTATCACTGCAACAATGATAAAAATGGTGAAACTTACTGCATCAGAAACCAAAAAGTACCCCTCCCTGATATACAATAAACGAAATCAGCCATGCAACTACAGCATACATT
>JAZLJW010000146.1:0-1056 GCA_045597345.1 Treponemataceae bacterium
TAATTCTGCCGCCCTTTGCATAGAATACCAAATCTCCCGGTCTGGCATCTGCCAATGAAACCTTGGTTCCCATATTTGCCTGTGCTCTGGATGAATGCGGAAGTGAAATGCCGTATTTCTTGTAAACACTTAATACAAATCCGGAACAGTCAGCACCCTTTGTAAGAGATACACCGCCCCATACATACGGATTACCTACAAACTGTTTTGCATATTCACAAAGTTCTACTCGGATATCGGATACACCCTCTCCATACAGGAACTCTGTCATGTTTAATGCGGTTTTCAGTTTTGTATCTACTGTAACATAATCAGCAGACACATAGGCTACTGATCCGTCGTAATCTACTGCTACCCAGCCGTCAAGCTTATCCACTACTTCAAGTTCTTCACCATAAGGAACCATGGTAACAACTGCTGACTCGGTTGTTGGCTGCTCACGAAGCTTGAGTCCGTCTGCATTTACGGTTGCCAGTTCTTTGACAACCTGAGCTGCATGCATCATCGCGTCTCCGCCGGTTAATAAATATTCCAAGCTGACATATCCTTCTACACTACCTGAAGTAATATGAGCCATATCACCTTCGATATCCAATACTTCACAGCCGGCTTCATTTACCATCTTTCCGACAATTTTGCTGCCGCTGTCTGCTGTTTCTCTGACATTCAAATGGTCCTCTACCTGAACTACACCCAGATTGGTGTATCCGTATACGGTACCTGCTGCTTCTTCTTCCTCATCTACAGAATCCTCTGTTTCGTCTGTACTCTCTTCAGAAGTACTATTTTCAGAAACCACAGGAATTTCCTCAATCACTTCATCCCAGAAAGAAGCACTTTCAACAACCGCTCCGGCTCCGGCTACATATTCTGTTTCTGCGAGCGGATCCACCACATCTCCGCTGATTCCAAAACCTACGGTTGGAAGCGCCATAACATTTATAGCCATTGCAGCTGATATAATCGCGGTTAAAACCGTTGTTTTTACTTTTTTATTTGCTTTATTCCACATACTATTTCCCTTAAAACTCATTTCAATTGTTACAAAATTGTTAC
>JAZLJW010000147.1:0-1124 GCA_045597345.1 Treponemataceae bacterium
CTCCGGCACGCAGCCGAAAATTCTCTGCTTATCCGTTTGCTTTGCTGCGGGCGGCAGGAAGGGATGTATGGGTAGTACTTGTTTCTTCCTGCACGTCTGCTAAGGTTCGCTGTGTGTCTGAGTGTTTTTTAAGCGGTCGGTGCTGTGTACTTTGAACCGCTTACTCAGATTGTGTGTGGTTTTATGCGAATTATGAAAAGCAGGTAATACACCCCGAAGTTACCTGCATGTGCATCGGGGCTGTTTGTTCTTTAACGTTTTTTGCTTTCAGCTTACTTTCTTCTCAGTCCGAAGAAGACTGCGGCAGCACCTAATCCAGCGATGACCGCCGGGAGCGGTGCGGGGGTTGATGCCTGCTGCTGTGTCTCTACCGGGGATGCTGTGGGCAGAATCTGTGTTGTATTTGTGCCTGATACATCATCCGGAGTCTGTGTCGGGGCTGGTGTCTCCTGCAGCCAGACGGAGTATCCGTCATTACGGCTGGATGAGGAGTGCGGCTGCGGCTGCGGTTCAGGATTGGTGTTTGAAACCCACTTTGCGTAGAAGTTAATTGGTGTGTCGCCAATTTCATACGGGAAGGTAGCTTGTGTGGCAAAGTTAGAGTCAAGGTAGAGTCCACCGAGATGGGTGTCTGCTGGTTTTACTTTCTGAATTGCCGTAAGAACAGCTGCATCTATGATACTTCCCTCAGACACTGTATCAGTCATCTCATCTACAATACTTCCTTCTGAAGAATACTGGATTGGAACTGATACCTTCGGTGTTAATATGAAGTAATCAGAGAATCCTAAGTAACTGGTTACGGTGATTATATACTTACCATCCTTGAGTTCTATGTCGTAATCCGGAAGGACAGAGTAAGCGGTTCCTGTGGAGTGACAGCAGGATAAGTTCTTTTTAATCTGTTCTTCAGTGGTACCGCATCTCTTTTTAACCCATTCCTCATCAAGGATGAAGGTAACGGTAATTCCTTTTTCTTTCAGAATCGTGTTTGTATCTTCTGAAATACCAGTTCCGGTGGTCACTGCTGCAACTTTCTTATCGGATGCAACGAGTGTTTCAACTGCTTTCTTTGCACCTTCTCCAATCTTTGGAATCTCTTTTAAGACAGTGCGTTCTTTATC
>JAZLJW010000148.1:0-1174 GCA_045597345.1 Treponemataceae bacterium
AAAAAATGACGTAATTGTATCGAAAGTTTGTTTACTTTTGCAAATTGAAATAAAAAAAATACCGTTGCGGTTTGGCGGTTTTAGTAACCTCGGCTGCCAACTGCGACGAAACAGTAAAATAAATTAATATTAGAGGTTACCTTTACTGTAAGGGCAATATAACATACGTTTTCTATGTGGGAAGCCTGACTGTAATCGGCAGTCTGAATGCAGGAAACAACATTTTCATGGCAGAAAACATCAACAGCAATGCAGTGGATTACCTGATATATTTTGCAAATTCTTCCTACATGACCAATTACAAGGTGAACTTTGCCTCCAACTGCTATTATACCACGGGACAGCAAAAAAATAATTTCTATGTAACCTCACCGCTAACGTTTGTCCAATGGCAGAATACCTACAGCATGGACGCTCATTCCGTAGTGTTCCGGCCCGATTTCAGAAATCTGCCGGAAGATTTGCGTATCGGTGAATTTGACGGTATGCTGAAATGCGAGCGTCATCCGAAAGTCTTGCGGGATATCAGTAACCGTGCCCGTACCGAATGGACGCTCATGGGCGCTTACAGTACGCCGTTGTATGACGGTCATCATCTGCAGGCGGAAGTTTTTGTGGAACCTGTCATTGGAGAGATGCAGTGCTTCCCCGACCGTACTCCGGTAAAGTTGTGCCTCTATAACATGGGCACCAAGGCAGCCGATTTCAGCACCAGGCCCATGAAGCTGTACCTGCAGTGCGAAAGCGATTCTGTGAATTTCGTCAGCAGCATTACGGACAGTACCGGCAGTCTCGGTATACTGAAGCGGGATACTTTTGAGCTGGTTTCCAATATGGATATTACTTTCCCGGGAATGTACCGGCTGACCGCCTGGCTCGACTGGGAACCGGACGAGTGTTTGGCGGACGATACCCTGAAGTTGGATTACTATGTGGATAAAGCGGTGCTTCCGTACGACAATGATTTCAGCGGGAGCGTCAGCAATATCGCTACCAGCCAGTCGTGCGGAGACATTCAATGGGAGGTCAGCGACCGTAATCCCGTACTGCAACCGGCCTTCGGTACCGGCAGCCTGCTGTTCCGTTCTTCCGAGGCGCGCGGTTCCATCAGTCATGCGCTGTTTACGTCCGTAAGCCTGCAGGGAACCGATCACCCGCAGCTGTATTTCTGGTA
>JAZLJW010000149.1:0-1106 GCA_045597345.1 Treponemataceae bacterium
TTTTTGATGATGTTAGGCATCTGAAGCATTGAAGTTCCAAGTCCTTGACTTACAAGGCCACCCCATCCGTTTTCCTTGAATGAAAGAACCGCAAATCCCACCATCTGAGCACAACAACCTGCAACTGCAGCTCCACCTGCAAGACCTGTCAGACCAAGCGCAGCACAAATCGCAGCAGAAGAAATTGGCAGTGTAAGGGCAATTCCAACGATTACGCTGACGAGAATACCCATGGCAAAAGGATGAAGTTCAGTTGTAAGCTTGATCAGATCTCCAACCCAGCTTGCGGCAATACCGATGTAAGGTGCACACAATACACAAAGAAGAACACCGCCTGTAATTGTTACGATAGGTGTTACGAGAATGTCTACTCTGGTTTTTTTAGAAACAAGCATTCCAAGTTCACATGCGGCGATGGCGATGATAAGTACAGCCAAAGGACCACCGGCTCCACCAAGAGCATTTGCAGTGGCACCTACAGTAACAAGGCTGAAAAGGACCAGGGCATGTGCACCCATGGCAAACCCGATACCAACAGCCATTGCGGCACCGACAACATGAACTTCCGAAGCAAAGGTTCCTGCATCAACCAGAAACTGAAAAACAACATTTGCAGAAAGTTTCAAAAGCTGCTGTCCCAGAGTCTTGACGATTGTTCCAACCAGAAGGGACGCAAAAAGTCCCTGAGCCATACCACCCATAGCGTCAATGAGATAACGCTTAACGTACTTGTTCATAAAGAACTCCTGAAAAATGAGAAAAATAAAATGATTGATTTACGGTTCGATGTGGGATAGGAGGGTCCGTGGACTCGTTAGGCTGTGGAATTCAGCCACCATTCATCTAAAATGTAATATTCTAATCCAAAATCTACAGGATTAGTCCTGTTTTGTCAAAAGCCCTGCCAGAGTCTGTTTTACTCCTGATTTACCAAGCGCACAGGCAATTTCCGGTTCAGAAACATTTACGCCACCACTGGCATTGGCTGCAGAAGACAGAACTGCTCTGATCATAAGGTTTTTTGGAGTGTTGTCTGCATCAATGAATTCCAGAATCTGCACTTTGTACCCACAGTTCTCCAAAAGTTCAGCGCGGAGAGTGTCAGT
>JAZLJW010000150.1:0-7378 GCA_045597345.1 Treponemataceae bacterium
AACTGGGAATCGGCCACGTACCGGAAGACCGCCACAAGCATGGACTGGTAGCAGAATTCTCCGTAGCAGAAAACGTGGCCATCAAAAACTACTATAAAACGCCTTACAGTTCAAAAGGCGGGCTTTTGAATATGGCTGCCATGACAGAAACCGGTAACCGTCTTATTGAATCTTTCGACATCCGTGCCGGTGAATTGGCAAAGACAAAAGCCGGCAGTATGTCTGGCGGTAACCAGCAGAAGGTCATTATTGCCCGTGAAATTGAACTTTCACCTGATTTCATGATTATTGCACAGCCAACCCGTGGTCTTGATGTCGGTGCCATTGAATACATCCGTAAGCGTATTATCGAAGAACGGGATAAGGGACGGGCTATCCTCCTTGTTTCCTTTGAACTTGATGAAATCATGAACCTGTGTGACCGCATTGCTACCATTTCAAAAGGTTCCATCGTCGGCGTATTCAATGCCGGTGAAGTAACAGAACGGGAAATCGGTATCATGATGGCCGGATCAAAAAAGAAATCTGAAGCTTCAAGTGAGGTTGCAGAATGAGCAATAAAAAAGAAAAACGGACGTTAACCCAGCTGCTGCTGACCTCTGATGGTGCAGTTTCAGTTGTTGTTGTATTGTTGGGATTCCTGTTTGGTACCCTGATTATCGCCCTGGTAGGACGCAATCCATTAAACATGTACCGGGCTTTGATTCAGTCACTGACTGGTGTGTATTCAAGAAAAGGTGCCCTTACCTGGAATATCCGGTATGTCGGTGAATGGCTTTCCTATTCAGTACCTTATATCCTTTGTGGTCTTTGTATGGCCTTTGCTGCCCGTGCAGGACTTTTCAACATCGGTGGTGAAGGCCAATATGTAGTTGGAATGACAGTCGCTCAGCTTGTTGCTCTTACCTGTGCACAGATACCGGGATTACATTGGATTTTTGCTATTCTCTGTGCACTGCTTGCTGGTGCTGTATGGGGCGGTGTGGTTGGATTCCTTAAGGCAAAATATGAAGTTTCCGAAGTAGTTGCAACCATTATGCTTAACTATGTTGCTCTGTATCTTTCCCGTATTATTACCATGGCTATTCCAGGTACCAACACCTACAAAACTGTTGATTTCCCAGCTACTGCTTCAATTAAGTGGAGCGTACTTGAAAAACTGACAAATGGTTCTAATCTGAGTCTTGGTTTTCTGTTTGCTATTATTGCAGTAGTTGTGTATTGGTTCATCATGGAAAAGACCAACCTTGGATTTGGTTTGCGTGCAACCGGTTACAATAAAGATGCAGCCCGTTATGCCGGTATCCCTGTCGTTACCAGTATTGTACTCAGTATGGCAATTTCCGGTGCTTTTGCCGGACTTGCAGGTGGTTCTGTAGCTCTTGGATCATTCAGATATGGTCGTGTAGTTTCATCACAAGATAACTATGGATTTATGGGTATCGCTGTTGCGCTTGTTGGTAATAACACCGCCGGCGGTACGTTACTGGCAGGTCTCTTGTTCGGTTTGCTGCATGCTTCTCAGCCACTGATGCAGTCACGACAGATCCCAAAAGAAATTACTTTTATCATTCAGGGACTTATTGTTGTCTTTATTGCTTTGAGAGATGGACTCCGCATTTATCTCAAATGGCGTGAAAAAAATAAGGATACAAAAAAATCTGCTGTACAGGAGGTTGCAAAATGAACTGGTTTGGAATGATTCCTTCTGTTTTAATGATTGTTTCTCCAATTCTGATTACTGCCTGTGGTGGAATGATCAGTGAACGTTCCGGTGTAGTAAATATTGCGCTGGAAGGACTTATGGGAATCGGCGCCTTTGCAGCCGCCGCTTTCCATGTTCTGAATGAAGCTGCCCTTGGTGGAGCCAGTGTATGGGTAGCTCTTCTAATCGGTGGCATTGCCGGTATGATTATGTCTCTGATTCTTGCCTATGCCGCTATCTCTTTGAACGCTGATCAGACCGTTGCGGGAACGGGTATCAACCTTTTGACCAACGGTATTACTATCTTTATGGCTCAGATTCTTTTCTCCATGGACCGTACCGAGCCGTTCAAGATGGGCATGAAAACCATGGGGAATTCAGGTGTCTATCCGACGGCAATCATAGCCCTGGTTGTTGTTCTTGCCTGCTGGTTTGTCCTGTATAAACTGCCATTTGGTCTTCGCCTCAGGGCTTGTGGTGAGCATCCTTCTGCTGCAGCTTCAGTTGGTGTAAAAGTTATTAAGACCAGGTATATTGCGGTTCTTGTGTCAGGTTTCCTGGGGGGCCTTGCTGGTGGTTGTCTCGTACTTACTGAAACAATCCAGTATACCAGTAATACTATTAACGGTGCTGGATTTATTGCTTTGGCAGCAGTTTCATTTGGACGTTGGAAGCCACTGGGAGTTTCTCTTTCATCCTTACTGTTTGGTACAGCTGTAGCATTCAGTATTTATGTAGTTAATATTCCTTCTCTCAAGGCTTTACTGCCTACGGAAGTATTCAGTATGCTGCCGTACATCATTACACTGGTTGCTTTAGTTGTATTCAGTGGTAAAAACTATGCTCCGCTTGCTTCTGGTAAACCTTACGAAAAGGGAGCCAGCTGATAAAAGGAGTATCTTATGGTTACAAAACAGCTTGCATTAAAACTTTTTGAAGCTTTTTCTATTGAACGCTGGAATGACTTGATTCGACCTTTTGAAATGATTGAGATGGATAAGGCTGCAGAAAAGATGGTTCTTGCGTACATCATCGGTAAGTTTGAAGAACACGATGGTAAAGATTTAGACTGGGATTGGATGATTAATGCAAGTCTGTTTGACCTTCTGAAGAAAATTGCGCTCTGTGATATTAAAAGTCCTGTACAGCGCATGATTCGTTCTGAATATCCTGAAGAATATGGTCGCCTTAATAACTGGGTTTTAGGACAATATTACAATTTGCTTCAGGATGAAGACCTGTATGCACAATTTTGTGACTATATTCATGGGACAGACAGTTCACATTTGACGGGGGATGATTTAGACCGTCGCATACGGTCCAGTAGAGTTCTTCGTGCAGCTCATAAGTATTCTGCCATGCGGGAATTTGAAATGCTCAGCGTGGTGAATGAACCATATCGGACCCGGAATATTGAAAAACAGCTGAATGAAGATATTGCTGAGTTTCTTGATCTTAAAGGTCTTCAGCAGTTAATAACCCGGCAACGTCCCTATGAATTTCTTATGATGATTGAACAGCTAAGGTTTCAGACTAGGTGGAATCAGACGCCTCGTGTTCCCCGAACCTCTGTTCTTGGTCACTCATTCTATGTAGCCATTCTTACCATGCTTCTGGGACGCCAGCCTGGACTTACTATGTGTGAGAACCGGCGCTACAATAACTTTTTCAGCGCGCTTTTCCATGATCTGCCCGAAGCTGTAACCCGTGATATTATATCTCCGGTAAAACAGGCAACTGATGAGTTACCTTCTATCGTTAAGCGCATCGAAGATGAAATTGTTCAAAAAGAACTTATCCCGCTCATGGAGCCCTTTTACGCTGATGAGCTGATTTATTTCACCAGTGATGAATTTGAGAATCGTATTGTTCTTCCGTCTCCTAATGTGGCAGAGTCAATCAGCAAATATGCCTATACCTTAGAACAGGTTTCTTATGAAGATTTGAATACTAAGTTCAATAATGCCCAGTATTGTCCTGTTGACGGTAAACTGGTCCGGTGTGCTGATCATATTTCTGCCTTTATTGAAGCCGACCGATCCATTAAATATGGTATATCCTCTAATCATCTTGTAGATGGTCGTAACAACATAAGACAAGCCTATGTATCTAAGATGAATATTAATGGCTTTAATCCCAGTGAATTTTATAGCCAGTTCACTGATTAAAACTGATTTATAATACAGGTAAAGTTTTCATTAGAATATGCCGAAATTCTAGTATGAAACTATGGAAATTTGCCTGTACCGTAGCATTTTCGGTATTATTATGTTCTACATCTCTATTTGCTGAATCCAAAGTACATACTGTACAGAAAGGTGAGACGTTTTATTCTATAAGCAAAAAATACAATTTATCCGTAAAAGAACTTCTTGATCTTAATAATCTGACTGATACAGCAATTCTGAAAGTTGGTGATTCGTTAATAATTGAAAAAGAAGCAGTAGTGCAGCCTGAGAAGTATACAGTCGGAAAAGGGGATACTATGTATAGTATTGCCCGAAAAAATAATATCACGGTTACTGAATTGCAAAAACTGAATAACCTTGATAATGAATCAGTACTCAAAGTTGGTCAGGTACTGTTGATTCCAGGAACAATAGAAACTACCTCAACTGTTACAAAAAATAATACATCTTCAGAAAGTTCCACAACGATAGCTAAGACAACGGAAGATCCCAGAACTTACGACAGTAAGAAAAAAGGTGATGTTACATTAATATGGCCGGTTCAAGCTAAGGAAATTACGTATGTTACCGGCAAAATCAGTGGGGTGAGCATAACTGCTACAAAGAAGAACGAGACAGTAACAGCTATCAGAGCCGGTACGGTAATGAGTTGTTCTACGTACCGGGGATTTGGACAGGTAGTATTTGTCCAGGCTTCCAGTGGACATATTTACGTATATTCAGGTATGGATTCCATAACCGTTAAACAAGGTCAACAGGTAAATTACGGTGATAGCCTGGGTACTTGTGGTACTGATGCCCTTAGTGGAAAACACTCAATCAGTCTTATGGTGTACCAGAACGGAAAAGTTCTTGATCCAGCCAAAGCTCCCCGGGGCTAGATAATCAATCAAATAAGGCCTGACTTGCAAGGGAGGCCGCTGTACTATTTACTGCAGGTACTGGTTCCGAAAGAGGTACATCAGTACCTGTTACTTTTTGTAGACACTTTAAGAAAAGTTCCATACATACTCGGGCATCATCATTTGCCCTGTGAGCGTGTTCTACACTTATGTTGAGTATATTTGCCAGATTAGCCTGTTTGTAACTTGGTAATCCTGGAAATGCTACCCGTGATGTTTTAAGTGTATCAATAGCTGGAATATTTGGCTGCTGTAAAAGGCAAAACGAATTGCGTGATAACTCATTGTTTACGAATTTGACATCAAAGTTACAATTGTGGGCTACCAGAACAGTTCCGGTGATAAATTCAAGAAAATCAGGGGCAATATCCTTAAAATATGGCGCATCAGCTACTTGTGCTGTAGTAATGCTTGTTAGCCGTGTAATTTCGGCAGGTATAGGATATCCTGGGTTAATCAGTGTGTTAAAGGTACGTAACACACCGTCTTTACTGAACTTTACTGCACCAATTTCTATTATATTACAGTAGTCAGGTGATAAACCGGTGGTTTCTGTGTCGAATGCAGTATATATAGTTCCGGAATTAAAGGATTTTGCAATTTTGATGAGTTCTTTTTTGGTAAATGGCATACACTAAATATAAAACCTCCAGATGACAAATGAAGTCATCCGGAGGTACAGTTAGAAATCTAAAAAACAGAGTAACCGGACTTATTTGAGTAAGTCGTTGATTTCTGCTTCAATAGCAGTGATTATTGCTGCAGTTTCTGTACGTGCATCGTTCAGGCTGCTACCTTTTGTTGCTGCAGCATTAATGTAGAATTTGATTTTTGGTTCAGTTCCTGAAGGACGTGCACTGACAACTGTTCCACCTTCAAGGAAGAACTGAAGTACATTACTCTTTGGCAAATCAATGTCTTTTTTGTCTGAAGGATTTGCAGGATCAAATACAATTGATTTCTGGACATCACGAATGCAAAGAACTTTTTTACCACCGAGAGTCTTAAGTCCTTTTTCACGCAGGTCAGCCATAATCTGTTTCATGGTTTCTACACCGCTTGAACCTGGGAAATTCTGATTAATGGTTTTATCTTCAAAGAATCCATACTCAGCATACAGTTCGTACAGGCGGTCAAGCAGTGATTTTCCTTTGCTTCTCCAGTACATGGTCATTTCTGCACACATGGCAGCAGCTGATACACCATCTTTGTCGCGGATGGCATCTTCTACAGTGTATCCGTAACTTTCTTCAAATCCAAAAATGTACGTGTGTTCACCAGTGGCAAGGAATTTTTCCATGTGGTTTGCAATCCATTTGAAACCGGTAAGACACTCGCTCAGGTAAACGCCGTTTGCCTGACACATGCGGTCTACCATGGGACTGGTAACAATTGAACGGATAAGTCCAGGGTTTGATGGCATTTTGCCCAGTTCTTTTCGGGTAGTGATGATGTAATCAGCCAGCAGGACACCCATCTGGTTTCCGGTGATAAGCACATATTTTCCGTCAGGTCCTGGAACTGCTGACCCAAAGCGGTCTGCGTCGGGGTCAGTGGCCATAACGACATCGGCTTTTTCTTTTTCTGCCAGTTCTACTGCCATTTTCAGGGCTGGTGCTTCTTCAGGGTTTGGTTTTTCAACGGTGTGGAACGTACCGTCTGGATCACGCTGTTCGGGAACGGTAATAACCTTGAGTCCCAGGTCTCCCAGAACTTTTTCAACGTGCATGGCACCGGTACCGTGGAGTGGGGTGTACACGATT
Organism: Treponemataceae bacterium; assembly: GCA_045597345.1. Lineage (GTDB taxonomy): Bacteria > Spirochaetota > Spirochaetia > Treponematales > Treponemataceae > Treponema_I. Next base: position 6,560 of record JAZLJW010000150.1, read on the forward strand.
TTTACGTTTCCGGCCATTTCCTTGATCAGTTCAGGACGGAACAGGTTTTCTTTACACATGGCCCAGAATGGTTCATCGATTTCTTTATCAATAAGGATCAGTTTACCTGATTTGATGGCATCTTCTTTGCTGATGGTCTTAACTTCTTTTACCGTATTAACCTCATCGATGATACCTTTATCGTGTGGTTCAGCAACCTGTGCACCATTGTTCCAGTATGCCTTGTAACCATTGTACTGTGGTGGGTTATGACTAGCGGTAACAACAACACCGGTATCGCATCCCAGAGTACGGATGGCAAATGACAATTCTGGGGTAGGGCGGAGACCGGTAAACAGATACGTGGTAAATCCGTTGGCAGCAAAGATACGTGCAGTGTATTCAGCAAATACATCTGAGTATTTGCGGCTGTCATAGGCTACAACAGCTTTCAGTTCTCCTTTGGCTGCTTTTTCAGGGAATGTTTTGATGAAATAATTTGCAAGACCCTGAGTAGCATGATTGATTACATAGGTATTCATGCGGTTGGTTCCGCCGCCGATAACACCGCGGAGGCCACCGGTACCGAATTCAAGATCGCGGTAGAAACGGTCTTCCAGTTCTGCCAGATTTGCATCTGCGTCTGCGATAAGTGCTTCTACTTCTGATTTGAAGGCAGCATCTTCTTCCTGGGCAATATACGCTTTTGCCCGCGCAATAATTTCTGATTTATCCATAGGTTTTTCTCCTTTTAATTACAATATAAAAAGTGACTGTATTATATATCAGTTTAATGAAAAACTACAGTGGGGTTTTGTCACTATCATCTTGCCCTTTACC
>JAZLJW010000151.1:0-1497 GCA_045597345.1 Treponemataceae bacterium
TCAATTGTTTCAGATAATGGCCCGGCTGTTCCGGATGCGCCGTCAGCATTGTACGTTTTTACTGCCCAGAACAGCTGACCGTTCACCAGTTTATCAGCTGTGATCCTTAGTTTGATTTCTGTCGCAGGCCCAGGCGCATATTCCAGGAGAGAAAAATCAACGCCGTTCAGCGTGTAATACAGTGCTGACAAATATGGATCTGTGCCTGTTTCAATGTTATGCTGCCATGAGAATGAAATCTTCTGACTGCCGTCTTCAAATGTTCCATTCGGCTGCAGATTTGTCGGCGCCTGTGGGACTGCATCCTCTGCGCGTACTGTAACGGTATTTGTTTTTGTCGTGCCATTATTCAGCGTTACTGTCAGCGTGTATGTGTATGAGCCTTTGGTTGTGATCGTGTTTGCTGGGATTCTTGCTGCAACATAGGTTGATGGCGTTGAGTATGTTTCTGAAGCTATGACGGTATCTGATCCGCCTGAAGGTTTCAGCTTTAATGTGTATCCAGTTGCCTTTAACGGTTCATATGACGGTTCAACTGTGTTGATATTTGCGGATACTGTTATATCTTTTGTGCGGTCAACTCTGGCGCCGCTTTCTGGGTATGCATTTGCCCAGGTTGCTGAAACATCATAGCTGTAATATTCTGCAGACAACGATGCCGCAGAAGCATCTATATCAATTTTCAGAGGTCTTTGATCTGCTGCATCATGAAGATAGTTGCCATTAATATACACGCCGTATCTGATAACGTTTTCAATTTCTGCAGCCGGTACTGTAACAGATACAGTTGTCCACGTTCCCGCTGGCAGATTGGTCTGATCAAAGGATCCTAATTTTGTACCTGCGCCTGTGTATTTTGTATCCGTTGCGCTGAATTCGCGTTCATTGCTCCAAACAGTTACATAAAATGTTGAATAACTGTACTGAGGTTTTAATCGCAGATTTAATCGCAAGGAATAAAGACGTTTGTATCTGTTGCTTGCTGCCGGCGCAGCGAATCCCAGAAATATTTCTTCAATCGGCCAGCCATTGGCGTTTTTGGTCAGTGTGTACTGTGACTGATTTGAGCCGCTCAGATCGGTGTCGTATCCTTGATAGTTTGTTAGCTTTTTACTTTTTGCAATAGATAACGTTTCAGCCATGGTCATACACCTCCCATTCTTGCAATGCGTCTCTGATTCTGTGCCATGCTTACAATGTCATTGAATTCCTTTACATTGTTTGCGCTTATCGTGATATTGAATACATCGCCGCCCATGGAACGTGACTCCTGGGCGCTGTACACCTGTGATCCCGCTGGCATTGATACCAGTTCGGGGCCGTTTTCGCCTACCCAATGCAATCCAGCACGGGCATAGTCTATGCCGGAAGCATAACCTCCGTTACCTTCCCACATGCCTGTTGCTGCATTGTATACGCTGCCATTATAGGTTTTTGATGTGTCCCAGTTCTTATAATCTTTGCCATACATCCACGCCTGCATGTTGGATGCCTGGT
>JAZLJW010000152.1:0-28266 GCA_045597345.1 Treponemataceae bacterium
AACTATGATTCAGATGCAGACAAATCTGACCGTTGCTGATAACTCTGGAGCTAAAACCGTTCAGTGTATCAAAGTTATTGGCGGCTCACATCGTCGTTACGCTTCTATCGGAGACGTTATTGTAGTAGCAGTTAAGGATGCAATTCCTACTTCTACTATCAAAAAGGGATCTGTAGAAAAAGCTGTAATCGTACGTATTGCTAAGGAATACCGCAGACCTGATGGAACTTATATCCGTTTCGACGATAACGCATGTGTTATCATCGATGCCAACAAAAATCCAAAAGGAAAACGCGTATTTGGCCCTGTAGCTCGTGAACTTCGTGATATGGATTACATGAAAATCGTATCACTGGCACCAGAAGTGCTGTAAGGTTCTGAGGAGGAATTGAATATGAACAAGAAATTCAAAATCCGCAAGGACGATACAGTAGAAGTAATTGCTGGAAAAGATAAAGGAAAGCGCGGAACTGTACTTCGTGTTCTTTCTGATAAAGACAGAGTCATTGTAGGCGGTGTAAACATCGTAAAAAAAGCAATGAAAAAAAGAACCCAGCAGGATCGTGGTGGAATCGCAGAAGTAGAAGCTCCACTGCACATTTCAAATGTTGCACTGGTTTGCAAAAAATGCGGTCCTACCAGAGTTGGTTATAAGCTCGACGGCGACAAAAAAGTTCGTGTTTGCCGTAAATGTGGAGAAACTCTGTAATGGATAATTACGTACCCCGGCTTAAGAAAGTCTACAAAGACACAATCGCTCCCGAACTCTTCAAAGAGCTCGGTTATAAATCAACCATGCAGGTACCTGAGATCAAAAAGATCGTAGTAAGCATGGGTGTTGGCGAAGCACTCTCTAACAAGAAACTCCTTGATGCCGCAGTAACTGACCTGACTACCATCACCGGTCAGAAGGCTGTGAAAACCAAGGCGAAGAAATCTATTGCTAACTTCAAGTTAAGAGAGGGCAATGAGGTTGGTGTAATGGTAACACTGCGCGGTGCAAGAATGTATGAATTCCTGGATCGTCTTATCAATGTTGCATTACCCCGTGTAAAGGATTTCCGCGGTATCAAAGCTACCGGCTTTGACGGACATGGAAACTATTCTCTTGGTATTACTGAACAGATTATCTTCCCTGAAATCGACTTCGACAAAATCGAAAAGATTTCTGGTATGAATATCAACATTGTGACCAGTGCAAAAACTGATAGCGATGCACGTGCTCTGCTTACCAAGTTTGGAATGCCTTTCAGAAAGTAAGTGAGGACTTAGTACATGGCTAAAAAATCGATGATTATTAAGGCAGCCCGCACACCTAAATACAGCACCAGAAAATACAATCGCTGTCAGATTTGCGGTCGTCCACGTGGATATCTTCGGAAATACAAGATGTGTCGTCTGTGTTTCCGCAAGCTCGCCAGCGAAGGTCTGCTTCCTGGTGTAACCAAATCCAGCTGGTAGTATAGGAGATTAGAGATGAGTGTTTCAGACCCTATCGCAGATATGCTTACCAAAATTCGGAATGCTGCTAGTGCAGGTCACGAAAAAGTAGATGTTCCAACTTCAAAACTGAAGCTGGAAATCGTGAAAATTCTGAAAACTGAAGGCTATATCAAGAATTTCAAGAAAGTAACCCAGGACAACGCTAACGTTATCCGGATTTTCCTGAAATATGATGATGAAAATGTACCTGTTATTCACGGTATCAAAAAGATTTCGACCCCAGGTCGCCGTGTTTACTCAGGCTACAAGGACCTGCCCCGTGTTTACAACGGATACGGAACAGTAATTGTATCTACCTCTCTGGGCGTTACCACTGGTAAAAAAGCTTCAGAAAAAATGGTAGGTGGCGAACTTATCTGCCAGGTTTGGTAATAGGAGTTAACAATGTCAAGAATTGGTAAACTGCCTGTTGCTCTTCCAGCAGGTGTAAAAGTTACTGTAAACGGAACCTGCGTTCTCGTTGAAGGTCCAAAAGGTAAACTGACACAGGATTGTTCAGATCTGGTAACAGTTGAAGTAAAAGACAATGTAGTAGTTGTAACCCCAAAAGCTAACGCTTCTAAGGGTGAAGCTAAAGCTGCAAACGCAGCTCAGGGTCTGTACCGCCAGCTGATTAACAACATGGTAATCGGTGTTTCTGCCGGTTATACCAAAGTTCTGGTGATCAATGGTGTAGGTTATCGTGCTGAAGTACAGGGTAAAATGATTGTTATGAACCTTGGTTATTCTTCAGACTTTATTGCTGTAATTCCTGAAGGTCTTACCGTAACTGTTGAAGGTCAGAACAAAATGACCATCGCAGGTATTGATAAACAGCTGGTTGGTGAATTTGCTGCTGAAATCCGTAAACTTCGCAAGCCAGAACCTTACAAAGGTAAGGGTATCAAATACGAAACTGAGACTATCCGCCGCAAGGTTGGTAAATCAGGTGTTAAATAAGGGTGTCGCATATGTTTAAGAGACTTAATGATAAAGACAGAAAACGCCTTAAGAGAAAGGTTCATATCCGCAAGACTCTTCGCGGAACTGCAGCCCGCCCTCGCTTAACAGTTACCCGCAGCAATACTAATCTGTATATGCAGGCAATTGATGACGATGCTGGAGTTACTCTTGCTTCTATTTCTACCCTGGAAAAAGAGTTTGCTTCTCTGAAGCCAAACACTGAAGGTGCAGAAAAACTTGGTGAAGCAATGGGTAAACGTCTTGCTGAAAAGAATGTTACTACAGTAGTTTTTGACCGCAACGGTTATCTGTATCACGGTGTAGTAAAAGCCCTGGCTGACGGTACTCGTAAAGCCGGTATCGTATTCTAATGGAGAAAGCTATGGAACACACCAAAAAATTTGATAACGAGCCAAAAGAAAAAGAGTTCGTAGAGAAACTGGTAAAACTGAACAGAACTGCAAAAGTTGTAAAAGGTGGACGCCGCTTCTCTTTCTCAGCTCTGACTGTAGTTGGTGACAAAAAAGGACGTGTTGGTTTTGGTTTTGGTAAAGCTAATGACGTTACAGAAGCAATTCGTAAGAGTACTGATAAGGCAAAACGTAACCTTATTACTGTACCACTGAAAAATGGTACTATCCCTCACGAAATCCAGGCTCAGTACAAGAGCTCTTCTGTACTCCTGAAACCTGCATGTTCAGGTACCGGTATTATCGCTGGTGGTGCAGTTCGTGCTGTCCTCGAAGCAGCTGGTGCAACTGACATTATGTCAAAATCACTGGGTTCAAACACCTCAGTAAACGTTGTACGTGCTACTTTTGAAGCCTGCAAAGGCCTGATGGATGCTAAAACTGTTGCTAAAAACCGCGGTAAAAACCTGAATGATCTGTGGGGTTAATGATATGGCTAACAAAATCAAAGTAACCTTAGTAAAAAGCACAATCGGACAGAAACCCGAAAAACGTGCAACAGTACGTAGTCTTGGATTGAAAAAAATCAATTCAACTGTAGAACATGAAGCAAACCCAGCTATCCTTGGTATGGTTGCTGCTGTTTCACACCTTGTAAAAGTAGAGGAGATTAACTGATGTCAGAATTTAATCTTTCAGCTCCTTATGGTGCTACCCACAGCAAGAAACGCGTAGGTCGCGGTTCTTCTTCTGGTCTGGGTTCAACTGCAGGACGTGGTAACAAAGGTCAGCAGTCACGCTCAGGTGGAAAAGTATACGTAGGTTGCGAAGGTGGACAGATGCCACTGTACCGTCGTATTGCTCGCCGCGGTTTCTCTAACTACTGGTTCAAAAAAGAGTATGAAATTGTTAACCTCGTTGATATCGAGTCACGCTTCAATGACGGTGAAACTGTTAACCGCGAATCTCTCGTAATGAAAGGTCTGGTTAAAAAACAGGAAGCCCTCATCAAAGTTCTCGGTAACGGCGATCTGACAAAGAAACTCACTGTTGACGTTGACAAGGTATCTGCTTCTGCAAAAGAAAAGATCGAAAAAGTTGGCGGATCAGTGGTTGCTGCTGCTGAATAAGCTAAAAGGTGAGAAAAAAAATGGCAAATAATCCAATAGTTAACATGTTTAGAGTAGAGGAATTACGTAAACGTATTCTTTTTACTTTTGTAGTTCTGGCTGTATTCCGGTTGGGTAGTATTTTAACTATTCCTGGAATCAATCCTCAGGCATTAACTTCATACTTTGATAGTTTGACTAAAGGTAATGCATTTGTTGATTACATGGATTTTTTTGCCGGTGGCGCTTTCTCTAACTTTTCTGTGTTTATGTTGGGCGTAATGCCCTACATTTCAACACAGATTATTATGCAGCTTGCGTTAATTATTTTCCCATCGCTGAAGAGAATCGTTCAGGAAGATGGTGGACAGAAAAAGTTCAATATGTGGACTCGCGTTGGGACTGTTGTAGTATGTATCCTTCAGTCTTGGGCAATGACTGTTTACGCCTACTCCATTCCAGGTGCAGTTGTTATTACTGCACCATTCCTTTTCAAAATGATTTTCGTGCTGACTGTAACAACAGGCACCATGATAACTGTTTGGTTAGGAGAGCAGATTACAGCTAAAGGTATCGGAAACGGTATCTCTATGCTGATTTTTGCTGGTATCGTTGCACGTCTTCCTTCTGCAGTATGGGAACTGATTCGCATGGTGAAAGCCGGCGATATCAATGTAGTATTTGTTATCGTTGTCATCTTAATGTTCGTTGGAATCGTTGCACTTGTTGTATATGAGCAGCAGGGTGAACGTAAGATTCCAATTCATTATGCAAAACGCGTTGTCGGCAGAAAAATGTATGGTGGTCAGTCTACCTACATTCCTTTCAAAATTAATCCATCTGGAGTAATTCCGGTAATTTTTGCCTCTTCATTCCTGACCTTCCCGTTACAGATTGCAACCTCTTTAGGTCCAAATGTTCGGTGGTTGAATAGACTGGCAGCATTCCTTTCTCCAAGTGGATGGTGGTATAACATTCTGCTTGTTTTGTTAATTGTATTCTTTGCATACTTCTACACACAGGTAACCCTGAACCCCACTGAAATGGCAAAGAACATTCGTGAAAACGGTGGTTCCATTCCCGGAATCAGAACTGACAAAACTGAAGAATATATGCAGAAGGTACTGAACCGGTTGATTCTTCCAGGTTCGCTGTACCTTGCAGTAATTGCTGTTCTTCCTACAATTATTCAGAACTTGTTTGGTTTCCCACAATCAATTTCAATGTTGATGGGTGGTACCTCACTTTTGATTCTTGTTGGTGTTGATCTTGATACCATGAGTCAGATTGATGCTCTTCTTAAGATGCATCATCATGGTGGTGTGGTAAAAAAAGGTAAACTTCGTTCAAGAAATCTGTAGTTTTTGCATAAAACTAGGTAGAATAAGTTTCAAAAATAGTGTTTAATGGGCGGATACTGAATTGTAACCATTGCGGTTTGCTAATATTCAGTATCCCAAACACTACTAGGGGGATTCTTATGAAAGTACGAACCAGTGTAAAACCCATTTGTGATAAGTGTAAGGTTATTAAAAGAAACGGCATTGTCCGCATTATTTGTTCTAACCCTAAGCATAAGCAGAGACAGGGCTGAGGAGTAGCAGATGGCTCGAATTGCGGGAGTTGACCTCCCAAACAAACATGTCAATATTGCTTTGACATACATTTACGGTATTGGACGTTCTTCTGCTGACGAAATTTGTGAAAAAGCAAAGATTGATCCTAACCGTATGATGAACGATCTTTCTATTGATGAAGTTGCAACCCTTCGCACACTCATCGATAATGAATACACTGTAGAAGGACGCCTTCGCAGTGAGATCGGTCTTAACATTAAACGCCTTATGGATATCGGCTGTTACCGGGGACTCCGGCACAGAAAGGGTCTGCCTGTTCGTGGACAGCGCACCCGTACCAACTCACGCACTCGCAAAGGTAAGAAAAAGACCGTTGCAGGTAAAAAGAAATAAGGTGGAGGTAAAGTAACGTGGCAACCGTAAAGAAACGGAAGGAAAAGAAAAGCGTTTACGAAGGTAATGTTTATATTCAGGCTACCTTCAACAACACCATCGTAACCATCACTGACCTTAAAGGTAATGCTCTTTCTTGGGCATCATCTGGTGGATTAGGTTTCCGTGGAGCAAAAAAATCAACTCCATTCGCTGCACAGTCAGTTGCAGAAACCGCAGTACAGAAAGCTGTAGGTTACGGTCTTCGTGAAGTTCATGTATACGTTAAAGGTCCTGGTGTAGGCCGGGAATCTGCTGTTCGCTCTCTTGGCGCTCTGGGATTAAAAGTAAAATCAATTTCTGATGTTACTCCTATCCCACACAATGGATGTCGTCCAAGAAAGACCCGCCGCATGTAAGAGAGGAGATAGTAACGTATGGCAAGATATACAGGTCCTGTTTGCAGACTTTGTAGAACTGAAGGAAAAAAACTGTTCCTGAAGGGCGAACGCTGTAGTAGCGATAAATGTCCTCTGAACAAAAAACGTGGTGCTCCTGGTAAAGATCCTAAAGCTAGAGCTGGAAAACGCAGTGAATACGGTCTGCAGCTCCGTGAAAAACAGGGACTGAAGAGAAGATATTGTCTGCTTGAAAAACAGTTCTTCCTGACCTATGAAAAAGCTCAGCGTATGACTGGTATTACCGGTGAAAACCTTATTAAACTTCTTGAAAGTCGCTTAGACAATGTAGTATTCAGAATGCACTTTGCCGTAAGTCGTAATCAGGCTCGTCAGTTGGTTTCTCACGGACACTTCCTGGTTAATGGCAAAGCAGTTAACATTCCTAGCTACGAAGTTAAACCAGGCGATGTTATTGAAGTAAAAGAAAGCAGCAAGAAAATGGTAGCAATTCAGAATGCACTGAATGAAGTATCTAAATCAGGTAACTATCCTTGGATTAACCTTGATGTAGATGCACAGAAAGGTACCTATGTTGCATATCCAGAACGCGCTGCAATTACTGACCTTGCTGATGTAAAAGAGCAGCTCGTAGTAGAGCTTTACTCTAAATAATGAGGAGTACAGATGGCCCGGAAAAATCTGCTTAAAGGTTTTAAGAAGCCAAAAGGAATTACTTTTGAGCATCTTGAAACTAATCCAAACTATGGAAAGTTCACTGCTTACCCGTTTGAAACCGGTTTTGGTACAACTGTAGGTAATACCCTGCGTCGTGTACTGCTGTCATCAATTCAGGGTTATGCAATTACTTCTGTACGCATTACTTCGTATGATGTTGATGGTATCCAGCACGTAATTTCAAGTGAATTTGATACTATTCCTAACGTAGTTGAAGATACACTTGAAGTATTGAACACCATGAAACGGATTCGTCTGCAGCTTCCAGAAGATGTAGAGCAGGAAACTTTCTTCTTTGAGTTTAAGGGCCCCGGTAAAGTAACAAGCTCTGACTTAGATCGTGGCGAACAGTTAACCGTAACAACAAAAGATCTGCATCTTTTCACTATGATGGAAAATGCTCATCTTGAGTTTGAAATTCAGGTTGATTTGGGTCGTGGTTATGTTCCAGCAGAAGTTAATGAACACTACATTGAAAATGTTGGAACCATTCCAATGGACGCTATTTTTACTCCAATTCCAAAGGTAAAATATTCTATTGAGCCTTGTCGTGTTGGTCAGCGCAACGACTATGACAAACTGGTACTGGAAATCTGGACCGATGGTACAGTTTCTCCTGAAGATGCACTTGCAGAAGCCGCAAAGATTGCAAAAGATCACTTTTCAGTATTTGTGAACTTTAATGACAGTGATATTACTCACAGTGATGATATTAACGAAGGCGATGAAAGAATTCGTCAGCTGTTAAATACTCCTGTAGAAGAACTGGATCTTTCCGTTCGTTCTTCTAACTGTCTGAAGAATGCAAACATCCGCACCATTGGGGAACTTACAAAGAAGACTGAAGAAGATATTGCTAAAACACGCAATTTCGGAAAGAAAAGTCTGACTGAGATTAAAGAGAAGCTTCAGGAATGGAATCTTAACTTAGGCATGACAGACTACAGTCACTTAAGAAATGCTGATAGTTTCTTAAAGAAGGAAGAATCTGATGAATCATAAGATTGGTTTTAACCCGCTGTCGCGGACTACGGCTCATCGCCGTGCCATGTCTCGTAATATGGTTACTTCTCTCCTGAGATTTGAACGTATTACTACTACAAAGGCTAAAGCTCTTGAAGTTAGAAAAGCAGCTGAAAAGCTGATTACCAGAGCTAAAGAAGATACAGTACATAACCGCAGAATTGCTGCTAAATACATTCAGGATGAAATCGTATTAGCTAAGCTTTTCAAAGATATCGGACCTCGTATGAAGGAAAGAAACGGTGGTTACACTCGTGTAATTAAACTGGGATTCCGTCAGGGCGATGCTGCTGATATGGTTATTCTCGAATTGGTTGACTATTCTTTGGATGATGCTAAAAAAGCTGATAAAAAATCAGAAAAGAAAGCAGCTCCTAAAGCAAAAGCTACTGATAAAAAATCAGCTGACAAAGCTGAAAAACCAGCAGCAAAAAAAACAACCAAAAAAGCAGCTGATGGAGAAGCTAAAAAAGCTCCTGCAAAAAAATCAACTGCAAAAAAAGCAGCTCCAAAAACTGAAGAAGCTGCCGCTGAAACCGCAAACTAAGGTAAGGAGTAACGTATGTCTAAAGCTCATCGTGGAAAAGGCATTCGCGAGCTGCCTGCTCACGGACGCGGAAAATGTGCAATCTGTGGAAAAGAGAACATTAAAGTTCTTTTTGAAACTGAGATTGACGGCAACAAAGCCAAAATTTGCAAATATTGCAATGCAGCACTGAAAAACAAAAAAGCTGCAAACTAAGTAAAAACATCGAATGATGTTATTACACAGCCGCTCACGAACGGTTTACCGGGGTGGGGCGGCTTTATTTTTTTTTCAGAGCATGAATATTTGCCTCATAGCGCCTCATAACGGGCCATGGTTCGATGCAAAATTACCAAGAATAGTTAGTGTACCTGTATAGCTTGTGATATACTGATAGGCATATATCGGGAGTACTGACTTTTATGAAAGATGTGGATTATGTAAAACATATGGTATTTACGAATCTTTTGGAGTCTTTTGTACGAGTATTTCCAATTGAGTTCAGTGAACATGACTTTATAAAGTTTGCAGCCCTTTCAGGAATTGAGTGTGATGTGGAAGAAGTAATAAAATTCCTTGAGGAATGTACAGTAGTATTCCAATTATCAGAGGGGAAATACATATCCCGCGGGAAGTTATTTCAAAATAAGAAATTCAGTATAAAACCTGACAAATATGAAGTAGAAAATGGCATACTGATTCTTGGAAGCCGTTGTATTCCCTTTATGGATCCATCAATTGTGCCGGAAGGGTATAAAATCACCTATCAGAATACTCACTTAAAAAGAAAAGTAGTTTCCATTCCAACAAGAGAAGTATTACAGCACTATCAACTTTACGGTGAAGAGTATGCAGTACAGTACATAAACATGGATAGCTGTAACAAAAACGTTGATTTGCTCAGTTTTGAGGGTGGTTTGCCGGCTGAACTTACATTGTCAGTTATAGATATCTCAGAAATTTTGAATAAAACAGGATTTAAATGGGGTGACCGCTTTATATTGACGGTTAAAAACTTCCTGGAATCTACGATGACGCTAACTGTTCTATTGGATCATAGAGAAAATCCATTTTCATTGACTAAGCGTGAAGAAGAACGGGAAATCTGGTATGAACAGTTTGAGAAGTATTTAATTCAGTCATTAGAAACCTTTGGACCATGTCGGTCGATAGATGAACAATTGGCATATGCAGTGCTTCTTGGATTGGACGTCTTGTCGACCGATTCCTGCGGCTCAATCGCAGAATATTTAGAGCGGACTGAATGTATCGAAATTACAGAATTTGGTGTAGAGAGCAGGTTATGGATAAAAGGGAGTTCGATTGAAATAAGTTCGGACAATCAGAAAACCGAAGACACTGATTTGTTATTTGGAATTCCTGTGAATGACAATATTCTAAGGGCCTTTGTAAAGGATTCTCTGTGGCTGCGGGAAGAAACCAGTGAAAAAGTATGTCAAAGACTGATTATCAGTGATGATATTATTCTTCCTGAGCAGTATAAGATGTTGAAGTTGCACCTGCAAAAACTTCATAGTATAATTGGGCAGTCTTACAACCGATTTTCAGATGCAGTTGTTGGCGATGTTCGACATGCTGCAATCACACTTTTTGCATCCCTGCTGGATTTTGCTTGTTTTATATCTCAGTCGGGGATGCCGGAAGAAAAAATGCCGCAACAGGAGTACGTCATTTTTTCACAAGTCTGGAGTCATGTTTCAAAAATGATTGAAGAATTTGGCTTGGGATGTGAACTTGATGAGAGAGACTGCTCGAATGCAATTAAGTCGATAGAGGGAATGAAGTATAGTGTGGCAGAGGTAAGTCCGGAAATACGCAGGGCTATTGAAAAATATAAAAAGCAAAGTTTTAGTTTTATATAAAAAAAGGATAGAGATTATGGATTTTGATATTCAAATTGATGAGTTAATCAAAAACGGTGGGGTTTTGTATGATATCGAAGGAAATACTCCAACAGAAGTCTATAAGAATCTATGCATGCAATGTGCTTTCCCAGAGGGTTTAACAAGCCAGAGTATATATACTGAACTGATGCAGCGCGAAGAATTAATGAGTACTGCTGTTGGACATGGAATCGCAATTCCTCATCCACGTCATCCTCTGCTAAAAGATTCAAAAAATCAGCAGATTATTGTTGCATATTTAAAAAATCCTATTGTCATGAATACTCCAGACGCTAAACCTGTCTATGTTCTGTTTTTAATATTAACTTGTTCGGCAAAAGTCCATCTTCAGGCACTCTCGAGATTAGCTTATCTATTTCAACGTGAAGATTATCGAAAAATACTGGAATCTAAGCCTAACAGACAGCAATTTATACAGTCATTGCAGACAGCGCTTCACAGCAGATAGAAGATTATTGAAGGACAAAAATTGAATGAGCATAAAATAATCCGGTGACGGCCGGATATAAGGGAGATAAAAATGAATAAATCTGCTTTGGAAAAAGTAGCACTTTCTGTACGTGCCCTGTCAATGGACGCAATCCAGAAAGCAAACTCAGGACACCCGGGACTTCCTCTCGGTGCTGCCGAACTGGCTTCAGTTCTGTATGGTGAAATCCTCAACCACAACCCTGCCAACTCAAAGTGGGCAAACCGTGACCGGTTTGTTCTGTCAGCAGGACATGGCTCAATGCTGTTGTACTCAATTCTTCATCTGAGTGGTTATAAGGTTTCTCTTGATGATATCAAATCATTCCGCCAGCTCGGTTCAAAATGTCCTGGTCATCCAGAATATGGTATGACTGACGGTGTTGAATCTACCAGTGGTCCACTGGGACAGGGTATTGCTACTGCTGTTGGTATGGCACTGGCAGAAAGCATGATGGCTGCACAGTTCAATACTGCTGAACACAAAATCGTAGACCACTACACGTATGTTCTGGTTGGTGAAGGATGTCTTCAGGAAGGTGTTTCAAGTGAAGCTTCAAGTTTTGCCGGCACCAATAAACTGGGCAAACTGATTGTATTCTACGACGAAAACAAAATCTCCATCGATGGTTCAACCGACATTGCATTCAACGAAGATATCGGTAAACGCTATGAAGCATACGGCTGGCAGGTTCTGCGCGGCAACATGTACGACATGGAAGGTATTGCTGCTCTGGTAGCTGACGCTAAAAAAGAAACCGGCAAACCAAGCCTGATCATGCTGAAATCAGAAATCGGTAAAGGTGCTCCAACTGTAGTAGGTACTGCAAAAGCTCACGGTGCTCCACTGGGTGCCGAAGGTATTGCTGCTGCCCGTGCAAATCTGGGAATTCCTGCAGATGCTGATTTCTTCGTTGCTCCTGAAGCAACTGCATATTTTGCAGAAAAGAAAGCTGCTTTTGCTGCTGCAGAAGCTGAATGGAACAAGACTTTTGAAGCCTGGGCAAAAGCTAACCCTGAAAAGAAAGCTCAGTGGGATGCATGGGCAGAAGGTAAACCTACCGGAACTGCTGCATTCCCTGAATACAAGATTGGTGACAGCCTTGCAACCCGTAACGCTTCAGGTGCTGCCCTTCAGGCAGTTGCTGCTGAATATCCTAACCTGGTTGGGGGTTCTGCTGACCTTCAGGGACCAAACGTTACCAAAATGGGCGGCGATGTAAAGGACTACACCCCTGAAAACCCAAGCGGCCGCTATATCCGCTACGGTATCCGTGAATTTGCCATGGCTGCAATGTGTAACGGTATTGCACTCCACGGCGGACTTCGCCCATTCTGTGCAACCTTCATGGTATTTGCTGACTACCTGCGTCCTGCACTGCGCCTTTCAGCACTGATGCACCTGCCGGTAATCTACATCCTGACTCACGACTCAATCTACGTTGGTGAAGATGGGCCTACCCATCAGCCAATTGAAACTGTTTCTGCCCTGCGCGCCATTCCGAATGTTCGCGTTATGCGTCCGGCTGATGCAGAAGAAGCAACTGTTGCATGGCAGATTGCCGCAGAAACCAAAGATGCTCCGGTTTGTCTGTCACTTACCCGCCAGAATCTGACCGTATTTGAAAAAGCAGATCCAGACTGGAAGAACACCGTACGCTGCGGTGCCTACATTGCACAGAAAGGTGCTGATAAACCTGATGTAACTGTTCTGGCTTCCGGCTCAGAAGTTACTCTGGCTATTGAAGCTGCAAAACTGGTAAGCGGAAAAACCGTACGTGTTGTATCTGTTCTTGACCGCGAACTGTTCAAGGCTCAGAAAGATGAACTGCAGAAAGTAATCATCGGGGATGCAGCCCGCGTTGTAGCAGCAGAAGCTGGTACTGCAATGGGTTGGGAAGGACTGGTAACCGGCAAGGATTGCCTCTTTACCATCGACCGCTTTGGTGAATCTGCTCCAGCAAAAGTTGTTGCACAGGCTCTTGGCTTTACTGCTGAAAACCTGGCAAAAGTTATTGCAGGCTGAGTTTCTGATACAGAGGGCAGGTGAATGCGCCTGCCTTCGCCACTCAGGCATAAAAAAAGCATCCGTTTAAAACACGGATGCTTTTTTACGGGCATAGCCATTTTTATATGTTACTGGGCTTGTTTCCGGCTTCTGATTCCCTGAAACAGGATTATGAGTAATCCTGCAAAAATCATCAGGATACACAAACCTTGGCCAGTAGAAAGATTTGCCAGTGAAACATTCATGTAGACCGGAGCGTCTTTTGCAGGCCCCAATCTGTATCCTAATTCAAGATCGGGCTGGCGGAAATATTCAATGACAAAGCGTGCAATTCCGTAGCCGATTAAATACATACCGGTAAGAAATCCATCAAAGGGTTTCTTTTTTCTCAAGAACCAAAGCAGACAAAAAAGAACAATCCCTTCAAAAAAAGCTTCATACAGTTGGCTGGGATGACGAGGAAGATTTATCAGGGTACTCGAAGCAGCAATTCCACAAGCTTCTGCAAATTCTTTAACCCAAGGTATAGATGCCGAAAACCTCTGAGCGTCAGGAAAAACCATACCCCAGGGCATTGTTGTGATTCGCCCGAATAATTCACCATTAAGGAAATTTCCCAGGCGTCCAAAGGTGTATCCTAACGGTATGGATACTGCCATCACATCAATCCATTTGAATACTGATTTTTTATGGTGAAGACACCATAAAACCATACCGAGAAAACCACCTATTACACCGCCATGATAGGACATCCCTGCCAATCCGGTAAAATTCCCATTTGCATCAAAGGGCCAGAACATCAACCAGGGCTTTTTAAGATAGATGTTTGAAGTTTCGTATACAAGACACGAAAAGATACGGGCGCCAATGAGCAGTAATAGAATACCTGCAGAGAAAAAACCGGATATATCATCATCGGTGCAGATAAAACCGGGTGTATTTAATGCTCCCTCTTTTACCTGTTTTTTAAAGACCAGGAAGGCTGTAGCGAAAGCAAAAACATACATCAATCCATACCAGCGGATAAACTGTAATACAGGAATTCCAGGGAAAATCGAAGGTGAAATCCAAGATGGGTAGGTAATGTAAAGTGGCATCAAATTTGAAATCCTTGTTCGGCTGCTTTAACCAGTTTTGATTTTAGAAGCAGGTTTTCTTTCTTCAATTGGGTTATTTCAAACGACTGAGTTTTAATGGTGTCAGCTAAATCTGCTGCGGTAACTGCACCAGAACCAATCAAATCGTCAACATACGACATTTTTGCTGCATAATCACTTTCTGCCTCAAGATCTGCAGTGTTGAATGTCGCATCATAACCACCATCAAAAGCGTAAGATTCGGACTGCAAAACTTTATCAGCAATTCTGAATACAGCTTGCGAAAGAATTGACTGCGGTTTGTAAACGGTGATAGGAATCCGTGATGAAAGAGCTACGTCCTGCATGGGATCTTCGTAAATAACCCCAAGATGTTCCAGATCAAGGCCAAGATACTCTGAACAGGACCGTCTGATTTTATATGCTTTATCTGCATCTTTTGGGTCTGCAACCATGTTCATTACAAGGCGTGGATGGAATTGCCTGATTCGGTGGGCAAATACCTGTGCACTGGCAGGATCAATAGCCTGTATGTTTTCAAGTAATTTAGGAATGTACAGTTTCTGCATGGATGCAGAATCGGTTTTTAAAGATTCAATGTATTGATAGGCTTTGGAATTCTTCTTAAAAGAATTGTACATAAGTCTGAATACAGCATTTTTAAGAAATAGATATGCATTAAGGGTTGCTGTAACGGTAGGAGCAGACACAACTATTCCCTGTGGTGAAAGCAGGAAGAAATCAAGGATAGACAGGTGTGTTCCGGCACCGAGATCAAGAATCAAGTAGTCAGCATCAATGCGCTGAAAGTGTTTGATCAAGTCATTCTTCTGTGAAATTTTGATTGAGGATAATCCAGGAATTTCTGAGTCACCGGCAATGAAATATACATTTTTATAATCTGTAGGCTGTATCAGTTGTTCAAAGGTGATCTGCCCGGCAAGATAAGTGCCGATGCCTGCTTTAGGAGCATGCTGGCCTATAACCAGATGAAGGTTCGAAGCACCTAAATCAAGGTCAGCTATAACTACTTTCTTTCCGGCTTTACCTAATGCTACAGCAAGATTTGCTGATAGAAGGCTTTTACCTACACCACCTTTACCGCTGGCTATTGGAATTATCTGCATTCTCGTCCTTTCCTTCCTGAGATTTTCTTCGTGGAATAATCAAAATTACAAAAAGTATAGCATCAATCAGGGAAAAACACACTATTGTGGTAAGCAGCGAAAGTGAATACCAGTTGTTCAGAGCACCGTTTAAAGCATATGGAATATCTTTAACGCAATAGGTAAGACAACCCGCAACAGAACCAGCCTTGGCCAGAAGATAATAAAACCGCTCATTAGAGTCAGGGTAGGCTGAAAATGAAAGAATAATCGGAAGTGCCAATAGAGGAACTGCAGCAAACCAGGAAGCTGGAAGTAAATCGATGGTTGATTCAGGGTGGGCAGTAAGTATGAAAAAAGTGCGTACTACCTCATACAGTGCAAGGATGACATATGTTATACGTTTTTGTGTTTTCACTCTATAAATGTAAGATATGCTGGTATCGTGGTCAATGTATAACTGATTGGAACCGGGAAAAATTGCAATTTTCATGGAACATCTATAAAATATAAAATATGAATTTCAGTCAAAAAGTGTGCGGTGTTGTAATACTGTCAGTTATTACTGGCTTTGTAGTAATCGGAAAAGGAGCCTACGCACAGACTCCGGTAAGAAATCCGTCAAATGCAGTTGAAAATAAAAAGTACATAGAACTGGTTAGAAATGTTTTCGAATTTGTTCTGCAAAGTTATGTAGAAGAGGTCGATGCAGAAAAATTATACAAGGGTGCTTTGGAAGGATTGATGAATGCGTTTGATGACCCGTATACACAGTATATGGATATTTCAGACCAACGAAGCATTACTGATACAACCGCCGGTCAGTTTGGTGGTGTTGGTTTGACAATCTCAAAACCAGCTGTTTCAACTCCGGAAAACCCGGCATATGTTGAAGTTTCACAACCAATAGAAGGAACGCCAGGATGGAGGGCTGGAATTCTATCAGGAGATAAACTGATTGCCATAGATGGAACTGCAACGCCTGACATCTCGATGGATGATGTTCTGTCACTGTTAAGGGGAAAAGTTGGAACTCCAGTTGAAGTTACCGTTCGCAGAGGAAAAGCTGAAAAAGCCATGGAATTCACTGTTGTTCTGGAACGGGAATTAATTGAGGTTCCTACCGTAAAATTCGGCATGATTGAAGATGGCGGTGCTACAGCGTATCTCCGTATTATCGAATTTACTCCTTTGACACCATCACGTGTACAGGAAGCTCTGGATTTTTTTGAAACCAATAATTACAAGCAGCTGATAATTGATTTGCGTAATAATCCTGGTGGACTTATTACGAGCGTTGAAGAAGTAGCTGATAAGTTTATCGACGAAGGAGTCGTGGTTTCGACAAAAGGCCGGTATCCATCCGATACAACGGCTTATATGGCAAGTAAACGGAAAACTACGGTAAAAGCTGGAATTCCGATTGTTGTTCTCATTGATGGCGGTTCTGCCAGTGCTTCAGAAATTCTTTCAGGAGCTCTGAAAGATACCAGGAAAGCGTATCTGGTTGGTGAAAACTCATACGGTAAAGGTTCCGTACAGCAGCCGATTCCATTACCTTTTAATGATGGTATTAAACTGACAATTGCAAGATATTATTCACCCAGTGATACAAATATTGATAAAGTGGGTATTCCACCGGATTTGGAAGTATTGTTCCCCGAGCTGACGGAAGAAGAAGCAGAGGCCTATGTATCATTGGTCGAAGCTAATGTGATAAATCCTTATGTAGAAAATCATCCGGATATGACGGAAGCCCATATTGCAGAATATGCAGAAACCTTAATCCGTACCTATCCGATTGATGCACGGCTGATGCGCCGGATTATCCGGCTTGCTGTAAACAAGAATAAGGGAGATTCACTGTACGATCTGGATTATGATGTACAGCTGATAACTGCTTTGGAAACCGTTCGAAGGGCTGATTTTTCTGATCTTCTGGCAAAAACAAAAACATTAAAGGAAATTGAGCAGGATAAACTGCGGACCGATACTGATGCCGATAGTGAAAGTAAAGTAGAGGTGACTGTTGAGGAATGAGACAGTTCATTTGCTCGGAAAAACAGCGAAAAGACGGTAGTGTCTGGATAACGGGAAAAGACTATCTGTATCTCAGTCGGTCTCTCCGGCTGAAAACCGGTGATATTATCGATGTTTCATTTCTGGATGGGCGTTTACTGCCAATGCAGGCAACGAGGATAACGAAAAAAGAAGTAATTCTTTCACCGGTTTCAGATCCTGCAGATATGCAGAATACCCGTGCTAAAGTTCAGGGTGTGGTGGCTGAAAAAGTGCAGGCATCGTTGAAAGGAACTCCGGAATACTGGCTGTTCCAGTTTTTGCCCAAAATTCAGAAAATGGATCAGATTGTCAGACAGGCAACTGAATGTGGAGTTGCTGTTATTGTCCCGGTTATTGGCGAATTTACTGTGCGGGGCAATGAGCCTCCTCGGATAGAACGTTGGGAACGTATAATCAAGGAAGCCCGCCAGCAAAGTGGTTCTCCAGTACAGACTAGAGTTATAGAACCTGCGGGTATTGCAGATTCCTTGAATATATGGAATCTCCATTGCAGGGAGAATTCGTTGGCTCAGAACGGTTTTGTTCTGCATGAAGATCCTGCGACAGGTTTGGATTCATTGGTTTTGGCTGCAGCCGGGCAAAATGACATGAACAGTGTTGCTCTTGCAGTAGGGTGTGAAGGCGGTATAAGCCCAGCAGAGTTGCAACAACTTCATGAATCCGGATTTGAAAATATACATTTTGCAACAAATGTACTTCGTGCAGAAACGGCTGCAATTTACGGATTGGCAGTTATTCAACAGATATTTGCATATGGTTTGCCGGTAAATGACAAAACAGTGACTGAAAACTAAAAAGAGGGATTAAAAAAATGGGTGATGGGGTTGAACGGATTGATATTCTTGGGTTACCGGTGGATGTAATTGCTCCGGAGAATCTGGAAAAAGTGTTATTCCGGTTATTGGATGAAGCCGGGACAAAGCAGATTATCTTTTTGGATATTTGGAAATTAATTCATGCGACACATAATCAGGAATTCAGGCAGTGTGTAAAAAGTGCATCACTTGTTTTACCTGTTTCAAAAAGTATTTTAAAAGCGGCAAAATTCCTTAAGCAAACAGTTCCTTACCGGTATAGTCCCTTTGATACTCTTATCAGAATTCTTACGTCACTGGAGTCCCGATATAAAAGTTTATTTCTTTTAGGGGGACATAAGGGAAGTCTTTTGAATGCACAGCGAAACATTCAATCCACATACCCCGGGCTACAGGTTGTAGGACGATATGTGGGACATTTTCCTAAAGCCGCTGAAAAGGATGTTATTGAAGGCATCTACAAAGCAAATCCATCGCTGGTACTGGTCAGTGATGGCCTTCGACATGGTGAACTCTGGCCATATGAACGGCGGAATCAATTTGGATCAAGTTTTTTTATCTATAACAAAGATGCAATAGATATTCTGTCATTGAGAAAAAAACGCCTGTCAAAAACTACTTTTGAGCGGGGGCATGAATCATGGCATGATTTAGGTCACAACCCGTTGCGGATTTTCCTACTGTTCCCATACATGGGATTTAAGCTGAGACTGTTATGGTGGCGCCTTTTCAGATTAAAAAAAGTTCTGGCAACTCAGTCGGGTGCTTCGGAGTGATTCTTACCTGCAAGGCCAGCTGCCTTAATGAACAGTTTTTCAATGTACGCAGCTTCACTTTCAGATAATACTGCACGTGATAAGACTGATCGCCAGAATTCCTTCATATCGTCTTTTCCTGTAACTTTGAAAAAACCAATTTTTTCAAGATTGTCAGTAATGGCGTCTGTGGTTTTATCAAGACGTGATAGCGAAATAGGTACGTAACCTGCAGCGTTTGGTGTAGCAATTTTTCGATATAGCGTATAACACAGAATCTGAACTGCGTGGGATAAATTCAAAGAAGCGAAATCGGGGTGTGAAGGAATATTGACACCCATTGTACATTCTTCAAGTTCTTCATCAGTAAGTCCGGTTCGTTCATTACCAAAGACAACTGCAATTTTCCCCTCTGGTATTCCTGCTGAATGATCTGCAAATTCTTCCGGAGTAACAAGCCAATTCTTGCGTTTTTTACCACGTCTTCTGGTTGTACCTGCTGCCAGAAGACAGTCGCTTGTTGCATCAGTTATGGAATTAAAAAATTGTGCATTCTCCCAAATATATGCCGCATGTATAGCAAGAATACGGACTTTCTGGTCATCGTACTGCTCTCGACTGCCGACAATCCTTAAGTGGGTAATCCCCATATTTGCCATGGCACGGCATGCAGATCCAATATTCCGGCTTTCATCGGGGTTAGTTAAAACAATACAGATATCATCCAGTTTCATGGTTGGGATGATACGGTGTTTTAAAGTTTGACACAAGGTATTTTGTTGGTATAAAATTATAATAAGGATTAGGTATATTCATGATTAACAACAATTTGATCCCAGGATTCAATGACGAAAAGGACGACAGCCTGAAGATTTCCCTTGAAAAGGCTGAAGGCGTAGATAATGGCTTAATCATGTATCTCAATGGATACATTGATACCTATAACTCTAGTTTCTTCCAGAAACGGGTTACAAAAGCTGTTGAAGCAGGGTACACAAATCTGATTTTTAATTGTGCTGCATTAAACTATGTATCATCTACAGGAATTGGATCTTTTACTGCTTTCCTTAAAATGGTAAAACCCAAGGGTGGAGATATAGTTCTTCTGGAAATCCAGCCGAAAGTATATGAAGTATTCCAGCTTTTAGGGTTCTCTCAGTTTTTTACAATCAAAGACACTTTGGAAGAAGCAATCGGATTTTTTAAGCAGGAACCTGCTGATACAAGTTCCATATTCCCAAAGATTTTTGCATGTCCTGTATGCTCTAAAAAATTGAAAGCTACTAAGGCAGGACGTTTCAGATGTTCAGAGTGTAAAACAATTCTTGCTATTGATGCACAGGGACAGGTTTTCCTTGGGTGAACAACCTTGAAGGATGTTCTTACAGCTAGATATCAAAAAGCCACGCATTAATGCGTGGCTTTTTTTGTGAATCAGCAAATATTCGGAGACAAGAACAGTAAAAGTCCGAACATAGTGCCGGATGTGGAAAAACTGTGGAAAACTTTTTGATTTCTTGTGGAAAAGGGGTGAAAAAGGCTTTCGATTTTGTGGATATTGGGGAAATGTAACGAATCAAACTGAATACATATCAATATCTCTATATATTATATAGAGTTAATTTGTAATATGATGAGACTCCTTGATTTATAAGGTTTCGCGGGGGCTATCGAAAAATTCCCGGTTTCTCAGGGGATAACTTGTGGAAAACTTGTGGAGTGGGAGGGTAAATATCCTTTCAGTAAGTGAAATGACTGAGATTTGCACGGAGCTGTTCTACCGTGTATAATTTTTTCATGCAATTTCAGAAGATTGGAAAAATCATTCTGACCTATTTTGAGGAACTTATTGTTTTCTCACTGGTTGCAATGGTTATCTATATGGAAATTCAACTATCTTATGATGTGTTAACTCAGGAGCAGGGGAGTTTTTTTAACCTCGACTATTTTGTTGAAGGATTTATGTACCTGTTCCCGTTAATAGCTATCATTACGCTTTTGTGTGCAATGTTTTACCTTATCCGCCATATTCATACTTTTGGGGAATGGTTCACCGGGTACTTCATTCTTTGTGCAATTGTATGGTTTGTAATAATCCCTTTCTGGCATATCTATTTCCCCCAATACCGGGATGTTGTGTTATTCCGGGATTATGCCGATTCCATAGTTCCGCAAATCGTTCCAATTCCTAAAGTATTCCGTTTTTTTGTGGAGCGGTGCACAATTATTCATCAGATAGGGTATATCTTTGCGGAAAAAGGGTACTTTCCCATGCTTGTAATTTCCCCATTTGGTGTAGCTGTTTCCTGTTTGGTTTGTTTGCGTAATATTTCTTCCTGGCGGTTAATTAACTGTTTTACAATTATTTTTATGTTCCTGGTTTTAGTTGTCAGTAACAGTTACTTATTTGATCCCCGGTTCATCAGTTCAAGCGAAATATTTCAGAAAATGGGATACTGGGTTCCTTTTATGTTTAATCTGATAGCAGCAGTTGTCTTGATATTGATTGGTATTATCTGTCATCTGGTACGCCGGAGTGACCCCAATCGGGAGGCAGCTATTTGAAACGTATCTTGAAACCTGCATTCATTACAGTTGTTTATGCTGCAGTAGTTTTGATTTTCTGTGTTATTCTTGGTTTTTTGAAAGCAGACACCTCCTCTGTCCTGCCATCGGATAGATTTGTCTTTAAATTACTCACGGGACAGTCATATATTATGGAATTATTTCCGACTGTTTTGATTACCGGATATCTTATTGGTCTTGCCTTGATGTTTGGGTCAAAAAATGTTGGGGCTCAAAAAGCTTTTTCCCGTGAGATGGCGGCAAATTTCAGAATAATTTTAGTGTATGCAGTTATTTTTACTGTATTTGCATTTGTGGCTAATGAACTTGGTACTGTGGTTAATCACTCAATGCAGAAAAAGATAAATAAACAGCGGAATTATTCAGAATATGTAAAATATACAGAAAGTCATATGGAAGATGGTCGTCTGAATGATGCACGATACTATTTACGAAGTGCCTGGGAGTTGTATCCATCTTCGCCTGAAGTGCAACGTCTTGACCGTCAGCTGGAATCATTGCTTACCGACTCAACAGAAGAAAAGCATGCATTGATTAAGTCAGAACCCGCTGAAGAGAACTCTATTATCGAAGAATCACAGCGGGAATCATTGCATTATCTACAGGCTGCTCAGCAGGCATTTAGAGAAGCCCGGTATATTGATGCGCATTATTTTGCTACTCTTGCTGCGTCTTCAGCTCAAAAAGATGATGCAAATTGGGATAAGGCTATGCAGTTGGCTGCTCAGGCGTGGAATATGCTTTCTGTTCCGGAAGATTCTATGGTGGCTGATAGTGTTGCTTTATTCAGTGATAAAATGCGCGGATATGAAAGTCTGGATCGTGGAGATGTAATAGAGGCCTATAATATTTATAAACAACTGCATGATGTTTATGATAATGACCCCGAAATTGCAGAATATTACGCTATCGCACGGGAAAAACTTGAAAATTCATATTTCTATACGGATGAAACATCAGATTTACAGGCTTTTGAGTCAGCTATGAATGTTTCATTTACTCTTTTCAGAGATGATGGATCATCGACAGACTTTGCCATCAGTGGAGTTACGGTGGTACCAAACGCATCTCAGATGATTCAGTATTTACGAAACGTTGAGATAACGGAATATGATCAGTTTCATCAGGTAGTATCCGAACTGATTGTTCCATATGCCAAACTGACTGCAGAAATTGTAACAACTGAAAAAAAAACACGGTATGAACCATTCCTTACTCTGGTGAGTGTTGATAGGAATGACTCTCATAACCGTTTATATCCTGAGTATCTGTATAATAGTACTGGTGCTCCAGTTCCATCATACATGCATTTGCCTATGAGTTACTCTGATTTTAATCTGATATGTAAGGCTTCATCGAGTGCAAAAGGTGAGGGGCTTACTATTATGCAGCTTTATACATTTGCACGGTCTGCCGAGCAGTTTGGTTTTACAGGGGAAGTATTCTTTACCGCATTCCTTCATAGAGTGTTATTTCCTCTAAATATTATGCTGTTACTTGTATTGGTTGCCCTTTCTGGCTTTAGATATCGATTATTACCAGGACGGGTATTTAAGTTTAAATGGATTGTCCTTTTTCCGCTCTTAACGGTAATTTTCTTTCCTGTAATGAATGCCATTATGTATTTCTTTGATACTATCAACCTTGTTGGATACAATAGTTTTGGAAGTGATTTTTTCTTAATAGCAGTTATTGTGCAACTTGTTTTTCTTGCCTGGTGCTGTTTTCTGTTTATCAGTGCACGGGGAGAATAAAAAAGCCAACCCTGTAACCAAGGTTGGCTGTAGTTGGTCATAAAACCTATGGGTGTTTTTGGTAATTACCCGCTTAGTTGTCGCAGCGGGTAATATGGGCTCCCAATGATTGAAGCCGTTCTACCAGGTGTTCATAACCACGTTCTATCTGGTATACGTTCCGGATAACGCTTTCGCCTTGAGCAGAAAGGGCTGCAATCAGTAGTGACATACCTGCACGGACATCGGGAGAAACCAGTTCATCTCCATGCAGTACGCAGGGACCGGATACAACGGCACGATGGGGGTCGCACAGAGTAATGCGGGCTCCCATACCAATCAGTTTATCTACCCAGAACATACGGCTTTCAAACATCTTTTCAAAAATCAGTACGGTTCCGCTTACCTGAGTTGCCACAACTGTCATAACACTGGTTAAGTCTGCCGGGAATCCGGGCCAGGGAGAATCATCAATCTTTGGTGTCATACCCCCCAGATCCGTATCAACTACCATGGACTGTCCCACAGGAACGGTCAGCGTAGTACCGTCAATATTCCAGTGGATGCCCAGTTTACCGAATGCCAGCTTGATGGGACGAAGGTCTTTCGGGTTAATGTCGGTAATGGTAATGCTGCCTTTGGTTGCAGCTGCCAGCCCGATAAATGACCCGATTTCCATAAAGTCCGGCCCGATGGTGTATTCACAGCCGTGCAGCTTCTTTACCCCTTCAATGGTCAGAATATTGGATCCTACGCCGGAAATCTTTGCACCCATACTGTTCAGCATGTTGCATACGTCCTGTACGTGTGGCTCACTGGCTGCATTGGTAATAATGGTGGTACCTTCTGCCAGAGAAGCAGCCATAACGGCGTTTTCCGTTGCGGTTACCGAAGCTTCGTCCAGGAAAATATCAGTACCAATCAGTTTGTTTGCCGTAAAGACAAAGTGTCCGTTAGCCTTGATGTTTACGCCCAGTTCCTGCAGTGCCAGAAAATGGGTGTCTACGCGGCGGCGACCGATAACGTCACCTCCCGGCGGTGCCATGATACATTTCCCGTAACGTGCAACCAGTGGTCCTGCAAACAGGATAGATCCCCTGATTTTTTTTGTGAAAGTAGCTGGAATTTCAGGAGTTTCAATGTTCTTTGCCTCAATTTTCCAGCTGTTGGGGCCGTTGGGGGTAACATCTACTCCCAACGAACGCAGAACATCAAGCATTACTCTGGTGTCTTCAATTTCAGGAATCCTGTTCAGGATCACCGGTTCGTTGGTAAGTAACGATGCCGCAATGCAGGGGAGGGCTGCGTTTTTGTTTCCGCTGGCCTTGATGGTTCCCTTAATGGGGAAACCACCCTCAACGTGATATTCAACCATGTAATTTCCTTAATCGCTTAGTCAGCAGCTTATTTTTCAGCCCACAGGCTAACAAGCGCTACAATTACTTTTTCGGCAGAATACATCTGATTTAAAGAGCACCATTCAAAACGTGAGTGGAAATTGTGACCACCGGTATACATGTTAGGAGTTGGAATACCCATTTCAGTAAGCCGTGAACCGTCGGTACCGCCGCGGATAGGGGCAAATACCGGTTCAACACCAACTGCTTTTACGGCAGCAACCAGTTTATCAAGAACTTCCGGAGCTTCGTCCAGTTTTTCCTTCATGTTCAGGTACTGTTTGGTGTGAGTTACCTTTACCTTTCCACCGGGGAACTTTGCTTCAATGGCAGCGGCAAAGGCATCAATGGCAGCTAGCCGGCGCTGCATGTTTTCCATGGTAAAGTCGCGGACAATAAGGGCTACAGTTGCCTTTTCCACTTCACCTGAAATCCCCATAGGTGCGTAGAATCCCAGGTAGCCGTCGGTGGCTTCCGGTGACTCATTCTGCGGAAGCAGGTTTACAAAGGCAGATGCCATGGTAACGGCGTTTACAAAGTCAGGACGTGCGCTTCCCGGGTGTTTTGAGATACCGGTAAATTCAATTTCACTTTTCCAGGCAGTAAAGCATTCACATTCAACTTCGCCGATGTGGCCGCCGTCAAAAGTGTAGCACTGCTTACTCTGCATCCAGTCAAGAGGAACAAAGTCCATGCCGTGACCGGTTTCTTCATCAGGAGAGAAAATGATTTCAATGGGGCCATGCTTCATTTCCGGATGAGAAATGATTTCAGCGGCAGCCGTCATGATTTCTGCAATGCCGGCTTTGTCATCTGCACCCAGCAGGGTAGTTCCGTCGCTTGAGATAACGGTTTCGCCAATGGCCATCTTCAGGAATGCATCTTTTTCAGGATCCAGGGTAAAACCATCCTTCAGCTGGATAACGCTTCCGTCGTAGTTTTCATAAATCTGTGGCTGAACATTCAGGCCGCTTACATCGCTGGCAGTATCCATATGCGCCAGAAATCCTACGGATGGCACTGCCTCGCAACCTGCAGATGCCGGAATACGGGCACATACGTAATTATGGTCAGTAACCATAACATCCTGTGCTCCGATGGCAGTCAGTTCATCCTTCAGCATTGAAGCCAGATCCCGCTGGTTTTCGCTTGACGGAATGACACCGGAGTCAGCTTTTTCAGGATCGCTGGTGGTCCATACTTTTACATACCGCACAAAGCGGTCCAACAATGCTTTTTCTGTTTCGTTCATGCTATTTTCTCCAATCTTTGAAATACTATCTTGATATAGTTACAGATTTTCTTCATACCATATGCGCCAGGCATTCATTGCTGCACACATAAGTCCATGAATATACGGTGGTTTCCCCATATTCTTCAATACTTCTTCTTTTGGAATTGAAAGGTATTCTACATACTCATCGTCATCCAGATGCTGACTGCCAATCTTTTTCAGATTCCGGGCAAGAAAAAAGTGAACTGTATTTCCGTTGATGGCTGGATTTGGGCTCACTTCTCCCAGTTTTATCAGATTTTCTGTGGTGTATCCAGTTTCTTCTTCCAGTTCACGTAGAGCTGCCGTTTCGGGGGCTTCTCCTGAATCAATGACCCCTCCGGGAAATTCAATACTGATTTGATTGGCTCCATGTCGCCACTGCTTTACCATTAGGAAATCGGATTCATGTTCAGCAATGGTAATGACCCAGTCCGGGGCCTGCAACACGATGTATTCAGCAATCATTCCTTCCGGCGATTGGCTTTCAATGCTTTCAAGAGTTCCAATCCTTGTTTTACACAGTGTGGAAACCTTTCCTGTGGGTCTCCAAGTCAGTTTTTTTTGACAATTCTCGATATTCGCCATATCCTAAGTATACAGCAAATGTATAAGTATTTAACACTTTTAGGAGGTTTCTATGGCAGTTATTACAATTGCGCGGCAGGTTGCTGCTTTAGGCGATGAAGTTGCCAGAGCTCTGGAAAAGGAAATGAACTATCGTTTCGTTGACAGAAAATATATAGAAAAACGCATCGTTGAATTAGGGTTTTCTGAAGAGAAACTGAAAAAATACGATGAACGCAAGCCAGGTTTTTTTGCCTCATTGGCAAAAGACCGGGATGAATATCTTGATTATCTGCAGACCGCTATTCTTGAAGCTGCTTCAGAAGGTAATGTTATACTTATCGGACGCGGGGCCTTCTCTATTCTTGAAACGGTTCCTAATTTGGTTGCGGTACGTTTTGTAGCCAAAACTGATGTGCGTATGGAGCGTTTGAAAAACGAATTCAATTGGAATGATAAGCAGGCTATGCAGAGAATTGAAGAAAGTGATGCAAATCGCCTTGGTTTTCATAAGAGTTTCTTCAATCTGGTGAATGATGATCCAACTCATTATCATATGACCATAAATACAGGGATGGTGTCAGAAGCTGATGCAGCTGCAATTATTGCTGGTCTGGTAAAGTGTCAGATTACACCAGAAAAGGAAGCTGCAGGAAAGGCAAAAATCGATGAACTTCTGGCTGCGCAGAAAGTTGTAAACGCTCTGGTATTTGAGCATCATCTTGCTATTAACTTCCTTCGTGCCGTTATAGAGGGCGATAAAATGTCATTGCAAGGAGTTGCAGACTCTCAGGCATTGGCAGAAAAGGCAGTTTATCTTGCTCAGCAGATGATGCCGGATAAGAAAGTGGAATCCTGCATAAGCATTGTTCAGGATTTTAAAGCATATCCGTAATAAGTAACGAAAAAACGGTCAGAAAAGACCGTTTTTTTTGTATAACACATTTTTTATTGACTTACGGCGTTTATTTACTATATTTACAATATGACTAAGGCAGATAAATTTACGGCAGTGCGATTAGTGTTTGCACCGTTCCTTTTTCTTTTGTATATGATTCCTGTTTGGACAGGAAAATGTGCTGCTCTTACTGCAGTGATTATGTTACCACTTTTGATTTTTGCTGAGATCACTGACTATCTGGATGGTCATTATGCACGAAAAGAAAATCAGGTTAGTGATTTTGGGAAAATGTTTGATCCCTTTGCTGATGTAATGCTTCATTTAACAGCATTTATCTGTTATGCCATCAGCGGCTATATGCCTGTATTCCTTTTGGTTTTGATTTTTTACCGGGAATTCTGCATGCTGTTTATCCGATTGATTGCAGTCAGTAAGGGAACACATATTGCCGCAAGAAAGGGCGGAAAGGCCAAAACAGTTATTTATGTTGTTGGAATAATTTATTGTTTACTACTGGAATCTGTACAACGTTTTGGATTGGATTTGTCAGAGTATATGATATATGCAAAGTGGGTCGCATATTGCCTTTTCGGAATTGGAACTATTGCATCATATCTCTCATTTATTGATTATTTGAAAAACTTTGGAAAATTGTTAAAAAATTAAAAACTTTTTATTGACAGGAAAAGGTAAGTTGGTATATAGTCTCATTCACCGACGCAGTAATGCAGCGGTGAGTTAGAAAAGAGTTGCAAAGCCTTGAAAAGCTTAGCAGATTTTGCAGACCTGAAAAGGTAAGCGAAAAAAAACTTGAAAAAAAAGTTTTGAAAAGCTCTTGACCAAATGATGAAAGATGTGATAACTTCTTCATCACGCGCCACTGAGAGAAACGGTGGCAAGCGAAAGTTCTTTAACAAATAAACAGGGAAGGAAAGAAACGATAGTCAGATACGGA
>JAZLJW010000153.1:0-10365 GCA_045597345.1 Treponemataceae bacterium
ATAGACTTGAACAATCTTATTGTACACTTTCGAGAAAAGCTTTTTTGCTATAAGCATTTGTCGCTCACCCGCATAGCGGGTGGTTTATTGTGAAAACATTCCGCTTCGCTTCACGTTTTCACGGACTAAAGTCCATAAAAACAAAAAACTCCCGCTGTTTGGAGCGCGGGAGTTTTTTATGCAGCCAAAGCGGTTCCTTTGGCCATTCTGCTATTAGCGGAGCAGAGTAAGTACGTTCTGAGAAGACTGATTTGCCTGAGCAAGCATAGCAGTACCAGCCTGCTGCAGTACCTGGTTCTTGGTAAATTCAACCATTTCAGCTGCCATATCAGTATCGCGGATGCGGCTTTCAGCTGCCTGCAGGTTTTCAGCACCTACATTCAAACCGTTAAATGCATGTTCAAGGCGGTTCTGGTAAGCACCCAGGTCAGCACGCTGTTTGTTAACCTTTTTCAGAGCTTCATCAAGAGTTCCAATTGCACGGTTAGCATCATCTGGAGTCTGCAGACTCATGATAGATTCATCAATCGATGAACGCATATTAAGAGCAGCAGAAGTCATGGTTCCGATATATACCTGAACACGCTGGTCCATATTTGCACCAACATGTAACCACATTGATCCAGTTACATCGTTGGTTCCCTGATCGAGAGCAAAACGGCCAGTCAGCATGTTCATACCGTTGAACTGTGCCTGTGAAGCAATGCGGTCAATTTCTGATACCAGCTGAGAAACTTCAACCTGAATCTGCATACGGTCTTCATCTGAATAGATACCGTTTGAAGACTGAACAGCCAGTTCACGGATACGCTGAATTACATCTGTTGTTTCTGACAGATATCCTTCAGTTGTCTGAATAAAGCTGATGCCGTTCTGAACGTTGGTTGCAGCCTGGTTCAATCCACGAATCTGACTGCGCATTTTTTCAGAAACTGCAAGACCACTGGCATCGTCGCCTGCGCGGTTAATGCGGCTGCCAGATGAAAGTTTTTCCATGTTCTTCTGGGTTGCACTGCTTACGTTGTTTGCGGTGCGGTTAGCGAACATAGCACTCATGTTGTGATTGATAACCATTGTGTATCTCCTTTGAAGCCCCGGTTGCACCCACCGGTGCTCCTATGACTCGTTATCCTGATTTCCAACCAGCCTCTTTCTGGCTGATACTTATCTATCGGAGATACAAATACCGACTTTATAGGTTTTATAAAAAAATTTGAAAATCTTACACCTATCTCTTTTTTTTATGACATTCAGTGCATCCGGTAATGTGTACATGTCGCTTACCGGTACTGCGGAGAAACAGATGGGCATCCAGATGCCCTTCCTGTGGAACAACTTTATGGCAAACAGGGCAGACTCTCTTAATACCAGGACGTGGTACCGGGTAACAATAGGGACATCCGTGAATCGTACATGCCTGGTCTTTCGGGTCGCAGCCTTTGTACACTCTTGATATCAGGTTTTCTCCAGCATACAGTGCGGAATTACACAAGGGACAGTTGGAGTGACTGGGACCTTTATCCTTCTCTTTTTCTTTTCTCCTGTCTGCAGCATCATCAGTTTTCAAAACCCATTTGAACAACCATGCAGCCAGTGCAACTAGAATGAGTGATAAAACAAAAAGTATCAGCCATGTTTTCATAATAAAGACAGTGTACAGAAAAAAGACTATACTGTGCACCATGAAGAACAAACTGAACAATGAACTTGCCGTATGTGGCTTTGAAGCAGTAAAAGCACTGGAGAAAAACCATCAGGAACTGATTACCCGCCTGTACTTTTCTGCTGATCGTGCTCCTCTTTTTGGCGGCCTCTGTAAAAAAATGGCTGCCCGCAAGGCTCCCTACAATCAGGTAAAAGATGAAAGCGAACTGACCAAACTGGCCGGCAGCGTACACCATCAGGGCGTTGTAGCCTTTATCCCCCAGCCGGAAATTCCCCGCCTTACCCGTTCCATCACTGATACCTGGGTACAGAACAAAGAATGTGCCCTGCTTCTTGACCGGGTTGGTAACGCCAACAATCTGGGAGCCATTGTCCGCTCCGCTGCTTTTTTCGGCTTTAAAAACGTCATCATTCCTCTGGATGAGGCCCAGTCTTCCATTACCACTTCCAGTTACCGCGTAGCTCAGGGCGGAATGGAAAAAGTCAACATCTATGCCATCCAGTCCATTCCCTACCTTCTGAAAGACCTGGAAGGTAAAATGATCCGTTTTGGTACCGATGTTCACGGATCCATTCCCATCAGTCAGATGAAATCATTCAACAAGGACAATAAAGGAGTACTGATTGTTCTGGGTAATGAAGAACATGGTATTTCCAACGAGGTAAAGGAAAACTGCGATAAACTGATTACCATTCCTTCTCCAGCCGGAGATCTGGAAAGTCTGAACGTAGCACAGGCTGCCAGTGTCATCCTGTACGAATGGGCCCGCTGATTAAAAGGTCACTGAGCCTGTCGAAGTGCCTGGTTTAAAACAGAAAAGGCTGCCATCCGGCAGCCTTTTCTGTTCAGACTCACTGAGCTTGTCGC
The DNA here is from genome assembly GCA_045597345.1 of Treponemataceae bacterium. Classification (GTDB taxonomy): domain Bacteria; phylum Spirochaetota; class Spirochaetia; order Treponematales; family Treponemataceae; genus Treponema_I. The sequence goes on from JAZLJW010000153.1 coordinate 2,534, forward strand.
GTGGAACGCTATTATTTCAGCAGTGCTTCAAGATCAAATTCACAGGCAGTACAGGGAACACCGATTGTCCAGTTTTCCAGAACCTGCGGATGAATTTCACCGAAAATTCCGATTACTTTTCCATCTTTCAGGATGTTTGCCTGACGTCCAGGAATGAATCGTGGGTCGTCACTTTCTGAAACCTTGTATTCTTCATCAAGGAAGTGCAGGACAGTAGCAACTTCACTGGCAACAGTATTGAAGTTTGCATCTGCTGCTGCAGTAACAAAACCAAGATTCTGGCGGGTACGGGTTCCGGTGTTTTCTTCATCACACAGGAAAGCAACCTTACCGGTTTCAAAGATTTTGTGCGGATACGGAGCATTGGCACTGCCGCTTTCTGCAGACAGCAGGCTTGCAATGATTGAAGGACGTACAAACTGATAGTTTTCACTCATTGGGTTTGCAATTTCGATAACACCGTCTGCAGTAATGTTCATGCGGTCAATGTAATCTTTTTTTGACCCCAGATAGTTGAAGATCATTTCCTGGTAACCCATACCAACCATCAGTTCTTTAGTCTTGCGGCTCAGCAGGGTAATTGGCAGAAGGCGTCCGATGGTAAAGTCATGGGGACGTTCAGGATTGAAGAACGACAGTTCTTTACCCATCATTACATCTTCAATAACGTCTACTTCATGCAGGAAGTCGTTGCGGTAAGCAGGTGGATACAGGGTAATGGTCTCTTCCCCTTTTGCACCGCTTACGGTTGCCTTACAATCCATGTGGGCAAGGGCATCAACTACTTCATCAGCAGTCAGGCTTGATCCCAGACGTTTGTTGATGTTGGCAAGTTTGGCATCGGTAGTATCCTGGAAGTAATAAGGAACAACAATTTCCTTACCGAATCCGGTATCATAAGGATGAACAACTTTAACAGGCAGAATTTCGTAGCCGGCATCAGCAAAGTCACAGGCAACGATGTTTGCAGACAGAATAAGACCTGCCATATCTGAACCGGTAAGTTCTACCATCAGGTCTTTATCACCAACTTCAACAGCACCAAGAGTTGCACTGTTGATGATAGGAGCCATGGACATAACTTCGCCAGTATCGTCAGTCAACAGTGGGAATACTTTTGCACCATCAAGAATCCAGCCGTATTCTTTTCCTTTTGGATGGTCAGTAAGAATCTGGCGGCAGGTCATCGGTTCAGTACACTGCAGTGGAACAAAAGAAGTCTTGTCCGGGTCTACAGCTTTATAGTGAACAGGCCATGTAATCTGGCTCTGGCGGTATACACCCATAGAAATTGAGCGGCGTTTGCGGCCAAAGTTCCAGCACAGTTTTTCCTGAGTCTGGATAATGTCCAGCAGCATAGGTTCATCAATAGGTTTGCCTGAAATAACAAAGGCAACCATGTAGGGACGAACTTCTTTACATGCTTCATCAACGGTAACAACACGGTTACCGAAATCTTTAATGTCACCTTTGGTAGACATGAATTTGCTGAAGTCAGAGATTTTACCGGTATTGTGAACACGCAGCTGGCGGGCAACACCACCGGTAGACCACAGGTCAGGACGGTTGGTATCGTTCAGTTCAATTTTGATAACCCGTTCGTCTTCGCTCTGGGTCATATCAGGTTTTTCATCGAGCTCTGCCTTACCGCAGGTCAGTTTAGCTTCCAGGGTATCGTAATCGTATTTGGTTCCAAGTAAGTTAAAAAACAGTTTTTCGTTTACTTCAATTTTGGGCATGGAAATTCCCCTTTAATAAGTTTGCGTAAAAGTATACCAAACTTATTGCGTGCGTTCAAGAATTCAGCCCCACTGCAGAGCCTTTACCTTGTAACAGACCCCTGTTTTTATTACAATTCCTATCTATGAAAGCATCAAAAACAATGATATCTACACTGCGCGAAGCTCCAAACGACGCAGTTATTGCCAGCCATCAGCTCATGATGCGCTCAGGTCTTATCCGTAAACTGGGCAACGGTCTGTATTCCTACATGCCGCTTGGCTACCGTGCCTTCTCCAAAGTTTCTAAGATTATCCGTGAAGAACTGGACAGAGCCGGTCTTCTTGAAATTAAACCAACCGTTATCCAACCCGGTGAACTGTGGAAAGAATCAGGGCGCTGGGAAACCATGGGTCCTGAAATGCTGAAAGCTACCACCCGTGGCGGTCAGGATATGATTGTTTCTCCTACTGCAGAAGAAGCTTTCACCGCTCTTGTTCGTGACGGTCTTGAATCATACAAGCAGCTTCCTGTTACCCTGTATCAGATTAACACCAAATACCGTGATGAAATCCGCCCCCGCTACGGTGTAATGCGTGGTCGTGAATTCACCATGATGGACGCTTACTCATTTGATACTGACCAGGCTTCTCTGGATGCTTCATACGAAAACGTTGCAGAAGCATACCGGAACATCTTTAAACGCATGGGTCTTAAAACCATCTCTGTAAAAGCAGACACCGGTAACATGGGTGGATCCGGATCAGAAGAATTCATGATTGAATCTCCTGTCGGTGACGATACCCTTATGCTCTGTGAATGTGGTTACGCAGCCAACGTTGAAAAAGCTGCCTGCAAACCAGACATTCCTACTGATGATGAAGGAAAACCACAGGTAAAAACTGACCTGCCTGTTGAAGAAGTTGCTACTCCCAATGTATTCAGCATTGAAGACATGGAAAAATTCTTCGGTACCACTTCTAAACGTTTCATCAAAGCTCTTATCTACCGCGTTATCAACTGCGGTCTTGACCTGAGCAATGCTACCGGCGGAAAAAACTTCAAACAGGTAACTGAAGGAAACTTCACGTACTACCCGCTTTCATATGTTTGTGTTCTTATCCGCGGTGACCTGGAAGTTAACGAAGCAAAACTTGCCGGCCTTCTGAAATGTTCAGACCTGTGTCTGGCAGAAGGTGATGAAATCCTGCAGATGGCCAATGCCCCACACGGTTTTGTCGGACCACTTACCCTGAACTGCCCTATCCTTCAGGACCTGTCAGTCTGTGACATGCACGATGCCTTTGCCGGAGCCGGTAAAGAAGGATTCCACATCAAACATGTTGAACCAACCCGCGACTACACTCCATTCATGGTTGGCGATGTCCGAACTGCTGTTGTCGGCGATGCCTGTCCTGACTGCGGAAAACCATTCTACAGCAAAAAAGGTAACGAGCTGGGTCATATCTTCAAACTGGGTGATAAATACACCAAATCAATGAACGTAACCTATCTGGGTCAGGACGGTAAACCGGTAACTCCTCTTATGGGTTGTTACGGTATCGGTGTTGACCGTACCCTGGCTTCAATCATCGAAACCTACCACGATGATAAAGGCATCATGTTCCCTATGAGCATCGCTCCCTATCAGGTAGCCATTGTTCCCATCAAATACGATGGTGTCATGAAAGAAGTTGCAGACAAGATGTATGACGAACTGACCAAGGCCGGTATCGAAGTTCTTCTTGATGACCGCAACGAACGCCCCGGTGTTAAGTTCAACGATATGGATCTTATCGGATTCCCAATCCGCATTACCGTTGGTGAAAAAAACCTGCCGAACGTCGAACTGAAACTGAGAACCGAACCGGAAGCTCAGAAACTGGTGCCGGAAGACGCCGTAAAAGAAGCAGTACGCATCGTAACTGAACAGCTTGCGGCCCTTAACGCCTGAAAATCAGATTAATTCAAAAGAGGTTATCCCCTTAACGGATAACCTCTTTTTTTTTATTATGTGATTATGATTACCTTCAAAAAGTTTTTTGCTTTCATGGCCGCTGTTGTTTTTACAGCACTCATACCATCAATGCTCTTTGCCCTTCCCGGCATTATCTCTGATTCGCCCGATGCCTCAGGTCAGTATATTTTTTACCGTGATACCACTTTTTCCGATGATACCTATATTGGTTTCCTTGTATACGATGATTCTACTCTTGCCCTCCGGGTTTTTTCCGTTTCTGAAGGCTTAACCGAAACTGGTGATGTTGCTGTTATAAAAAAGATTGATATAACCACCTATCTTCGTTTAGATACAACCACAGACTATATTTCAATAATTGGTGAATCATTTCCTCCGAATCTTTCAGAAGACGAAATTAATTCCATAAACTATGCACATGATATGCTTTATGAACTTTCAGCCCGCCGTAAAAGATTAAACCACCTTTCTTTTTCCCAAGATTTCATTCTTTCTCAGGAATTTCTTCAGTTTGGGGGTAATGTGAATCTCTGCTGGCAGTTCTACATTCCCCTTTTCAACCTGCGTATGATTACTAGTGAAGAAGGAGAACCTCTGTTTGAAGCCGTAACTATGGGGATTCTTGAAAACTCAGAAGATACCAGTTTTCAGGATTTTTCAGGGTTTTCAGAAACAGCTCCCTCACTGATTGCTGCAAAAAAAATCCCCGCAGCAGATAAAGCCATTGATGACCAGTGGATGCAACTGTATCCCTATGTCCGTGCCATTGACAGTGCCATTCATGCCGCTGTGAATATGGCATGCCCTGATGGATCTGCTGCATTCATGAAAACTCAGGCCCAAAATTTCCTTCAGAGTATGAGTGGCAGCTATGTATATCTTCCAAACTCTACCCTTTCCTGCTCCAGTGACGGCCTGTACTCAAAAGTACTCTACGCTCCGGTTGATGACAGTGGCAAATGGACCTGTGCCATAAGAAAAATAAAGCCCCTGGATGAGGTATCAGTCTCATATCAGGAGCTTAACTGTTATACCGATTATTACTGCCAGCACAGTGCATACCTTGAAGATATGCTGGTTCGCTGGGACACTATTCTGAAATCATCTGAACGTTGACCGGGGCAGCGGGGCGCCGATAAATACGCCCTCTGAACCCAGGTAGTCAGATTTTTCACCCTCTATAAGAAACTGAACACTATCAATATTCCCAAACGCGGTTGCAGTATATACAACCTGCATCAACTGACCATAATACCCTTCTACTCCATACTGGTTGTACCTGAATTCATCACTGAAATTAATCGTTGCGACTCCATTCGCAACTGAAGCTCCCAATAAACGGGTGCCTGCAGGGATTAAAGAAATGAACCCGGCATCTAAATCACGTAAATCAGGACCTTTCAATAATGCATTAACAGCTGCTGTTAAAGGCATGTCTGTTTTGTTTATTGACCGTACCACTTCTTTTCTGATTACCGATCCATCTCCGGCAATTTTTATAAAAAACAGATGCTGCTCCATTTGAGCAATTTGTGTAACTGGTGCGGCAGGTTGTTTTTCGATTTCTTTAGTCTTTGATTCGCTTTTTTTCTGCTCTGGTTTCGATTTTTCATTTATTACAGATTCTTGCTGGTCTGATTCCGGCAGTACCGTTTTATTTTCCAGCGTTTCTGATTCTTTCTTCTCAGATTCAGTTTCTGTTTCAAATATAAACGGCTGCTCTTGTATCTCTATTTCAGCAAGAGGCCCTTTGCCTTCCTTTGGTTTATGTTTCACGACAAATTCAGGATTTGAGCCAAACACTTTTCCAAAAAAATCAGTATTATACAGTACTGTTAGTATCCTATCTCTACTAACCAAAAACAAAATTAAAAGAACAAGTGCAAAAACAATCCAAAAAGCAGCACTTACACCCGATGAGTTTTTCTTTTTTTCATTTCTTTCTTTTTCTTTAGCCATAAAAAAAGTATATGACATTCAACACTTTTACAAAAGTATAGAAGTCTTTTATAATCGGATTGTGATTACCTACAAGGGAATTAAAGTGTCGTCTGGTATCGGCACCGGCCCAACATATATTCTCAATTCTGATATTACACACATCAAGCAGATTACCGTTTCTGGAGAAGAAAAGGATGACGGTTGGGCACGATTCAGTATTGCCCGTCAAAATGTTCTTGATTATCTACAAGCTGGTATAGAATCTGACTCTAAAGAACAGTCTGAAATTTTTACCACTTATGCCATGATGCTCACAGATCCTGAATTTCTCAAACTGGTACAGGATACCTATAAGGCTCAGAATTATAATATCGAATGGGTTTTATCCCAGAAAGTTGAAGAATATGCCAGCATGCTTCGGAATTCCGGTGTCGAATACCTGGCAGAACGTGCAAGCGATATCTCTGACGTGTACGGTAAGGTATTGAAACTCCTGGAACATAATGAATCACCAACCATCGAGGACATTCCCAGTAATGCAATTATTGTTGCAAAATGCATGAATCCCAGTGATGCACTGGTATTTTCACAAAAACCTATTGCAGCACTTATTACTGAAGAAGGCGGAATCAATAGCCATGTTGCTATTCTTGCCCGCGCTTACAAGGTACCTTATATCTCAGGCATAACAAACTGTATTTCTCTATTTTCGCAGGGAGATACCGTTATTGTTGATGCAAACAAAGGAGAAATAATTAAAGGTGCTGACAAATTAACGAAAGCTGCCTATGAAACTGAGATCAACAATCTTAAAAGGGAACAGGAACTGATAGAAAAGTTTACTTTTCAACCGGCCATGACAAAAGATGGTACTCCTTTCACCATTTACGCCAACATTGCCAGCGTTCAGGAAGCAGAACTTGCCTTAAAAGACGGAGCTGATGGTATCGGTCTTTTCCGCACGGAATTCCTTTTCATGCAGGATTCATCAATCACAGAAGAAGAACAGTTTCTGGCATATTCAAAAGTTCTGACTATCATGGGAGACAAACCGGTTACTATCCGCACCCTTGATGCTGGTGCTGACAAGGAAATTGCTCTTTCCAACTACTCTCCCGTAAAAGAAGAAAACCCCTTGCTGGGACAGCGTGCCATCCGGTTCTGTTTTGCCCACATCGACCTTTTCAAATCACAACTTCGTGCACTGTATCGTGCCAGCACCTTCGGAAATCTTAAAATCATGATTCCATTACTCTCTTCTGTGGAGGAACTTGACCGGGTTAACGCCCTGATTGAAGAAGTTCAACAAGAACTGACAGAAGCTAATATACCTTTTAGAAAAGAAACTCCTCTGGGAATTATGATTGAAACACCTGCTGCTGTTATTGTTTCAGATTTTCTGGCAGAAAAAGTATCCTTCTTCTCCATTGGATCAAATGACCTGACTCAGTATGCCATTGCCGTCGACCGTGAAAACGCCAGCGTTACTTCTCTCTTCGATGAACTACATCCAGCAGTACTCAGAATGATAACTACCACCCATATGACTGCTTCTTCTGCAAATATCGGTCTCTCTGTCTGCGGAGAATTTGCTGGTAATCAAGAAGGTATTCTTTTTCTAGCCGGTTTAGGAATCAGAACACTTAGTATGTCAGCATCCCGTATTGCCAAAGCCAAGTCAATTCTGGCAAACTACGACATTACTGAACTAACTCATTTATCGAAACGTATGCTGCAACTGCCCTCTGCTCAGGCAGTGCATGCTGAACTTGAAACTTTTTTACAGGAACACTAATGCAGGAAAACGAAGAATCTCTGACTCCTCTCTATGACCGCTCAAAGAAATACCGCAATCTTCCTCACGTGGTAATTGTTGGCCGTCCAAATGTTGGTAAATCGACTCTTTTTAACCGTATGCTTCATAAACGCCGCGCCATTACCGACCCAACCCCCGGTGTTACCCGTGATCCTATCAGCGAAACTGCTTTTATCAACGATATGCCGGTACGCATTACTGACACCGGCGGTTTCAAGCTGGAACGCGATATCGGCACCATGGAAGCCGTTCTTGACGAACTGGTTGTACAGAAATCCATTGAAGCACTGAAAACGGCAGATGTCATTCTGCTGCTGCTTGAAGCCGGAACAGTAACAGGTGAAGATGAAGAGTTCATAAATTTGCTTCGCCCTTACT
>JAZLJW010000154.1:0-1651 GCA_045597345.1 Treponemataceae bacterium
AAATGCATCTTCATTTTCGATGGCGATAATTTCATCATAAACGCTTGTGTCCAGAATGTCAGGAACAAAACCAGCACCGATTCCCTGGATTTTGTGGGCGCCTGCAGTTCCCTTAGTAAGAACTGGAGAAGATGCAGGTTCAACACCAACAATTTTCACAGCGCTGTTTTTTGATTTCAGGAATTTTCCAACACCAGTCAATGTTCCACCAGTACCAACACCGGCAACAAAGATATCCACTTTACCGTCTGTCTGATCCCAGATTTCAGGACCAGTTGTATTCAGGTGAGCCTGTGGGTTTGCTGGGTTTACGAACTGACCAAGAATAACACTTCCTGGGATTTCATTTTTAAGTTCTTCTGCTTTTTCAATGGCACCCTTCATGCCTTTAGCACCTTCTGTAAGTACCAGTTCTGCACCATAGGCTTTAAGCAGAGTACGGCGTTCAACACTCATGGTGTCTGGCAGAGTAAGAATAGCTTTGTATCCGCGGCTGGCAGCAACTGAAGCAAGACCAATCCCTGTATTTCCAGAAGTTGGTTCAATGATGGTGGCACCTGGTTTAAGGATGCCTTTTTCTTCTGCATCAATAATCATCTGAAGGGCAACGCGGTCTTTTACGCTTCCTGCAGGGTTGAAAAGTTCCAGTTTTGCGAGGATAGTTGCATCACTGTCTGGGGCATATTTATTCAATTTCAAAAGTGGTGTTTTACCAATAAGTTCTGTTGTGCTGTTTACTATTTTAGCCATTTTTTTTCTCCTTTAACGGGGCGTTGCGGGGTGTCCCCGCTGTAAGGGTAGCGACCAACCGTGTGGGCGCGTAGGGGGAGACTTCCCCCTTTCCCATCAGCTTTTATAACGCTGCAAATCCATTTTCCAAATCTGCAATGATATCGTCAATATGTTCTGTACCAATGCTCAGGCGAATTGTGCTCTGAGAGATTCCCACGTCGGCAAGTTCGGCATCGGTCATCTGGCTGTGAGTTGTGCTGGCCGGGTGGATTACCAGTGATTTTACGTCGGCAACATTGGCAAGCAGACTGAAAATCTTAAGGTTATCGATAAACTTCCAGGCTGCTTCTTTTCCACCTTTGATGTTGAATGTGAAGATGCTGGCCCCACCGTTAGGGAAGTATTTTTCGTAGAGGGCGTGATCAGGATGGTCTGCCAGTGAAGGATGATTTACCTTTTCTACTTTTGGGTGATTTTTAAGGAATTCAACCACTTTCTTTGTGTTTTCAACGTGGCGGTCCAGGCGAAGACTCAAAGTTTCTGTTCCCTGAAGAAGAACCCATGCGTTGAATGGAGAAATACAGGCCCCCTGGTCTCGAAGAAGGATGGCGCGGATATATGTAACAAATGCTGCTGGACCTACGGCGTCGGCAAAACTGATTCCGTGGTAGCTTGGATTTGCTTCGGCAATGTTCTTGTATTTTCCAGATGCTTTCCAGTCAAAGTTTCCACCGTCTACAACGATGCCTCCAAGAGAAGATCCGTGACCACCGATAAACTTAGTTGCCGAGTGAACTACAATGTTTGCACCGTGTTCAAATGGGCGGAATAGATATGGAGTTCCAAAAGTATTGTCTACTACAACTGGAAGTCCGTGTTTCTTTGCGATGGCAGAAAGAGCATCAAGATCTGGAATGTC
>JAZLJW010000155.1:0-6717 GCA_045597345.1 Treponemataceae bacterium
AGCTTGTCGTAATCAAATACCGCCAGTACGTACTTCTGCCAGTTGTCGTTATTGTTTAAATCCGGATACGTCCGTTTAGTAAATGCATACATGATTTCGGTAAGTGCTTTCATAGCTTTTGCAACCATTATCTGGGGAGGAAGGACAGAGAGAGTTTCCAGTTGTGATTCCTGCTCTGTTATTGTTTGCTTAAGCTTTGTCATATCAGCACTGATTTCTTTAATTAACTGAGTTTTTGCAACAATAATACGCTCTTTTTCCTGCAGTTGGTCTGAAATTTCTTGTGTAGCCTGGATAAGTTTTTGTCTTTCCTCTGCAAAGCCATCGTTTTTTGAAATAAGTAAAGATTCCAGCTGGCTATATTGTTTTTTAATTTCTTCTGATGATTTTTCAGTAGAGGCTTTTTCCTGTTCCAGTTTTTCATTTGCAGATGTCAGTTGTGCAATGACTGCTTCCAGATTTGTCAATTTATCCTGCAGAGCATGAAACTGGTCAGAAGATATGCTTTGTTCTCCAACATTCTTACGTTCTGCATCTTCTGCCTTAGACAATAAAGCTTCACGGTATGCTTCATCTGCTTTGTACAATGCGTCCGGGTTTTCACCGGAAATTGTTTTTGCAAAAATAACATATTCCAGAGATTCTTCAACACCATATATGGCAGCTGCATTCGATAATGCATCTGCCGCAGGAACTATATCCCGATGAGCAGCGATAAAGAAGGAAGCTTCACGAAAAAGATTCTTGAGAATATTTTGCTGGCGAACACGGATTATATCAACATCTGCTTCGGCGGATGTCCGCGCTAAATCTGTCAGAAATTTTGAAGGGTTACGGATAACCCGGCTTAATGTTCTTTCTACATGTAATTCTGCATCAATGTAATTGTGGAAAACCCAGCAAGGAACATGGTCTTCTTCCTGAAGCTGAACCAGAAGCAGTAGGTCGTTCAAGACACGTTCATATTGGTTGGTTTGATTGTATACCGCAGCCAAATATTTAATTACTGCCAGATATGCATTGGGTGATTCCTGATAACTAAGACCCTTTTCTATAACAAGATTAGCTAAAGCTATCTTAGTCTCATACGAAAATACACCTATTTTTTGCTCACGCATAAAAAGATAGTCACCGTAGCATTCCTGCCAGGTTGCATAATTCTTTGTAGCGGTCTTTTGAGTAATATCAATTACTTTTCTATTGTCTGCAGGTTCCAATTTAAGCTCCAATCTACTAAGTTTCTTGCATCAGCCTGATTCATAGGACCAAACACATCTATACAACCGTCTTCACATGTTTCTGTAGAATAAATGCAGTACAACTCTTTTTTTGCGCGGGTACAGTTAACATAGAAAAGATTGGTGTCGTTTGCATTTTTTGATTTGAACATTCTGTGGCAATTGGCAATAATTACAATGTCAAATTCAAGCCCCTTCACAACCCCATAGGGCATGATGTACACGCCTTCTTTTGAGTAATCAAAGTCCTTGCCATTTGAAGTTTCAGTTTTTACGCCATAAGCAAAAACAGGCTTATCTTTGATTATTGCAGAAAGTTCAGTATTTGCTTTATTTACAAAAGTAGTATTTGTAAATACACCGATTGTTTTGTATTCCAGATGAGACTTAACAATATTGTTGATAGTTTCATTTTGTTCAGGATAATCCGGTACCTGAATAAAATAAGGACGTTTCCCTGTAGGATTTGTGTGAAGAATTGTTTTGCTACCTCCATAAAGACGTGCAAACTCAAAAATTTCACGGGGATTTCTATAGTTATCCTGTAAAGTATATTCGTTACGAACACCCAGCAAATCAATAAGTTCTTCAAGATGAACAGAACCCGTAGTAAGACTTTGCTCAGGATCCATCAGGCATACAAGATGTTCGGCTACCATTTGTGCAGCTTTAAAAACGTCCAGACCAAAGTCCTGTGCTTCATCAAAAATGATGTAGTCGTATTGTTTGTCCAGAGTTGCGAAACAGCTCATAATGTCTGCCCAGGCATAGGCGTACTTACCGTCTGTAGTAGGAACACGCTTCTTGAAGTTCTGCATGAAGAAAAGAGGCAACCATTGATGAAGCGTAGAAACTGTGAACTGATACTCCTCTCCAAATACCTGAGTTTCAATGAATGATTTAAGAGGCCGGTTATGAATAAGAAACAAAACTTTCTTACCACGTTTAGCAAAACGACCAGCCATATGAAGCGCAATCACCGTTTTACCGGTACCTGGTTCACCAGTGACAATATAATTATGAGTCGGCGGTAAATTAGCGATGTTCCGCTGAGAATCAGTTAAATCTGAATATGCAATGATAGCCATAAACAAAGTATAACATGGGAATGTGACACGTCATATAGGACAAAAATCATCATAAGAGTGTCACCATTTGTCATATCAAACGCTTATAGTATCTTATGATATAATACTTCTCATAAGTAGTTTTTATCGGAAGAAGAATATGGCAGATTTGAAACCAGAAGAAAAAGCCCGGATTAAAATTGATGCAATGCTCAAGAGAGCTGGCTGGGACGTTATACCACGTAGTGAGATGACACCTAATAGGGCCGCCTGTGCGATTGAAGAAGCTTTAATGAAAGGTGGTCTTGAATCGGATTATTTATTGTTTGCAGGTGGAAAGGCCATTGGTGTTCTTGAAGCCAAACGGAAAGAAAATCATCTGGAAACTGAAGTACAGGAACAGGCAGAGAAATATACCCGGACTCTGAATAGTTACCACCAGTATTGGTTCAATCCATTACCCTTCTCATTTATTTCTAACGGTGAAGAACTATACTTTAAGGATTTACGTGAACCAGAAATGGCCTACATAAAGCTGCCGGAAATGTTTAAGCCAAAAGAACTAGTCGATATGGCAGGTATTGAAGATGAATTTGCACGGTTACCAGCTGTGCCACCAGTTGGTCCAAAGGGACTGAGAGATTGCCAGTACGAAGCAATTTCAAACCTTGAAACCTCAATGAAACTTGGTGAGAAAAAGGCACTGATTGTTCTTGCCACAGGTGCAGGAAAAACGTTTACAGCTTGTACAGCCGCATACCGGTTGTTGAATTATGTAAATAAGAAACGTGTTCTTTTTCTGGTGGACCGTAATAACCTTGGAACACAGGCAGATGGCGAGTTTGGTACCTATAAACTCACCGAGACAAAGAATTCCTTTAAGGATGAATTTGTAGTTAATAAGCTGAAAAAACTTACAGTTAAAACTACAGATGACTTTGGAAACGAAGTAATCCAGACAAACACAGACAATTACAATGAAGCTAAACGCTCAAGTGTTCTCATATCAACAATACAGCGATTATTTGCAGCATTGAGCGGTGAGCCCTTTGAAGATTCAAACGATGATGAAGAAACAGATGACGGCATGTTGTTTACAGATACTGTAGACAGCGGTAGCACAGTAACCTTGCCGGATAACCCATTGTTACCACCAGACTTTTTTGATGTAATTATCATTGATGAGTGCCATCGTTCTATTTATGGACTGTGGAAATCTGTACTTGATTACTTTTCTGGGGCTCAGTTAATTGGGCTTACTGCAACACCTACGCCCGAAGCTTTGGCATTCTTCAACAACAACAGGGTTGTTAATTACACGTTAGACCGCTCCATTGCAGATGGGGTAAACGTAGATGGACGCGTATTCAGAATCCAGACACAGATAACAGAGGCTGGAACAAAACTTGATAAAGGTGAACGGATTAAGAAAAAGTCCAATCTGACAGGTGATGTAAAAAAGGAAAAGCAGCCTGACCAGCGCGTTTATGAAAACACCCAATTAGACCGGAGTATTGTTGTCCCGGATCAGATAAAAACAGTTATCCAAGCGTATAAGGACAATATTTACACAGTTCTTTATCCTGACCGCAAACCCGATTGGAGCATGATTCCAAAGACTTTGATTTTTGCGAAAAAAGAAACACATGCTTCAGATATTGTTGATGCTGTTAAAAAAGTATTTGGCCCAGAATTCCCTGATGGGGAAGTGCCGCCTCATTTTGTACAGAAAATTACCTTTTCGCAGGGAAATACAAACCAGCTGATTAAGGATTTCCGCAACCATAGTGATTTCCGAATTGCAGTAACAGTAACGCTGGTAGCAACAGGAACTGATGTTAAACCGCTTGAATGTGTTATGTTCATGCGTGATATCAACTCAGAAATATTGTACACACAGATGAAAGGTCGTGGCTGCCGTACAATTGACGACGATAAGTTACAGGCAGTAACGCACAATGCTACAAGCAAGGAGTTTTACTATCTTATCGATGCTGTTGGTGTAACAGAACACGAAAAGGAAATACCAGGACCGACAGGTAGACATCCAATAGTAAAATACCCCTCACTTGCTGAAGTATTGGAGTACCTGTCTCATGGTGATGTGGCTGATGATTATCTTTTGATACTTTGTAAATACATGGGACGTGTTGTAAAGAAAGCTGAACAGGCGGACATTGATAAACTTGAATCAATGATGGGTATAACGTTGAAAGAGTTTATCAACAACATTATTAAAGCTCTGGATGACCCTTCGTTCCCTGTATATACCAGTCAGAATGAGCCTAACCTGGAACGGAAAAAACTGATAACAAAGCTGATAGATAACAACGAAGCAAAGAACTTCCTCTGTGAAGTGTATGCCGGATTTGTTACGATTGCCATCGATCAACCAGATATCCCAATCGGTGCCGGATTTTCACAGGAACAGGCAAAAGAGTACATTGAGCAGTTTGAGAATTATGTACAGGACAACCGTGATGAAATAGAAGCTCTAAGGATTATTTATAACCAGGAGAACTATGCTATCACACATGAAATGCTTCTTGATTTGAAGAAAAAGCTGTTGAAATACAACGGTCAACTTACCCCTAAATACCTTTGGCAGTGTTATTCAACCATGTATGGTGAAACAGGAAAAGTAAAGAACCTGTTGAAAGAAGAAACAGAGCTTTTGACTAACATTATCCAGCTTGTACGTTTTGCCTATAAACAGAATGACGAACTGTTTTCGTTGAACAGCTCCTTTGGTAGTATCTTCAACCTGTACTGTGGACAGAAACAGCATTCATACAATGCTGAACAACAAGAAGTGGTAAAAGAAGTTGCTCTTTATATCTTGCAGAACGGCTGTATTGATAACATAGAGCTGTCTACAATAAAACCAAACTTATGGAGAAAACTCCTTCCAATTTTTGGAGCTAACAACATTAATGCAGAACTGCAGACATTAACAAAATATATTTTCTATGGAAAGGCGGCATAACACATGGCAGATATTAACGGTTTATCAAAAAAAGTATGGAACATGGCAGACGTCCTGGCAGGTTCAGGAGTTGGTTTCACTGATTACGTAGTACAGCTGACCTACCTTCTGTTTTTGAAGATGGACGATGAACGTGAGTCTTTTGGCTTGGGATCTGCTCTACCAGAAGAAAACAAATGGAAAGATTTGGTAAATCTCAATGGGCCAGACTTGACTGCAAAATATGAAAAAATACTTGCAAATCTTTCGGAAAAAGACGGACTTATTGGAGCAATCTTTATTGATGCACAAAATAAAATCAATAAGCCAACCTTACTTAAAAAACTTATTGGCATGATTGATGATGAATCCTGGTTCATTATGGAAGGGGACCTGAAAGGTAAAATTTACGAAAGTATCCTTGAAAAGAACGGACAGGATAAGAAATCTGGAGCTGGTCAATACTTTACCCCACGGCCTCTGATTCAGGCAATGGTTGATGTAACACGTCCCCTTATCACCGAAACAGTTTGTGACCCTGCCTGTGGAACCGGAGGATTCTTGCTTGCTGCGTATGATTATATGCATACCCAAAGCGATGATATGGAAAAAATTAAATTCCTGCAGACAAGTGCATTAAGCGGAAACGATATAACTCCATTGGTTGTAACACTAGCTTCTATGAACCTGTATCTGCATGATATTTCACCCGATACTACCCCAATTAAATGCGCCGATAGTCTTGAAAAAGAACCTGAAAAACTGGTTGACGTTATCCTGGCAAATCCACCATTTGGAGATCGGGCTGCAGGAAGTGTAGATATCTCATCACTAAGAACAGACCTTTTGGTAGACACCAACAACAACCAGTTAAACTTCTTGCAGCACATGATGCTTTCACTAAAAAAAGGTGGCCGTGCTGCAGTTGTACTTCCTGACAATGTTCTTTTTGCTGATGGCGCAGGACAGAAACTGCGTGATGAACTGTTGAAAAACTATAACCTGCATACCGTTCTGCGGTTGCCCACCGGTATTTTCTATGCTCAGGGAGTAAAGGCAAATGTTGTTTTCTTTACAAAAGGAACACCTACTACAGATATCTGGTACTACGATTACCGTACTGGTGTAAAACATACGCTGGTTACCAACCCGCTGAAACGTTCTGACCTGGATGACTTTGTAACTTGTTATTCTGCAGAAGATATGTCGAAACGGCAGGAAACCTGGTCAGAAGAAAATCCTAATGGCAGATGGAAAAAGTATTCTGTTGAAGATATCCGAAAGGATGAAAAACTTAGTCTGGATATCAAGTGGATTAAAGACGAAACTGACGAATACGATGGAACCCTGGCTGATTTGATAAAAGAAATTGGTGAAAAAGCAGAGAATATCGCTTCCGCCTATAAAGCTCTGCTGGATTTAGTAAAAGATATTAAAGAGGATGAGG
>JAZLJW010000156.1:0-6124 GCA_045597345.1 Treponemataceae bacterium
TGGTCCCCTGCATGATGCCCCCAGGTATCGTTTATCTGCTTAAGCCCATTCATATCCATGGATACTACTGAAAAATACCCATGCTGCAGGGATTTAGCATCAAGATAAAACCGTCTTCGGTTATACACACCAGTCAACGCATCCCGATTGTATGTCTGCGTGTACAGGAACAGATAATACATAAACACGCTGATAGAAACCGATTTGATGATAAGCAGGCGGTATCCAAAACCTGTTTCAAGGATTGCAGAAAGAACATTTGAAAAAACGATGAAAAACAGTACCACTGCTTCTGTTTTATCAGATCCCAGAAGCATCAACGACCATTGAATCAGAACAATCATATAGAAGCCGCAGACTGCAAAAGGGAAGAAATTCAGCGGACCCCGGTGAAACACATTGGCCGCATCGTACCACCATACCCAATGAGTCCAGTATGTAGTAGCACACAAAAGCAGATTTATAAAAGCTGGAATCAGCCATTTCAACGTCTGTGGGTTACGCTGGTGATGTGAACGGTACCAGACAATGGCAAAAACAAAATAAGGAAGAACCCCACGTATACCATAAAAGAAAATACAGGCAATCCATCGGTGCCATTTCAGTTCCGGAAGGGTATCGTACCAGACGTTCAAATTATCTACCACAATCATAAGGATAACACCGACAATACACAGCTTGAACATAGTCAGTGTGTAGTGGTCAAATGAGTTATCAGTAAATACATACCAGATAAGAATGAGCATCATAACGATTACTCCATAGTTACTGGTAATAATGGTAGTCAGATTCAAAATTGACGCCTCGTCCTAATGAATAATTCTATACTATTCTGCTGTTTTTGTCCGCACGATGTAGTTGGTACTGATTGGTTTTCTGGTGAAAATCAGACAGTCATGATGGTGACTTACCCAGTTCATAAGGGTGCCATCTTCAGGATTTATCAGGATAAAATCACTATCGGTAACACTGATAATATCAGGTCCGACAAATTCAATTTCCGTTCCCACATCGATACGGTTCATTGCACTGTATCTGAACAACTTTCCTTGAGAAAGAGTTACTTTTTCAGAAGCACTGTGCGGTATTTTGTCTGGATGTTCTGCAAGATCAATATCCCGGGCTTTACGGGCTTCAGGATGCATGGCTTCCAGCTCTTTCTGGAACTGAGCAACCCGTTCGTCACCGGTTTTTAAAACGGCAGCGGATTCTTCTGCTGTCAGTTCTTCACCCACAGTTCCGATTAATTCATAGTCGCTGCTGGATTCACCAACAGTGGTTTTGTCAGCATCTTCGCGTGCATAGAAAAATCCGGTACCGAATTCCCGGTGAGCAGCATGGTATAACTCCTGTACATACGGTTCAGCTTCGGTCTGGGTAATTTTACCGTCCAGTGCATCAAGAGCTTTGCGGTAAGCCCGGGTTGTCATGGCTACATAGTACAGACTTTTCATGCGGCCTTCGATTTTTAGAGAATCAACACCTGCAGCCTTCATGTCGTCAAGATGGTCTACCATACACAGGTCTTTTGAAGAAAGAATAGCTGTGTAGTCATCGCCTTCAAAAACCGGAAAGTATTCACCAGGACGTTCCTGTTCCTGCAGGGCAAGAGTTCCGCTTTTTGCCAGTTCTTTTGCTTCTTCCGGTGTCAGGATATGATGGGGATCCAGTTCACGGCCGGCAAGCTGGAAATTCCAGCGGCAGGTATGGCTGCAGAAACCGCCCTGGGCACTGCGTCCGGTAAGATATGCACTCATCAGGCAACGGCCACTGTAGGCTATACACATAGCGCCGTGAGCAAAACATTCCAGTTCCATCTCTGGAACAGCGTCTTTTATTTCCTTTACTTCGGCAAGACTGGTTTCACGACCCAATACAACACGGCTGAACCCGATATCACGGTACATTTTCACCGCTTCACGGTTCATACAGCTTGCCTGAGTGCTCAAATGCAGTTCAGTATGGGGAAAGTGCTTCTGCAGAATAGGAACAATTCCCAAATCCTGTACAATAAAGGCATCAATAGGATATGCCTTGAAATAGTCAATTTCACTCAGAAAGTGGTCAATATCCCGGTTATGGAACGCAATGTTCAATGCACAATGCAGACGACGACCCGGATATTCGTTCTTAAGAGCTGAAATTTCTTTAAATTCATCTTCATAAAAATTGTCAGCCTTAACACGCAATGAAAACCGTTTCAAACCAATATAGGCAGCATCGGCTCCATAGGCATATGCATACCGGAGTTTTTCAATATTTCCTGCAGGTGATAATAATTCCATCTCTATCTCCTTTAGAGCATATCCTGAATTCAGGCATTCTTTATGTGTAGACCAATCGTATCAATCGCCCGATGACTTTCGTCAAGATATTCATGGGCCATCTGGAACATATGCATCATGTCAGGCCAGATATCAAGAGTGTATTTTACGTGTCCGGCCTTGAGAATAGCAGCAAAATGACGGACTTCATTGATAATGATTTCTTTTTCGCCCATCTGTATATATACCGGAGGAAATTCCTCGAGCATGGAAGGCTGTATGTATTGAGGGGAAACAAGCGGGTTCGTCATGTTTGATGCATAGGTATACATATTTCCGGTGCGCCGCATGGCATCAGGTGAAAGAATTTCGTCTTTTAACTTTTTATCGTGATAAATGGGTGCTTCATCAGAAAAATCAAGCCATGGTGACATAAGCACAATTTCTTTGATTTTCTGACGGGCAGATCCTTTCAAACTGAGAGCCAAAGCCAGTGCAATGGAGGCACCGGATCCATCAGCAGCGATGATGATATCCGGAGATTCTGTGTAAAGGAACTTTATGACTCGTTTAACATCTTCCAGAGCTGCAGGAAACGGAAATTGTGGCGCCAGTCTGATTTCCGGAAGGATTACACGGGTTGATGATGCATTGGCAATAGAAGCAACAAAGCCACGCCATGCTTTACGGCTGCCACCGATAAATGATCCACCGTGAATGTAGAGCATCACCCGATCAGAAGCAAAAACCTGCGGTTCAAGAACGTCACACTGAATGCCGTTAATGGATTCTTCAGTACACTCTACACCCTGAGGAAGAAATGGTTCGTAAAAAGCCTCTTCGATTGTTTTTCTGAATGATTCAATTTCTGATTTTGGCGTAAATACCAGCTTCTTTAAAAGCTTAATAGCACCACTTCTGTTATCAGCCATACCGCAAAGTATAGCAAATAACCGCAGTTCTTGCTATATTTTGCATACTATGCCAATAAAGATTCAATCTGATTTACCAGCCAGAAGCGTGCTGGAAAACGAAAATATCTTCGTCATGACAGAACAGCGAGCAGCTATTCAGGATATCCGTCCTTTGAAAATTGCCATTGTTAACCTGATGCCTACCAAAATTGCTACAGAAACCCAGCTGCTGCGCCTTTTGGGTAACACGCCGCTGCAGATTGAAATCTCCCTGGTGCACATGGAAAATCATGTTTCCAAGAACACTGATTCAGAACATCTGGATCACTTTTATATTACTTCGCAGGAAGCGTTAAGCCGCAAATTTGACGGTATGATTATTACCGGAGCACCGGTGGAACAGCTTCCTTTTGAAGATGTGGATTACTGGAACGATTTGTGCCGCATCATGGACTATGCAAAAACCAATGTTTACTCAACCTTGTACATCTGCTGGGGTGCTCAGGCAGGTCTGTATCACCACTACGGCGTGCCGAAATACATTCTTGATACCAAGATTTCCGGTATTTTCCAGAATTACAAGACCACTCAGGCAGAACCGCTTCTCCGGGGATTTGACGATTTGTTTCCGTCACCCCAGAGCCGTCACACGGAAGTACGCCGCAGTGACATTGAACAGCACCCGGAACTGACCATTCTGGCAGAAAGTGAAGAATCAGGCGTACTTCTGGTAAAAAGCAACGATAACCGCCAGTTCTTCATGACCGGACATCTTGAATATGATACGGAGACCCTTGAAATGGAATACCGCCGCGACGTAAAAAAAGGCATGACCAACGTGGCCATGCCAAAACACTACTTTCCCGGTGATAATCCATCGAACCGTCCCCTTTCTACATGGCGGAGTATTGCCCACCTGTTTTACTCAAACTGGCTCAACTATTACGTATACCAGGAAACTCCATACGAACTTGAAGGTCTGAACAAGAAATGATTGACGTAACCTATTCCGGCTGGAACCAGGCATTTGATGTTGCCGTTGTAGGCGGAGGACATGCCGGCATTGAAGCCTCTCTTGCCTGTGCCCGCATGGGGCTTAAAACCCTGCTTATTACCCAGACCATCGACAGTATCGGCCGTATGAGCTGCAACCCTTCCATCGGCGGTATTGCCAAAGGTAACATTGTCCGCGAAATTGATGCTCTGGGCGGCGAAATGGGCCACCTTATCGATAAAAGCATGATTCAGTTCCGGCTTCTTAACCGGAGCCGCGGACCTGCCGTACAGGCACCCAGAAGCCAGGCAGATAAGCTGGTATACAGCCGCATTGCCCGCACTACCCTTGAACAGCAGGAAAACCTGTACACCCTGCAGGACACCGTTGTTGATATTGAAACCGTTCTTTCATCTACTGAGCTGCCGCCAAATTCCGGTTCCCAGGCAGAAGTGGGAACCATTCCCGGTGAACATCGGGTAGATGGAGAAGCTGTAAGCCGTGCCGCAGACGGAAAAGCCATGCGGCAGAAAATTACTGCCGTCATTACTGAACGCGGCCGCCGTGTACCGGTTCGGGCTGCCGTTCTTACTACCGGAACGTTCCTGGGTGGACGCATTTTCATCGGTGAATACGATGCTCCCTGTGGCCGTCTTGGCGAGCAGGGTGCTGTAGGCCTTACTGCATCCCTGAACCGCATTGGCTTTACTACAGGTCGCCTGAAGACTGGTACCCCACCCCGCGTAATCCGCCACACCATCGACTTTTCCGTCCTTGAAGAACAGGCCGGTGATGAAGATGTCATTCCATTCAGTTTTGATACTGATAAAATTGACCGGCCCATGGTTCCCTGCTGGCTGGTATACACCAACGCCGATACCCACGCCATTATCCGCGAAAACATCGGCCGCTCTCCCCTCTATTCCGGAAAAACCAGCGGCGTAGGCCCCCGGTACTGCCCGTCCATAGAAGATAAGGTCATGCGCTTTGCCGACCGTGAACGCCACCAGCTGTTTGTAGAACCGGAAGGTCTTGAAACAGAAGAAATGTACATCAACGGTTTTTCATCCAGTCTGCCAGAAGAAATTCAGGACCGGTTCCTGCGTACCTTGCCTGGCTTTAAGAATGCTGTTGTTTCACGGCCGGGATACGCCGTTGAATACGATTACGTTGAACCGACCCAGCTGTTCCCCTCACTGGAAACAAAACTGGTTGCAGGTCTTTTTAATGCCGGCCAGATTAACGGTACTTCAGGATATGAAGAAGCAGCCGGTCAGGGTCTTATTGCCGGGATCAACGCCGGCCTTTACAGCCGTGCCCACCGTGATGTCTGCGGTCCAGACAGCGGCCATCCTGACCGGGAACGTGATATTCCATCTTATGAGCCACTGGTTCTGGGTAGAAGTGAAGCCTATATCGGCGTACTTATTGATGACCTGGTCACCCTGGGAACCAAAGAGCCCTACCGCATGTTTACTGCCCGTGCCGAATACCGGTTGAACCTGCGTCATGACACTGCCGATGAGCGTCTGACCCAGTACGGCTATGATGTTGGTCTTAAGAGCAAAGTACAGCTTGAAAAAGTAGCAGCCAAAATAGCCGCCCGTGATGAAATTGTGGAACTGCTGCGTAAAAAGCCCCACATGGAAAACCCGGGCTACGATGAACGCTACTGGCAGGCTGCCCAGATTGACTACAAATACGAACACTACATTGCCAAGCAGGATAAGCGCGTAGAAAAAATGAAACGTATGGAAAACGCAAAAATCCCCTACGATTTTGACTACGGTGCCATTCCAGGCCTCAGTTCCGAAAGCCGCATCAAGCTGGAAGCCGTACGCCCGCTGACTTTGGGTCAGGCAAGCCGCATCTCCGGCATCCGCACCAGCGATATCATGTTGCTCATGGTGTATCTGAAGTAACTGGAAGGAAAATATTGTCCATACAAAATA
>JAZLJW010000157.1:0-1461 GCA_045597345.1 Treponemataceae bacterium
GGTTCAGAATGGTCTGAGCTGTAATACCTGGAATGTTTTGGCGCTACTGGCTTTACGGGAAACCGTTTGCATGTTAAGATACTGAAAGAGAATGTTTTCTATATAAATGCTCTGCGATGATTGCAGGACCGGGCAGAGGAAGAGGTCTGCTAAATCAGATGCCCGTTCCACAGCAGGATTTGCAAACGAATCTTGAATAAGAAAGGTGATTTTCTACCATGTATAAGAAAAAGAAAATCCTTTTAATTGCGACGGGAGGCACCATTGCCAGCAAACAGACGGAGGAGGGGCTGACTCCTGGTCTGACATCAGAAGAACTGGTATCCTATGTGCCGGATGTAAAATCTTACTGCTCGGTGGACTGCATCGAGCCTTTTTCCATTGACAGTACCAACATGGGACCTGACCAGTGGCTGGAGCTGGCAGAGATCATCGAGAAAAAATATGATTATTATGACGGTTTTGTCATCTGTCATGGCACAGATACCATGGCTTTCACAGCAGCAGCACTGTCCTATCTGATTCAGTATAATCGCCGCCCCGTAGTGATTACCGGTGCACAAAAGCCCATCAACCTGCCCATCACAGATGCAAGAACCAATCTGCGGGACAGTATCCTGTTTGCCACAGATTCCAGAGCCCACGGTGTGAATATCGTATTTGGCGGAAAGGTCATCGCCGGAACCAGGGCGAAAAAGGAGTATTCCAAAAGCTACAATGCATTTACCAGTATCAACTATCCGGAGATTGCCATCATTCAGGACAGCCGCATTGTCTTCTTCATCAATGACAAAGATCGTCTGCCCTATGCCCTGACTTTTTATCATCGGATGAATCCAAAAATTTTTCTGCTGAAACTGATTCCCGGAATTGACGGGGCATTTCTGCGTACCATTCTGGAGCGGTACGATGGGGTGATCATCGAATCCTTCGGTGTAGGCGGCTTCCCGGATCAGGGAGACCACAGCTTTTTTGATGCCGTAAAGGAAGGCTTGGAAGCCGGGAAAATCATCGTTATGGCAACCCAGGTAACCCACGAAGGCAGTGACATGGCGGTCTATAAAGTAGGAAAACTGATGAAGGATGAATTTGACCTGTTGGAAGCCTATGATATGACGCTGGAAGCAACGGTGACCAAAACCATGTGGGCATTGGCGGAAAGTAATAGCTATCAGGAATTCAGAGAACTGTTTTACCAGACCATCAATCATGACATGCTGTTTCAGAATGAGCAGTATGCCCATAATCTGGAATTTGGAAGATAATTGTGGACAGAAAGCTTGTCCCGTTGTTGTGGACAGAGGGCCAGGCCCCCTGTCCCGTTTCATTTTTACCAGTAATTTATGAAAACCTGGTAAATCTTTGTGCAGTTATTTTGTTCAGAATCGTATACAATCGCTGTAATACAGAATGATTTATCTGTTCTGCTAACAGGTCCAAAGCTTAAAGGAGCAAGTGAGA
>JAZLJW010000158.1:0-27950 GCA_045597345.1 Treponemataceae bacterium
TATGACAAAGAAACAGAAGAAGATGCTGAAGCGCATCATTATTGCAAGCGTCCTGTTTGTGGCGCTGACAGTGTGTGCCCACCTGCTGCCGGAATCCATTACCGGCACCATCTGGTACTTTGCTGCAGCAACCGCCCTGTACGCAGTAACTTATCTGATCATCGGTCATGACATCCTGAAAAAGGCATTTAAAGGAATCCTTAACGGCCAGGTTTTTGACGAAAACTTCCTGATGGCAGTTGCCACTCTTGGTGCCATTGCCGTTGCCGTATACGAAAAATCCGGCGACTATGCAGAAGCCGTTGCCGTCATGCTGTTCTACCAGATTGGTGAATTCTTCCAGAGCTATGCAGTCGGCAAAAGCCGTAAGAATATCATGGCTCTTATGGATATCCGCCCTGACTACGCCAACCGCAAAACCGACACCGGCATTGAAAAAGTGTCTCCCGATGACATTGCCGTAGGTGAAATCATCATCGTACAGCCTGGCGAAAAGGTACCGCTGGATGGCATCGTGGTATCTGGAAATTCAACTTTGAACACCAGCGCCCTTACCGGCGAAAGTGTTCCCCGTACCGTTGCAGAAGGTGAGGAGATCATCTCCGGCTGCATCAACCTTTCTGGCGTTCTTGAAATCCGCACCACCAAGCCCTTTGGTGAATCCACCGTCAGCAAAATCATGGCGCTGGTAGAAGAATCTTCCAACCGGAAAAGTAAGTCAGAGGCTTTCATTACCCGTTTTGCCCGCATCTACACACCGTTTGTGTGTTACTCGGCTCTGGCTCTGGCTGTTCTGCCTCCCGTTGTCCGTATTCTAATGGGTTCCCCGGCTCTCTGGAGCCAGTGGATTTACCGAGCCTTAACGTTCCTGGTTATCAGCTGCCCCTGTGCTCTGGTCATCAGTATTCCGCTTTCGTTCTTTGCCGGTATCGGATCTGCCTCTGCAGAAGGTGTCCTCATCAAGGGTTCCAACTATCTTGAAACCCTGTCCAAGGTACGAACCATCGTATTTGACAAAACAGGGACTTTGACCCGCGGGGTGTTTGAAGTTACCGGCGTGCACCACAACGAAATTGAAAACGAGGCAATTCTTGAAATGGCCGCTCTGGCAGAATGCGCATCAAGCCATCCTATCAGCAAGAGCCTGCAGGCTGCCTACGGTAAGGATATTGACCGGAGCCGCGTAACTGACATTGAAGAAATTGCCGGAAAAGGCCTGACTGCCGTTGTTGACGGTAAAAAAGTTGCCTGCGGTAATGCAAAACTGATGGAAACTCTGGGAGTTGACTATGTGCCATGCCATCACGTAGGCACCATTATTCATGTGGCTGCCGACGGCCAGTATCAGGGTCATATCGTTATCAGCGATGTGGAAAAGGATAACGCTAAAGAAGCCATTGCACTGCTGAAAAAATCCGGGGTACAGAAAACCGTTATGCTGACAGGCGATGCCAAGGCGGTAGCTGATGCTGTTGGCGCAAATCTTGGTGTTGATGAAATTCATGCGGAATTGATGCCGCAGGATAAGGTTACCTGGGTAGAAAAACTGCTGGCCGAAAAGGGTAGCGGTGATGTTCTGGCCTTTGTAGGAGATGGCATCAACGATGCGCCGGTTCTGACCCGCTCTGATATCGGCATTGCCATGGGCGCCATGGGTAGTGATGCAGCTATTGAAGCTGCCGACGTTGTCCTTATGGATGATGATCCCATGAAGATTGCCAGAGGTATCAGAATCAGCCGCAAGTGCATCCGCATTGTCTATGAGAACATTGTGTTTGCGCTGGTAATTAAGTTTGGCTGTCTGATTCTTGGCGCACTGGGTATTGCCAACATGTGGCTGGCTATTTTTGCCGATGTAGGCGTTATGGTACTTGCCGTACTGAATGCCATCCGCGCCCTGAACAGCAAGTAACCTGGCGTACGTAGGGCTCTGTCTGGGATTTTTGCCGGATTACAGATAGATTCACTGTTTTTTTGCGATTTATCTGTTGCGCAGAGATGATACAGGGGCTTGTTTTCATATAAATATGCTTGTTTGGGGCTTTTTATCTGATGGTTATGAGCGGTATGTGTTCTGGCTTTCATATAAAAGGGGCGTTTCCTGCATATTTATATGATGGCGGTTGCCATATTTGCCGGCTATTATCATATAAAAATGGTGATGCAAATCCATTTATATGAGTGAATTTGTAAAAAGTGTGGATGGTGGATACTTTTCTGTCATATAAAAGAGAGCCGTTACACCAATTTATATGAAAAAGCAGGTGGAAACGGAAAAAAAGTGTCAGATAAATCTTATGGGATTTCACTTTTTATATGACAGCAGCACAAAACGGGCTGAAAAAAGTCATATAAAACTCATAGAAATCAGCTGTTTAAATGATATGATGAGCCGGCCTGTTGCGGACCGGCAACTTTAATACCCCTTGCTTATAAGGGTATCCCGTAAGTTCTGCAGAACATCGGTTGGAATATCGGATGAGTTATCATCTACCTGCTCCCGCAGCCGTATCCAGTCATAGGATGTCAGTGGCTCGTAGGCATCGCCTGTATTTTTCAGAAATGAAAGCAGGGCACTCAGTATTGCCAGATGCTGTTCTGACGGTTCATTCTTCAGGTGGGCTGAGTTCTGAATATACTCGTTTTCCCAAAACTCAAAAACGGTGAAGGGCAAAACGCCCGCAATGCCCGCAGCCTTCTCAAAAAGGTTCGAAATCTTAGGTGAAACCCGTTCCCGGTCTGATTTACCGCGGTTTTCCTGGCGGTGCTGCTTCTACATCTGCCTGAAATCTTGCAATATCTGTCATGCTATTGATTGTAATTTTAGAGAAGATTTTTGGCAATTTACATATAAAACCTGCGCAAAGCCTGTGAATACGGTGTTCTTATATGTAATGAACATCGAAAAAACCGTGGTTCAGGCGGGAAATTACATAGTTTCGGACTGAAATAGTAGATATTATATGTAACAGGATAGCTCGGTGCGTCTGAAATTACATATAAGCCCTTTCATTTATCTTGGTTCGTTGCGGTTTTATATGTAATTACGTAAAAATGTCGCCTAACTGGGCCTCGTAAAGGAAACAGTACATGAAAAAAGATACCCGGAAATATTACGAAGCATATGAAGAGCGGTATAAAGCGGCTCATGAAAAAGGAGTCAGCTGGGAGCATATGAAAAGCACTCCCATTGTGCTGGATGTCCTCCAACGATATGCCATCAGCCAGAATCAGGCGCTGCTGGAAATAGGGTGCGGCGAAGGCAGGGACTCCGCGATTGTCCTTCAAAACGGATATAACCTTATGGCAACAGATATATCGTCTGAAGCGGTAACCTACTGCAGGAAAACACTGCCGGCCTATGAATCTAATTTTACGGTTCTGGATTGCCTTTCTGGTACTCTTGAAGAACAGTTTGATGTTATTTATGCGGTTGCCGTTGTTCACATGCTGGTTTTGGATGAAGACCGGAATGGCTTTTATCAGTTTATCCGGAATCATTTGAAGAAGGATGGTATTGCCCTGATCTGCACAATGGGTGATGGGGAATGTGAAATGCAAAGCGATATCCGCAATGCGTTTGAACTTCAGGAACGGGAACACGAATCGGGGAAAATGATGGTGGCCGGTACTTCCTGCAGGATGGTTTCGTTTAGCACGTTTGAGGATGAATTACACAGAAATAGCCTTGAAATCATCGAAAAAGGCATCACCAGTGCAATGCCCAATTTTGACAGCCTGATGTACGCGGTGGTGAAAGCACACAGAGACTGACAGAACCCCGGATAATGCTCCGGGTCCCATATCAATATTTCAGCGGTTACGCGATTTTGCCGGTTTTCTTAAGCCAGGCAACTTCGTCGCAGACTGTTTCTGTATAGCTGCGTGGAGTAAAACCAAGTTCGGTACGGGCTTTTGAATAGTCAAAAACATTGTTGCGGGCCAGGTTCCATACACTGAAGCTGGTGAGCAATGGTTTCTTACCGGTTTTCTTGGCCCGTTTTTCCATAATGTGTGCCATAAAGTACGCCATCTTAATTGGCAGGAAGAAACTGATCTTCTTGCAGTGAGCCTGGGTAACCAGGAGATTTGCAAATTCCTTGAAAGTAACCGGTTCGTTTCCAAGAATGTAGCATTCACTCTGGCGGCCTTTTTCTGCTGCAGCAATAACACCATCAGCCAGGTCACGAACATCGCAGAGATTAAAGGATCCGTCAATTCCTGCAGGCATTTTTCCAGAAATAATTTCAATGACCGTTTTGGTAGTTTCACTTACGGAAAAATCTTCAGGGCCAAGGATGCCGGTAGGGTGAACAACTGAGGCGTTCAGACCTTCAGCTGCAGCATCAAGGACTTTCTGGGTTGCTAAAGCCTTAGACTGACTGTAGCAATCCTGCAGGCCTTCTGTGCCAAAATGGTTGATTTCCCTAATGGCAGTTCCTTTGGGAAGTTCAGGAATAGCACCGGTGCTTGAACAGTACACCAGCTTCTTTACATGATATTTTTTGCAGAGTGCAATAACATTTTCTGTGCCGCCAACATTTACATCCATAACTTTCTGGTTGTATTCAGGATTTACCGTAACAATACTTGCAATATGCAGCACGATGATTTCGCTGCCAGCAGGAACCGTAAACAACTGTTCCAGACTGTTCATATCACACAGATCACCTTCAACGATTTCTGCCTCTCTGGGAACAAAACTCATGGCAGGATCATTTTTCAAGACAAAGGCACGAACCTTTTCTCCTTTCTGGATCAATGTACGGCAAACGGTTCCACCTAAAAATCCTGCAGCACCGGTAACTAAATAAATCTTATTCATAAAAAACTCCTTGAAAAGCCACCGCAGCAACGGCAGCACCTCATAAACTAAGTTCTCTGTGCTCAAGCACATGGTATGACCTGAATATACAAGGGGTGTTTTTCTGAATTGTTTTTGTATTGTTAACGTTTTGTTAAACGTACGAAATTTTTATTTTTTACGGACATCGCCTTTATTTTTTTCGTCCCATTGATTCATCAATAAGGTTGAGAATTTCTGCTCCATATTTTGATTTCTGTGATTCAAAGATTTTCTTTGTAACTTGTGGAGCAAGAGCCATGCCGGTAATTCCCAGAATTCCTGTAAACAGGCCAATCCAAAAGGTCAGTCCTGTAGTCTGGATGCACAGACCGAGTCCACTGCCAAAAATCAATACAGAAGTTAATCCGAACACAATGCCGATAATTTTGCCAGGAGTTTCAATCTTCCGGTCCATGGCGCGAATTCGTTTTATGGCATCCTGTTCTTCATCTGGTTTAATTTCATATTTTTCGCGAATCTTCCGTAATTCTTCATTCCTGTCTGCTGAATAATTAAAACTGAATTTTTCGTCCATCGAATCCTCTTTCTTACCTGCAAATTACCATAAATGTTGAACCAACACCAACTTCACTTTCTACCTGTATGTCATATCCAAGAATATCAATAATCTGTTTTACCAGAGCCAGTCCTAACCCATTCCCCTGTCCGTTATGGGAAGTATCCCCCTGATAAAATTTTTCAAATATATGTTTTCCGGTCTTCCGGTCCATTCCACAGCCGGTATCAGTTACAGAAATCATGACACCATTTTTTGCGCATCCTTCAACCTTAATGCCGACACTTCCACCTGGTTCAGTAAATTTCAGGGCATTAGAAATAAGATTATTCACCACAATTTTAAGTAGTTCGGCATCAGTATACATTGCAATGTCTTCAGCAATGTCTGCTTCAATCTGTATGTTTTTTTCTTCCCAGGTCTGTTCAAATCCCAGCATGCATTCACAGACTAATTCACTGATATTCATTTCCTGCATGGTAGGAAAAATTTTCTGGTTTTCCAGTTTGTTCAGTTTCAGAATATTTGATATGAGAGAAGAAAGATTCGTAACTTTTTCAACAATGTGTCTGGTATACCCTGATTTTTCTTCATCAGAAAGGGCGGGTGCCTGAAGTAACGTTGCATAATTCTGAATGGCTGCCAGTGGAGTTTTTAATTCGTGTGAGACATTGGAAATGAAATCCGTCCGAAGCGTTTCTACACTTCCCAATTCTTCTACCATTTTATTCAGGTTAGTTTTAATCGCCGTATATCCAAGGGGGTCAAAATTGGTTCCTTTTGTATGTAACCGGATTTTATAATCTCCCCTGGAGACCCGGTCTGAAAAGCGCAGAATTTCCTGTACATGCCGTGAACTGATAAAATAGCGGATCCAAAAGGTAAGGAGCGTAAAAAGAAAGCTTAACACAAAAATATTGATGAATACTTTTGGAGCCCTTTCACGGATAAAGTATTCCTGCAATTCGGCTCCCTGCAGGAATAATATGGTGTTTGCCGTAGTAACAAAACAGATTCCCAAAAAGAAAAGGATAAAAAAGATGATGGAGACAGCATTTCGTTTCATATGGGCTTCCTTTCAGAGGATGACTGCTTTATACCCAAGACCATGAACGGTCTGGATTTCAAAATCTTTACAGGCCGAAAACTTATCACGCAGTTTTGTCATATAGACATCA
Organism: Treponemataceae bacterium; assembly: GCA_045597345.1. Lineage (GTDB taxonomy): Bacteria > Spirochaetota > Spirochaetia > Treponematales > Treponemataceae > Treponema_I. The sequence continues at coordinate 6,542 of JAZLJW010000158.1, forward strand.
ACTACCCGTGGGGAGGATTCAGATTCACTGTCCCAGAATTCGCTCATTAACTGGGTGCGGGTAAAGGTTTTTTTCGGGTAGGACAGCAGTTTATACATCAGATCAAATTCCCGGACGGTCAGCGAAATTTCTTCGCCATCAACATAGGCACTGTGTTCTTCGGCATCCAGAACGACAGAGCCGACCGTCAGTTTTTTATCTGCATTGATTTTTGAACGGCGGAGAATGGCTTCAATGCGCATCTGCAGCTCCGGAAGCATAATCGGCTTTACCATGTAATCATCAATCCCGGATTCAAATCCTTTGCGCTTGGATTCAAAATCATCTCTGGCTGTCATGAAAATAATGGGGATATCCGGAAATACCTGACGTATTTCTTTTGTGAATGTAAATCCATCAATCTGCGGCATCATGACATCAGAAATAATCAGATTAAATACCGTGTCCTCAGTTTTATCGTAGGCATCACTTGCATTCAGAACACCAGTTGCCTCATAGCCATGCTGGTTTAGAAAAGCACAGACCGTTTGATTTAATGCTTTATCATCTTCAACAACAAGAATTTTTATCATTCAGATATCTCCATCTGTATAGTACTGTTGAATTGTTAAAGAATTGTTAAAACTGAATTTTTTTATTGTGATTTTAAGTTGTGGACCCCGGAAGCGCTTTCCGGAGCCCACACTGTCATCCCGAACTTGATTCGGGATTCTCAAATCAGATGTTGAAACGAGTTCAGCATGACGTTTCAGGTATTACCCGGCCAGGGTCCCGCAGATAACTTTCAGCCCCTGTTCCAGATATTCCCAGGTGGTGGCGCAGTTTACTCGCTGGAACTGGTCGCCTTCCGGACCGAACATGCTGCCGCCGTCAAGCCAGATACCGGCTTTGGTCAGCGCTTCATCCATCTGGGTACCAGTCATGCCGCAGCCGGAGCAGTCTACCCACAGCAGATAGGTGGCTTCAATTTTCCGGGCTTTCAGTTTGCCTTTTCCGTGTTCAGCAATATAGGCTACGGCCTTGTTCAGGTTGTCATTAATGACCGTTTTCAATTCTGTAAGCCAGGAACCGCCCTTTTCATAGGCTGCACGGCAGGCCGTCAGTGCCAGCAGGTTCGGCTCGTTTACGGCAATCGTTTCCAGCTGTTTCTGATAAGCCTTCCGCAGTTCCGGGTTTGCAATGAAGATGTTGCTGCACTGAAGCCCTGCCAGATTAAACGTTTTGCTGGGGGCCGTGCAGGTAATGGTGTTCTGTTCAATTTCCGGCGACAGGCTGGCAGTTACCGTGTGGCAGTTATCATCCCAGATAAAGTCGCTGTGAATCTCGTCACTTACGATAAGAACATGGTGTTTCAGGCAGATATCGGCCATTTGCTGCAGTTCGTCCCGCTTCCAGCTGCGGCCGATGGGGTTTGCCGGGTTACACAGGATAAAAAGCTTAACGCCGTTTTCAACGATTTTTGCTTCAAAATCAGCGTAGTCAATGGTATAACGGCCGTCATCGTTCAGCACCAGCGGGCTGTTTACCAGTTTTCGGCCAGTATTTTCAATGGATCTGCCAAAGGGGTAGTACACCGGCCGCTGAATCAGTACGGCATCACCTGGCTGGGTATAGGCCAGAATTGCCTGGGTAAAGGCAAAGACAACGCCTGGAACCGGCACAATCCATTCCGGCTGTACGGTGTACTGGTAGTTGTTTTTCCACCAGCCTGCTACAGCAGCTGTATAGGAATCAGACGTTGTGGTATACCCGAAAACACCGTTTTGCACCCGCTCGGTAATGGCATCAAGAATTTCCGGCGCTGTCTTGAAATCCATATCAGCAACCCAGTAGCACAATGAGTCCGGGGCTCTTCCTTCCTGTTCACAAAGGTCAAATTTAGCGCAGTCCGTGCCATGGCGGTCCTGCAGAGAAAAATCGTATGTCATGCGATAATGATACCACGAATCTGCAGGAACCGACGCTCTCTTGTGGTGTATAATGAAGTTCTTAAAACGTAGAACTTTTACTATGCTGCTAATGCTGCAGATATGGTTAAGGGGAGCAAATATGATAGAACGGATTTCAGCAGACCCACGGTATTCCCGAATACAACAGATTAAGGCATATACGGATGAAGAACGCTCCGAACGTCTTAAACAGATTGAGCTTACTCTGCAGGAGCAGGAAGAACTTCGTGCCTATCTGGCCCAGTTTCCCAATCCTGATCATTTGTCTTTTGAGGAACTGCTGCAACGGGATATGGCTTCAGCTACCGGTTCGGCTTCCAGTGTCCGTTCCGCTGAAAAAGCTGTCGACGGTGTCATCATCGATATTGGAAATCATCAGGAAGATACCGGCATTATTGTCGATATCAGTAGCCACTCATGAAAACGTAAAAAGGTAATCGCGAATGAAAAAAATGGATGTAACTGCCTTAGGCGAATTATTGATAGATTTTACGGAAAACGGATCCAGTGCTCAGGGAAATGCCGTATTTGAAGCTTGTCCCGGTGGCGCTCCCTGCAACGTGCTTGCCATGCTGCGCAAACTGGGAAAGACCTGTGCCTTTATCGGAAAAGTAGGGGATGATATGTTTGGCCGCCTCTTGAAGGACGAAATCGAAAAAGTGGGCATCAGTACTGAAAGCCTTATTCTTGATAAGAACATTCCTACAACCCTGGCCTTTGTAAAGACATTCCCCGGCGGTGACCGTGATTTTTCCTTTTACCGGAAGCCGGGAGCCGACATGATGCTGACATCTTTTGAACTGCCGCTTGATACCCTGAGCAATACCAGAATCTTTCACTTTGGTACCCTTTCAATGACCCACGATGGAATACGCAGGGCAACCATCAAGGCCATTGAAACTGCTCAGGCTGCCGGGGCCCTCATCTCGTTTGACCCGAACCTGCGTCCGCCACTGTGGGAGAATCTGGATGATGCCAAAGCTCAGATTGAGTATGGTCTTTCCAAATGCGACATTCTGAAAATTGCTGATAACGAATTGGAATTCATGACCGGCACCACTGATTTTGCTGCCGGGGCAGTACAACTGCAGCAGCAGTATCCCAATATCAAAGTGCTGAACGTAACCGCCGGCCCTGACGGCAGCTACAGTTTCTACGGCAGTGAAGAGCCGGTATTCGTACCTGCCTGCAGTCTTGGCGGCACCATAGAAACTACCGGCGCCGGCGATACTTTCTGTGCCAGCGTCCTGAACTATATTCTGGAAAACGGAATTGAAAACCTGTCTGTTTCCCAGCGCCGCGACATGCTGACCTTTGCCAATACTGCCGCCTACATCGTCACTACCCGGAAAGGCGCCCTCCGCTCCATGCCGGAACGCAGCGAAGTAGAACAGATTCTGGGCCGGTAATTCCCCTGCCTACAGGTACTCCACCGGAACAGCCTTTACATTCTTTTCAATGGGGAGTAGTTCCGGTGTTGTACAGATAACACAACCCTCTCCTAGCTGTATTCCCTCAAAAGATGCCGCCATGGTAGAGAAATGCTTGATGTCTTTTTTATCCGGATTACTGCGTTTTTTTACTTCAATGGGATATATCGTATTGTTTTCGTATAAAAGAAAATCTACCTCGGCTCCATTGGAATTTCTGAAAAAATAGATACTGCTGTTTTTTCCACAGTTGATGAATGATTTTATAATTTCTCCGAACACGTAGGTTTCAAAAAGAGCTCCGGCCATAGCCCCATTAGCCAGACTGTCTGGCGATGTCCAGCGGGTCAGATAACAGACCAATCCGGTGTCTGTAAAATACAGTTTTGGTGTTTTTACAATCCGTTTTGTAACGTTTATCGAAAAGGGCTGTACAAGTTCTATAAGATGAGATGCTTCCAGAATTGACATCCATCGTTTTACGGTGGTCTGGTCTACTCCAACATCTTTTGCAATATCTGCATAGTTTACCAGTTGCCCCGTTCTTGCTGCGGCGCTCACCATAAATCTTCGGAAGGTGTCTAAATCTCCCACCTGGGTAAGATCGCGGACGTCCCGATCAAGGTAGGTTTGCACGTAGGAATCGTAGAATTTTTCCCAGTTCATAGCTGGATTTGCCCACAACTCAGGGAAACTTCCACGATGGATTCTTGTCCACAGTGCATCATGTTTCAGTGAGAACGCTGGATTTCGCTTCATGAGGAATGATAGTTTTGGGGAAAAAGGTTCGTTGTTTGTATCCTGGTAGATTTCACGGGTAGAGAGTCCCAGCATGGTAACAATGTTGATTCGGCCGGAAAGTGATTCAGAAACGTGTTTCATCAAACGAAAACTTTGAGAAACGGTGAGAAAATACATTCCATTGTGGCGGTCCTCATCAATTTCAGCTTTGAGCTCTTCAAAAAGTTCTGGAATTTTCTGTATTTCGTCTAAAACAAGAGGTGTTCCCTGAATCTGGAGAAACCCACCGGGATCTTCCGTTGCTGCAGCTTTTACAGACGATCGGTCTAATGATACATTCCTGATGTCAGGGTACATAGTTTTAAGTATGGTACTTTTCCCCACTTGTCGTGGGCCGGTAACGAGAACTGCAGGAAAAGTTTCAGCAGAGTCAGTGATATTTGCCGCTATTGTCCGCAAAAACTGCATGGAAACCTCCTTGTTTTATGCAAATCTGGTATCTAATCCTAGATTAGCATAAAAATATCCTGAATGCAACGTTTCCCGTCTTATGTGGTATACTATCCCTAAAGCCGCACACGTATTCTACCTCCACTGATGTATCCATAGCGGCAAACGAGGTATTTCATGAATCAGACAGTAAAAGACTTACTTGAACGCAGAAGCTGCAGAAATTTCAAACCGGATATGGTTGCAAAAGATGTTATCGAACAGATTATCGAAGCCGGCCTGTATGCCCCCAGTGCAGTGGGAAAGCAGTCAACCATGATTCTGGCAGTTACCGATAAGGAACTGCGGGATAAAATCTGTAAGGATAACCGGGAAATCGGTGGCTGGAAAGAAGACTTTGATCCTTTCTATGGCGCACCGGTCATTCTGGTTGTACTGGGCAAAAAAGACTGGCCACTCAAGGTATATGATGGTTCTCTGGTAATGGGTAACCTGATGAATGCCGCACAGGCTCTGGGTGTAGACAGCATCTGGATTCACCGCGCCAAAGAAGAATTTGAACGCGATGATTATGCAGAACTGCTGAAAAAACTGGGTGTAGAAGGCGAGTGGGAAGGCATTGGCCACTGTGCTCTGGGCTATCGGGCATCAGATCTTTCTGCCCCGGCTCCCCGCGCCCCTGGCCGCGTTGTGTGGGCTGAATAAGCGTTTTGAAAGAGGAGGGGAACGCCTTCCCCTCGCTCCAGCCAGCGTTGCTGTCTTCCGCTACCCCTTCTGCGGGCTTCAAACGCCAGCCCGCAACGCCTGGCTTACCGTTTTCACCATATGGATATCACGAAATTACGCACAACTGGCGGTGCAGAAGGCTTGAACTGCATTGCCGAACTTGATGAATCACTTCTTTCTCAGCTGGAAAAGGGAGAAATGCCCCTTGCCGGCATGCCGCTGCTTGTAAAAGACAACATTGATGTGCGGGGCCTGCATACCACCGCCGGCAGTCTTGCCCTTGCAGACAACCTTGCAACCAAGGATGCGCCTGTCATTGCCAACCTGAAGAAAAACGGTGCGGTCATCATCGGCAAAGCCAACATGACGGAGTTTGCCAACTTTACTACCAGAGGCATGCCCGGCGGCTACAGTTCCCGTGGCGGGCAGGTCATTCATGCTGCAGATCCTTCCCTGAACCCCAGTGGGTCGTCCTCCGGGTCTGCCGTTGCCGTTGCTGCGGGGCTGGTACCTGCGGCCATCGGTACTGATACGTCATTTTCGATTATTGCCTGTGCCCAGCGCAACGGCATCTGTGGTCTTAAGCCGCCGGTGGGAGCTCTCTCTGCAGACGGTATAATCCCCTTAGCCCGCACATTTGACAGCGCCGGACCGCTTACCCGCACCATGACCGATGCCTTGAAGGTCTACTCCTGTATGCGGGACACACCGCTGCCACCGGAAACGTTCTTGCCGGCAGAACTGTCTGAACTGTACCTTGGCGTTAACACCGCCAACCGGGATAAAGTATCAGACGGTCAGATTTCGTTTTTGGAAAGCTTTCTGAACCGCGCCCGGAAAAATGGTGCGTCCGTTACAGAACTGCTGCAGCCACCGTCTGACCGTCAGCTTTTCATGATGAGCTGTGAGTTCCGTCCCCATCTGGAATCCTATCTTGCATCATCCCGTGCCAGCCGGAAATCTCTGGCAGACATTGTCGGCTGTTACCGTTCTCATCCTGACACCATGATGAAGTACGGTATAACCTGGCTTGAAGAATGTCTGTCGCTTGATACATCCCTTCCTGAATACCAGGAAGCGGTAAAAATCCGTGAGGCAGCCATTCAGCAGGTACATGTAGAACTTGCAGGTTACGACGCCGTCATCATGACAGGATTTACCAACATCATGCATTTCTGCGGTCTGCCGTCTGTGTGTATTGCATCTTCCACCAAAGGAGACTTTGGTGTTCCCCGCTGCCTTATCATGTATGGTCTTGATGAACTGCGTCTCTACCGGGCAGCGTTAGCCGTTGAACAGCTGCTGAACAATCTACAGTTCAATCTTACCGTATAATTTCTCGTATTGGGCAAGTTTAGCAGCTTGTGCCGCAAGTTCGGCTGTATCCTTTGCACGCTGTTCAGCTGCACCAGCTGCGGCACCTACTGAATAGCCTTCAAGGCGTCCGGCATCAAAGCCTTCATCGTAGCCCACATCATGACCGTCATGGTAGAAGAGCGCATTGGCTTCTTCGTCAGTGTATTCCTTGAATAAAATGCTCATGATGTCTCCTTTCAATTTGAGGAATAGACCATCCAGAAAGTTAAGATTTATAGCATAGTCTACGGCCTGCTCCAAGGCTGCGTCAAGAGGAAGCCCTGTTCTGCGGTTTTCATGAATCATGGCCACAAACTGTGAATATTGGCTTAATGGCAGACAGTCGCTGAGCAGGTCTTCATTATGTCCTGCGTTGATGTTGTACATGGTGGCAGTCCATTCAAATCCGATATCATCTGGCGTATCGGTACCGTCATTATCAAAGGAATCTGAAAGCCGCAACTGTAATACGTCAGGTACATCTCTGGTCCCGTTGTACATGACAAAAAAATGAGGGCGGGGCAGTTTGATGCGTCGGGTCGAATACACGTTCAGGTTGTGCTGCTGAATGTAGCTGTCATATAACTGTCCAAAGTATATCAGTCCCCTGAGTGGCATGTTAGGGTTGAATGAACTCTGGTGTTCAATTAAGAACAGCTGATGGTCGATAAGGTACGACACATCGTTTTTCATCTTGATGTAGAGGATTTCTTCGATAGTGTTTACTTCTATCAGTTCATCCTCGGTGTAATGGGTACCTGAAAGAGCATTAACAAGACTGATAATCCAGTCCTTGTGCTCAAGGTCGCTGAAAATACGTACGAACAGACGATCTTTGTGGTTTCGGTTTGTCATATAAATTCCTTTAAAGCCCCCGCGGCAGCGGTCGCACATGGATGTGCGATAACGCAGCTCGCGGAGCAAGATGCCAGTGATAAAAATACAAGGACGTATTTTTATCACACCTCTTTAAAGCCCCCGCGGCAGCGGTCGCACATGGATGTGCGAAATAGTGATGAATTTTGTACATAAGATGTATTGAGGGGATTTTGCGAAAAAAAAGCGAGTTGTATGAAAATTCTTTAGAAATCTGAATTTTTTGTTGCAAGCGCCCCAGTTTAAACTGGGTATAGGATTGATAAAATCCTATAAAAACGGCTTCGCGTTGCTCGCCGTTTTTATAATCTTGATAACTAAACAAGGAGTTACTACCCATGAAAAAAACAGCAGGAATCATTCTTGCCCTTACAGCTCTGATGGTATGTACCGGCTGTCCAAGAGAACCGGAATCAACAAAAACCGAAATTACCGTTGATGCAAACACACCATTTAATCCGGTGTTTGCTGATATTGAAAAGGAAGATTACATTCCGTACAAAAGTGTTTCTGAATTTCAGTTTGAAGAAACTGACTACACATACAACGGAAGCACCGTATACCGCCTGAAAGGTACCTACATCTTTAAAGCCGGTGACAATTACTGGCTGGATGGGAATTATACGGCCTCTGTTTTAGAATGGCAGGTAGGCAGCATGAAGTGGGCTGCAAATACTTATACTTATGAAGATGATTCTGGGTATTCTTATAAAAATACGGGTATTGATTTCAGTAATCATGTGTTTACTACAGCAACTGATGCTGACTGGATTACTTACGAGAATGAGCTGTATTTGAAGTATTCTGTCAAACTGAATGATGAATACACCTGGAAGTTCATTACCAAAGATGGTGATACAATTTATTTTTTCTTTGAAAATAAAAATGATATTAATGCAGTATGTATTGAGTTTTATGTCTTGAATCCCTATAGCTCTGAAGCTATTCCAGGGTCTGGAACTTCGGGAGGTCCCGATAAAACCTATGTTCAATTTCTAGATTATTATGAAACGGAAAATAAGGCTAAGAAAGGCAATTATCCTTTTAGAGACCGTTTTTCCTCTGAATTTTATCGGCAGTGAAAAATTATAAACTGTAATATCAGTAGGGGCTGTTCTTGCACAGCCCCTTGCAAACCCCTCAGCTTTCTTTCTTTTCCTCAGCATCTGCTGATTCTGCTTTCCCAGGCTTGTATATCAGGCCGCATGCAAAGAACATCACTGCCAGAACAGAGTTTGTTCCAAGACTTGCAATAGAATCTCCGGAAAAATAACCGATGGCAGCTGCAATCAGTTCGCAGATTCCGGCAGCAAGGAACAGCCATGATCTGATTTTATCGTCATGTTCACTTTTCTTCATTTTTTTACTCCAATTCTCAGTCTTGAGGTTTTCCCAGCTGAATGCTTCGTTCAGTAGCTTTAATGGCTGCCTGCATGACCGCTTGGCGGAATCCGTTTTCTTCCAGAGCTTCAACACCGGCAATGGTGGTTCCGGCAGGAGAACATACGGCATCTTTCAGTTCTGCAGGGTGGCGGCCGGTTTCAAGAACCATGGCAGCAGCCCCTTTTACGGTCTGTGCAGCATAAGTATACGCCTGTTTTCTTGGCATGCCCAGCTTAACGGCTGCATCTGCAAAAGCTTCAATAAACATAAAGACAAATGCCGGACCACTGCCTGAAACACCGGTAACGCAGTCCATAAGGTTTTCCGGTACCATTTCTACAACGCCTGCTTTTGCCAGCAATGTTGCTACGGTTTGAACATCTTCCGGAGTAATTTCACTCTGGCAGGTAAGGGCTATCATGGCTTCACCAACCGTTGCCGGCAGGTTCGGCATCAAACGGATAAAGCGGCAGTTTGTCAGTGCCAGTTTTTTCAAGGTGTCAATTTTTACACCGGCAGCAATGGATACCAGAAGCGGCATCTGATCTGCAGGAATAATGGAGGTAATATCCTTTAAGACTTCCGGTACATAAGCCGGCTTAACGGCAAGAAACAGAACGTCAACTTTTTCAGCACAGTCAATGGCACTGGTGCAGGAAGTAGCGCCGGTATCTGCAGAAACTTTTGCCAGTGTTGCAGCGTTCTGGTCGTATCCAAAAAGACAACCGTCTGCCACAACTTTGCTTACGGCGGTCATCAGGGCGCTTCCCATCATACCGCATCCAATAAATCCTACTTTTGTATGAACCTGCTGTTCCAGTTTTTCAGTTTTTCCCAATAATCCCATAGTTCTATGCTCCTCATTTTTATCATGTTGCGCTGAAGTTCTGTATCTGAAAATACGGGAAGGAAGGCAGAGTCTGACAAAAACTGTCGAAGGGCGGTAATCATGCGGAGCATGATTTTCAATAGTTTCCTTGCCGCCCTTCGCCTGTAGCGACGACAGCGAGCGGTTTTGTCAGACTCTGACTGACTGGTAGTATTTTCAGATACACATTCTGCAGTTAGTCCGCCAGAAACAGTGTGGCGGCCCGGCTGCCGTCGGTCAGCGCTGTAAGAACGTTTTGTGCACTGCCATTGGTCAGCACCATGGGAATGCCATACTGTACCACCCGTTCTGCAGCTTCCAGCTTGGTTTCCATACCCCCGGTACCAAAACTGTTGGTAGATCCGATGGTAATTTCGCTCCGCAGCTTTGCAATATCCGGAACAACCTGTACCAGTTCGGCGTCAGGATAATCCTTGGGGTTTTTCGTATATACGCCATCAATGTCGCTTAACAGAATCAAAAGATCGGCATTCCACAGGATGGCTGTCAGGGCAGACAGGTTATCGTTATCACCAATACTCCGGATTTCGTCAAAGGCAACGCTGTCGTTTTCATTGATAATCGGCACAACGCCTTCATCAACCAGGGTAAACAGGGTATTGCGCATGTTCAGGGTACTCTGGTCATCTTCAAAGTTGTCTTTGGTAAACAGCAGCTGCCCAATGTGAATATCGTTTTCCGCAAAGGCACTGCGCCATTTATCCATCAATTCTACCTGACCGATGGCACACAAGGCCTGACGATAGTGAATGTCCTTTTTGCGGGCCCAGCGGTCCAGGGTAGAAACACCTGCAACCTGTGCTCCGGAAGACACCAGTACGATCTGTTTTCCGGCTTTCATCAGGGTGGCGCATTGAGAAGCAAATCCCTGCATAAATTCATAGTTCATGGTGCCATCTGGTTTTGCCAGAGTATTTGACCCGATTTTAATGACGATTTTTCGTGCGTCAGCAACTGTTTGTGTTAATGTATCCATTTTTTTCTATCTCCAAGGTCAGCGTATCTGACCATCTCCATCAATCAAGTATTTTACGGTGGTCAGGGCAGTAAGTCCCATGGGGCCGCGTACGTGCATTTTCTGGGTACTGATACCCAGTTCTGCTCCGTAACCGAACATTTCACCGTCGGTAAAGCGGGTGCTGGCATTTACATATACGCAGGCTGCATCAACGGCGGTCTGGAAGTACCGGGCGTGGGCAACATCAGCTGTTACAATGCTTTCTGAATGTTTTGTATTGTGGGCATTGATGTGGGCTGCAGCTTCTTCCACGCTTCCAACGGTCTTAATGGCCAGAATGTTGTCCAGAAATTCCGTGTCAAAGTCGTCTTCGCCTGCGGCAATAACATGACCTTCAGCTTCGGGACATGCCTGCATGAACACCAGGGATTCCGGGTCACATCGGAACTGTGCGCGGCCGGCAAAACGTTCAGTCAGTTTTGGAATGAACTCACCCAGTACGGACCGGTTTACCAGACATACTTCTATGGCGTTGCAGACACCGGGGCGCTGCAGTTTTGCGTTTTCAGCAATGGTTACGGCCCGCCCAATGTCGGCACTGTCATCAACATACAGGTGACAGATACCGCTGCCGGTTTCAATAACCGGAACCGTAGCGGTTTCGCATACCATTTTGATGAGAGGTGCGTTTCCGCGGGGCAGGGCAACATCGATGTATCCTTTGGCGGTAAGGATTTCGGTAACTTCATCACGCTGTCCGCTCTGTGCCAGCTCTACGGCTTTTGAAAGATCCTCAAGGGCTGCATCTTCATCGCCGGCGGCGGTAAGGCCTTCTTTAATGGCCGTAACAATAGCTTTATTGCTGTTCAGTGCAGAAGAAGATCCGCGCAGCAGGATGGCGTTTCCGCTTTTAAATGCCAGAGCAAAGGCATCTACAGTAACGTTGGGGCGGGATTCATAAATAATGGCAGCAACTCCCAGTGGTACGCGAACCTGACGGATGGAAAGCCCGTGAACCGTATTCCAGCCTGCAACAACCTGACCAACCGGGTCGGTCTGTGCAATAACGGTGTCAATGCATCCGACAATACCCTGCCACCGCTGGGGATTCAATGAAAGACGGTCAACGAGGCTTTCTTTGGTACCTTTTTCACGGGCTGCAGCCACATCGGTAGCATTGGCGGCAAGGATAGCATCCTGATGTTCTAAAAGTGATTTTTTAACGGAAAGAAGAGCTGCGTTTTTCTGCCGGGAGTTGAGCGTAGCAAGCTTACAGGCTCCCTCCCGCAGTGAAAGGAATACTGGTTCAAGTGTCATGGTGTCCCCTTGATGTGCGCACCTGTACGGATTTCGCCACACCAAGTGTACACACGGTTATTTAGAAGTTTGACATGAACACGAATCCGGGAAGCAGTTTGATTTTTGCTTCCATTGAGGTAGCGGGGGCTTCTTCGGGCAGACAGGTAATGTACCACCAGAATACACCGAATCCGGGATCAATGCGGAATGCGTATTCAGTAAAGTCTTCTTTTTGAGCCTGTGCGCCAAACATCAGGTACACGGCATCTTTCAGCATGGGAACAATTTCTGCGTAAGAAGTGTTGTAGCTTTCCGGAGTAAGGTTTTTGCACAGAGTATCAAGACGGTAAGTAATCTGCTCTTTTAAGGTAATATCGTCTTTTTCAACCCAGGTTTTCTGAACAAGCAGGTTCAGATTGTTGTGGAAACTGGAAATCAGTTTCTGTTCCTGTTCTGTGGTGTCGGATTCTTCCAACGCATTTTTGATGTTTGCAGAAGCTCCAAAGAACTGCGCAATTTCAGCAGCAGCTTTTTTTTGTGCTCCGATATCAGATTCTGAGAAAAGGACGTCCATAGCGTCCTGAATATTCTGTTCTACGAATTCAGCAATAAGCGCGGTCTTCATGATTTCGTTCTGCATACGTAATTAATAGCAATTTTTTTATAGATAGGTCAATACAATAAACGGATTTTGTTATTATAAATAGAAACAATTACCGGCTATAGCCTCTGTTACTAATTGAAGATTTGACTGGATTCAGATAGTATGAGTCCATGGAAATTGTTATTTTAGGCGATGAAAGACTGCGTCAGAAATCGGAACCGGTAAAGGAAATTACTCCGGAACTTCAACAGAACATTGAAGAAATGTTTGAACTTATGTTTGCTGCAGATGGCGTAGGACTTGCGGCCCCACAGGTAGGAATCAACGAGCGCTACTTTGTCTGTGTGGGCGACGATGATGTGAAACGAGTGTTCATCAATCCCCAGATAATTGCTACTTCGGAAGAAATGTGCGAGTACGAAGAAGGCTGCCTTTCTATTCCAAAACTGTACGAAAAAATCATGCGTCCTGCAAAAATCACCGTGCAGGCCCTTAACGAAAAAGGAAAACCGTTTACCATTGAAGCTGATGGTTTTCTGGCCCGTGTAATCCAGCACGAGTATGATCACCTTGACGGTATCATGTACATTGACCGCGGGGACCCTGAGTTTGCAGAAAAAGCAGCAGAAAAATGCAGACGTCGTGAAGAACGCCGTCGCGAGAAAGAGGCTGCCAAAGCAAAAAAAGAAGCTAAAATTGCACGTATCAATGCAAAAAGGATCAGCGACTGATGCGTATTCTCTATGCCGGCAGCCCCGATATTTCAGCCACTGTTCTCAATGATCTGTGCGACAGACTGCCTGCCGGTTTTGAAATTGCAGGAGTTCTCACTAATCCACCTACGGCAAAGGGTCGTCACGGCGACCTTACTCCTACTGATGTAGGGCAGGTTGCCATTAACCGGGGCCTTATCCTGCTGACGCCGGAAACCTTAAAGGCAGAAGCCCGTGAAGCCGTAGCAGCCCTGCAGCCCGATATTCTGGTGTGCTTTGCCTATGGCCGTATTTTTGGGCCTAAGTTTATGGAGTTGTTCCCTCTTGGCGGCATCAATCTGCATCCGTCATTGCTTCCGAAATACCGCGGCTGTGCACCTGCTCAGGCTGCTATCCTGAACCGGGAACCGGAAACAGGCATTACCATTCAGAAAGTTGCTCTTGAAATGGATACCGGTGATATCCTTCTGCAGACTCATCTGCCCCTTACCGGTACCGAAACAGCAGAAAGCCTGCTTGATACAGCCGCCGCACAGGGAGCTGACCTTATTATTCAGGTTCTGCAAGCCATGGCAGACGGCACTGCTGTTGCAACTCCACAGGCTGCTACAGGCAGCAGTTACTGCGAAATGCTGAAAAAAGAAGATGGCTGCATTGACTGGAGCCGGTCCGCAGCAGAAATTGATGCTCAGATTCGCGCTTTCTATTCATGGCCACTTTGCTGGACCTCTGCCAACGGTTTACAGCTTCGGATTCACAAAGCAGGTATCTTTACCGGAGACGTTGCAGCATGCGGTGCAGACTGTACCGGTGCAGTACCGGGAAAAGTGCTGGGTGTTTCAAAAAAAGACGGCATATTAATTCAGACTGGAGACGGCATTCTTGCGCTTCAGACGTTACAGTGGCAGGCTAAAAAAGCCATGTCCCATATGGATTTTCTTAACGGATCCAGAAACTTTATTGGAACTATTTGCGGAGCAGTATGAAAAAGATTTCATGGTCAAATTTTAAAATTGATTATCAAAAATGCATGGATAGCTTGCAGCAAAGTATTGGAGCATTGGTGTTTACCGTGCTTTCTACAATTGTTGTTATGGCTGCAATTTTCTGTGCAGTATTTTTCTGGGTTGTAAAAAGTCCGGAACGGGTACTGGTACCCAACGTGGTTGGAGAAAGTCTGGAAGATGCACTTCTTTCCATGCAGATAAAGGAATTGTATCCAAAAATTTCACTCCGGTATTCCAATAGTGCATCTGAAAAAGGCATGATTCTTGAACAGAATCCTCAGCCTGGTACCATTGTTAAAGCTGGACGCCGCATTAATCTGGTTGTCAGTAAAGGTGTTGTAGTTGACCGGGTAGGGGATTATACCGGATTAACGGTTGATGCAGTGCATTCTCTGCTGCAGACTCAATTTGCCGGATCTGCTGTTCAGCAGATTAAGCTGACAGAAACTCCTATGTATCAGACTGATGATTCTCCTGCAGGTACAATTCTGGAACAGGATCCACCACCGGATACCGCAGTTGATGGACCTGTTACCGTTCAATTGGTTGTATCCAGTGGCCCGGCTAATGAAACAACCATCATGCCGTGGCTTGTAGGTATGTCATTGAATGATGCTCTGCTTATGTGGAGCCGCTACAAAGTTATATATCAGTTTACTGCAGTAACTGCAGAAGAAGGCGTTGCTCCTGGTACCATCATTTCTCAGAAATCTTCTGCTCAGTTCAGTGAAGAAGACGGCACCTGTCCTATTTACTCTGTCGGAAGATGTGAAATTGCTATCCCTGATAAAATGGTCAATAACAACGTATATGGTATTTATGAAACCAGTCTGCCTAATTATCCGTATGCACTGAATGTTACTCTTGATGTTGAAGCTCTCGATGGAAGTACCTATAACCTGGTAACGTTGCGCCATACCGGTGGCAAACTGACGATACCCTATGCTGTTCCCCGTTATTCTGTTCTGGTTCTTTCTGTACAGGGTAAGGAAATCGGGCGTACAACAGTTCAGTAAAAACCACCTGTGGGTTACATAATAAAGAGGTACTTTTATGACAAATGAAGAAGCAGTAAAAGCTCTTGAACAGATGAAAACATTCTGTTCAGCGGGAACTCTGGATCAGCTGGAATATGCTATTCAGGTGCTTGAAACTCTGGAAGAAGTTGGAATTACAAATCCACTTGATAAGTCAATCTACGAGGGCGTTCGCAAATGATTGGTACATTCTGGTCGCTTGTTCCAGCCATTGTTGCTATTGCCCTGGCTTTATTAACTAAAGAAGTATATTCATCACTGTTCGTTGGTATTGTAATCGGTGGTGTCTTTTATGCAATTTCTACTGCAGCCGGATTTGCCGGATTCATTACCCATGTTTTCTCAGATGGCCTCATCGCCCAGCTTTCTGACAGCTATAATGCCGGTATTCTGGTATTTATGGTAATTCTAGGTACCATGGTTGCTCTGATGAATAAAGCAGGTGGATCTCTTGCTTTCGGTAACTGGGCAAAGAAGCACATCAAGACAAAAATTGGTGCTCAGCTTGCTACCATTTGTCTGGGTATTCTTATTTTTATTGATGACTATTTTAACTGCCTTACCGTTGGTTCAGTTATGAAACCGGTAACTGACAAATACGGTGTTTCAAAAGAAAAGCTGGCATTCCTCATCGATGCCACAGCCGCCCCAGTTTGTATCATCGCTCCAATCAGTTCATGGGCTGCTGCTGTTTCAGGCTTTGTTACTGAAGGTGAAAATGGTCTGGCTCTGTTCTGCAAGGCAATCCCCTATAACTTTTACGCATTGTTTACTCTGATCATGCTGTTTGCAATGGTCCTTCTGAATGTAGATTTCGGAGCCATGGCAAAATTTGAACAGGCAGCTGCAATGCTCGAGAAAAAAGATGATGAAACTGAAGTTCATCACCAGATTGCAACAAACGGTAAAGTTATTGACCTGGTTCTGCCAATCGTAGTGCTCATCATTTTCTGTACTTTGGGCATGATTTATTCTGGTGGATTCTTTGATGAAGGTGACACGTATCACAACTTTATCGATGCTTTTGCAAACAGTGATGCTTCTGTTGGTCTGGTAATTGGTTCTTTTGTGGCTCTTGTTCTTACTCTGCTCCTGTATGTTTGCCGCAAAGTTCTGAACTTTAAGGACTGCATGGCTTGCGTTCCAGATGGTTTCAAAGCCATGGTTCCTGCTATTCTTATCCTGACTCTTGCATGGACTCTGAAAGGTATGACCGATAGTCTTGGTGCCAAGGACTATGTCGCAGGAATCGTTGCCGGTTCTGCAGGAAATCTGAAGAACTTCCTTCCAGCTATTGTTTTTGTTATTGCCTGTTTCCTGGCGTTTGCTACCGGAACCTCTTGGGGTACTTTCGGTATTCTTATTCCTATCTGTATTGCTGTTTTCCCTGATGCCGGTGATACACTCCGCATCATCTGTATTTCAGCCTGTATGGCTGGTGCTGTTGCCGGTGACCACTGTTCACCTATTTCTGATACTACCATTATGGCCAGTGCAGGAGCCCAGTGTAACCATGTTAATCATGTTTCTACACAGTTGCCGTATGTTCTGAGTGTTGCAGCCATTTCGTTTGTCTGCTACATCATTGCCGGTATGTGCAAAAACTTTGTTTTACCATGGATTCTCGGTGTTGCTGCAATTATCGTAATGCTGGTAATCATCAGAAACAGACAGGTTAAAAAAATAACTGCATAATGTAAAAAAGGGGCTGTAGTCAGCCCCTTATATGTTTTAGGAATTGAAAAATGGAACGAACAAAAATCTGTCTCTGCCTGACCGGGAAAACTCTTAAAGAAGATCTGGAAATGATTGAGCGATATCGTAATTACATTGATATTGCTGAATTGCGTGTCGATTTCCTTGAGTATGACGAGCGGCTTTCACTCCGACATTTCCCTGAAAAAGCTGGACTGCCGGTTTGTCTGACTATCCGGCGTACTGTTGATGGTGGTAACTTTGTTGAAGGCGAGGCTGCCCGTACAACGTTATACGCCAGAGCTTTGGCTTTTGCAGAGCAGGATGCCCGCAAAAATTACGCGTATATTGATCTGGAAGATGATTTTTACGTTCCAAGTCTGCAGGATGCTGCTTTGGCGTTTGGTACCCGTATCATTCGCAGCTATCACAACATGACCGGGGCAGAGAGAAACTTTCGTGAACGTATGGAGCACATGCGGACAACCGGTTTTGAAATTCCAAAAATTGCATTTATGCCCGAGACTTTGAATGATATTACTAATCTTTTTAGGGAATCTCGTGATTTACAGGGAGACCGCATTTTGCTGGCAATGGGTGGAATGGGAATGTGTACCCGCCTTCTTGCAAACCAACTTGGGTCGTATCTGACGTATACTACAGCTTCCGAATCAGAACAGAACCTTTCGGCTCTTGGCCAGATTGACCCTAAAACGCTTTGTGATGTCTATAACTTTCGGCAGCAGGATGATAATACAAGAATTTTTGGTGTTACCGGATGGCCTTTGAAAGTTACCGATAGTCCACGGTTGCACAATAGAGGGTATCAGGCTCATGGAATGAACAGTGTGTATATACCTGTTCCATCAGATTCTATCGAAAATACTCTCCGTCTGGCCGATGAAATCGGTATGCAGGGAATTTCCGTTACCGTTCCTTATAAAGAAACGGTCATGCCTAATCTTGCACAGGTTTCTGTGGAAGTTGGTGATATTGGAGCCTGCAATACTATCGTAAAGCATGGTAACGACTGGAATGGATATAATACAGATGCTTACGGATTACGAAAGGCTCTGAATGAATTTTTGAATAGAGATTCTTTGTTCGGAAAGAAGGTTGCCATCATTGGAGCCGGTGGAGCTGCAAAGGCTGCTGCATATGTGGTTAAACAGATGCATGGTCGTGCTTGTATTTTCAACCGTACTGTATCAAAAGCGAAAAAACTGGCTGATCAATATGGTTTTAAATATGCTCCATTAAGTGCAGAAGGACTTGATATGTTGGAATATTATTCCAATGTCATCATTCAGACCACCTCAATTGGAAACGGGTGTTTTGATCAGGTTCCTGACCAGACCAATGATCCCTTGTATTTCTATAACTTTCATGGACATGAAAAGGTATACGATGTTATCTATAAGCCGGCAAGAACTCCCATGTTGCAGCGTGCTGAAAAGGCAGGCTGCGCTGTTGAAAATGGATTTGGCATGCTGGCCTATCAGGGACATCAGCAGTTCAAACTGTATACAGGAGTTGATTATGAGTGATTTGTCACAGGGAGAGCAGAAAAAACTGGTTGCTGCTCACGCCATTGATACATTGATTGAACGTGGACTTATCAAAAGCGGTATGAAAATCGGTCTGGGTACCGGCAGTACTGCCATGCCGGCCGTTGAACGCCTTGCCCAGCGCATTGCTGACGGCACGTTGTCGGAAATCAAGGCTGTTGCCACAAGTTTTCAGACCAGCATTGCCTGCGAAGATCTGGGAATTCCTGTGTATGAACTGGGTAGCCGTGAAATTGCAGGCGCTCTTGATCTAGCTATTGATGGTGCTGATGAAATCAGCCCGGAAGGTCACCTGATTAAAGGTGGCGGAGCTGCACATCTTCGTGAAAAGCTGGTTGAATACAACGCTGCTCAATTGGTAATCATAGCTGATGAATCAAAAGCCGTACCGGATCTTGGTACAAAGTTCCCTCTGCCGGTAGAAGTGCTGCAGCAGGCTCGTGTACCGGTAACGGCAAAACTGACTGCTCTTGGAGCTACAGTAAAAGTTCGTGAAGGAGTTAAAAAAGCCGGTCCGGTTATTACCGATAATGGCAACATTATTCTGGACTGTACCTGGGAGAACCCGGTAGATGCCGCAAAACTGGAAGTTGAGATTAATCAGATTGTTGGTGTTATCGAAAACGGATTCTTTACCCAGCGGAAACCAATCGTGTTCATTTCACATAAAGACGGCTCTGTCGAAGAGAGATAATCAATACAGAATCTGAAAATACTACCAGTCAGGTAGAGCCTGCCAAAACCGCTAGCTAGCGTCGCTACAGGCGAAGGGCGGCAAGGAAACTATCGTTCCGCCCTTCGACAGTTTTTGGCAGTCTCTCCCTTCCTTCCCGTATTTTCAGGACTGTCATCAAATAAAGACAAGCCCCCAGAGTCCTTCTCTGGGGGCTTGTCTTACTTATACAGTGGGCTTACGGTGTCTACCAGTTTCTGGTATTCAGCGTAGGCAACATCATAAGCAGCTGCTTTTTCGGCAACCGGGTTAACAACGTGCTCCTGGTCTACGATAACGTGTTCTGCACACAGTCTGGCAATGGCAGCTTTTGCGGTTGCTGCATCAACAGTTCCTTTGGCAGTCATTTCAAGACACCACAGAGCCTGAACGGCAGCTCCAAGAGCAGCGGCCTCTTTTGAAACCGGCAGTTTAACCGGAACATTCATTACGTTTGCTACAATATCGCGCCACAGAGGGCTCTTTGAACCACCACCAATCAGGCGGATTTCTTTCGGACTGAATCCCAGTTTCTTAAAGCTGTCGATTCCGGCACGCATGGCAAATACGGCGCTTTCCATGGCAGCACGGCAGATATTGGGACGGTTGGTGTTAGCCAGGGTCAACCCGGTAATACTTGCTTTACCATGAGGCAGATTAGGAGTACGTTCTCCATTGAAGAATGGCAGAACGACAACACCTTCTGCGCCGATAGGAGCTTTTTCAGCCTGAGCGTCAAAGTCTTTTACACCCAGATCAAAGAGGGCGCGGATTTCTTCGGTTACTACAGTACAGTTCATGGTACACAGCAGTGGCAGGTAACCGCCGGTGCTTGAACAGAATCCTGAAAGACCGTTAACCGGATCTGCAATGGCTGCATCACTGTAACCGTACAGTGTTCCAGATGTACCCATAGACATGGTCAGGAATCCGTCTTCTACGGTACCGGTACCAATAGCACCCATCATGTTGTCACCACCGCCTGAAGAAACCGGAATACCGGCAGGAATCCCCAGCCATTCGGCAGTTTCTGCAGACACCATACCGGCTGGTTCCCAACTCTTGATCAGTTTTGGCAGAATGGTCAGTACTTTAGGATCAATGGCATCACACAGTTTTTTAGACCAGCTGCCGGTTTTGCCGTTGAACAGTGCGGTACCGGAAGTATCGCCCCATTCCATTACGTAACTGCCGGTAAGAACCAGATTCAGGAAATCGTGTGGCAGCAGGATGTACTGCAGTTTTGCAAAAGCGTCAGGTTTGTGGTTTTTCAGCCAGAGAATTTTTGGTGCGGTAAAACCTGGGAGCATCAGGTTGGAACATTCTGCGATAACACCGTCGTCACCACCGCAGGCTGCAGTCAGCTCTTGGCATTCGGCAACGGTAGAAGTATCATTCCACAGTTTTACGTTGTACAGAGGCTTGCGGTCTGCGTCTAATGGCACAAATCCGTGCTGGTGTCCGCTGACACCTATAGCCTTGATGGTAGCTTTTACATCGGCAGGAATACCGTCAAAACAAATCTTCAATGCTTCGGTGTACCATTCAGCCTTCTGTTCGCGGGTTCCGTCATTTTCGGAAATAATGTCGATGGGGTGAGCACATGATGCTACCTCTTTCTTTGATTCGTAATCGTATACAAATACTTTCAAACTTTGGGTACCAAGGTCGATACCGGCAACTGTTTTCATTGGTGTCTCCTATGTAAAACGTTCTTTACAGATTCTGTCTGTGGTATGTGCTCGTGCACGGTATGATATCCAAAAAAACTGCAGCTCCCAACTGCTGCAGTTCTTACGGATGAACCGCTTCCTTACACTTTAAAGCGGAAAATGTTCCATGATGCGGGTTTTACTCTTAAAGTAAACACTCCATCATCTGATTGTACCATAGAAACTGTATGTGGTGACACTGCTTCTGGCTCTGCAAAGGTATTTTTTGCATGCAGATTGCTTCCGGTAAGTTCGGTGGCATAAACCATTTCCGGTTTGCCAAAAGAATCCATGTTCAGGGTGA
>JAZLJW010000159.1:0-13579 GCA_045597345.1 Treponemataceae bacterium
ATGCTGCTGATGTAGGTGGTGACTTTGTAGGTTACTTCAAAGATGTTAAAATCATCTACGACAAAGCTCAGCTGATTACTGAACGTGATATCGCAGATGAAGACCTGTGGCATATCGTAAGTGATCGTGAAAATGCTAAACAGACTCTCGAAATGACACGTTTTGGTAATAAACAGGTAGACCGTTATCTCGAAAGAGCAAAAACTGCAACAGAAGCTGACTTTACTTCAAGTATCGTTGCTGATGAACAGTAAGTCTTTAGCGCATTCTTAACTAGAAAATATTTAGCCGTTCTGGGTTGCAGAACGGCTTTTTTTTGTTTGTCCCCGCCATTAATGCGTGGTAGAATGGTTATATGGATAAACAAGTACCACTTTATACGGTTCGTCGTTCAGATTTGCAGCAGGCTTACGATAAAAACAAACCGCTGTTAACAGCCATACTTAATGGTGTTCAAAATCAGATTAAAAACAATCTTCACCTTGCATCTACGCCACTTTTCAAGGCTCGTGTAAAGTCTTTCAACAGTTACTATAAAAAGCTTTTGCGTATAAAACCTCCAAGTCTTGGTCAGCAGGAATTACCGGTATTAACTGATTTAATTGGAATACGCGTAATCTGTGCATTTCTTGAAGATTTGCAGGAAGTAGAAAAACAGCTTGTACAGAATTTTAAAATTGTTGAAATTGAGAGAAAAGGTGCTGATAAATCTTTTTCTGAATTTGGTTATGAATCGCTCCATATTTTAATCGAAATACCTGAAAAGCTTACTGAATTTTCCGGTAATGGTGATAAATTATGTATGCCGCAAGGTCTGGTTTGTGAGATTCAGATACGGACTATTCTTCAGGATGCATGGGCTGAAGTTGAACATGAACTGGTATATAAAAGTGAATTTTCGCCATTTGATTTACCGTTACGCAGAAAGCTGGCTTCAATTAATGCAACATTAAGCCTTGCCGACATAATATTTCAGGAGATCAGGGATTATCAGAACAAGTTGAACAGTGAATTAGATTTACGCCGTGAAACGTTTTATGAACAGGCTGATTTCCTTGCTCGGGAAAGGATGGCTGATCTTAGTTATGGCTCAGGTACAGTGATTCAGGAACATACAGCACCTTCTTCACCCTATGTACGGGGTACTATTGATGACATGATGCTCGATGCTATACATGCACATAACTCAGGAGATCTTGATAAAGCCATACTCATTTATACTGCTATAATAAATGTAAAGCCAGAACCCAATACAATCGTATTGTCAGTTATATACAAACATCGAGGAATGGCATATTTTGCAAAAAATCAATATGCAGAATCCCTCAATGACTTCTTGCAGAGTGTGGAAAAAGATCCGAACAATGCCAGTTCCTATTACTATTTAGGCATTGTTTGTGCCGTACAAAACCGCGATGAAGATGCTGTTGCTTACTATGACCGTTCCATTGAATTGAACCCGTATCAGTCTCACGTGTTCTACAGACGTGCATTGGCAAAATACAATCTTTGTAACTTTACGGAAGCCATGACAGATATCAAAAATGCCATGGATTTAGGATTGAGTAACAGTGATGTTCAGCGGTTGTATGATACGTTATCAGCAAAGATTGAATTACAGTTTTAAGCAGGATTATGAATATACAGGTGACCGTAACATCAGGTATCACGTAAATAATGAGAAAATATATCAAACCTGATTGACATTTTATTTCATACTGTATATAGTTCTATTCGTTGAGTATGTCTCCCTCGTCTAGTGGTTAGGACATCGGGTTTTCATCCCGACAACGGGGGTTCAATTCCCCCGGGAGATGCTTTCTAAGGACTGGTTGTTAAATCAGTCCTTTTTTTTTGCTTTCTTCTGGCATTTTGATTTCAGGAGGCCTTCTGATATGGAAGAAGTTCAAGAATTATTTGATGATCAGATAAACCCTGAATATGCTGTATCATTGATTTCAAATGAAGGTCCATTGGCTCGTTCTTCTGATTATTTTGAAGAACGTCCGGCTCAGATGTCCTTGCTCAAAGAAATTGTTGAAGCTTTTAATGAAAATAAAATCGGTGTTTTTGAAGCAGGGACGGGTGTCGGTAAATCATATGCATATCTTATTCCGGCTATTTTGTATGCAGCCCATTCAGGTCACCGGGTAGTTATTTCAACTGGTACTATTAATCTGCAGCAGCAGCTGGCACAGAAGGACGTTCCTGCAGCATTAAAGATTACCGGTAAAAATGTTAAGTGTATTCTTCTTAAAGGAAGACAGAACTATGTATGTCTCAGACGTCTGCATGATACTCTGGAAGAAAAGGATTTGTTTTCTGACGAAGTTGATGAGCTTGATGCTATAGCTGCCTGGGTAAAAACAACTGACGATGGGTCCAAAAGTGATTTATCGTTTTTACCTCAGGAAAGTTTGTGGCAAAGAATTAACAGCGAATCTGACGCCTGTATGGGCCGTAAATGCCCGTATGCAGACAGATGTTTTGTACAGAAAGTAAGAAAATCCGCCTCAGATGCTCAAATAATTATCGTCAATCATCATTTACTGTTTGCTGACATAGAAATGCGTATGGCTGGCAGCGGGTATGATGACACTGCAGTCCTTCCTCCATATCATCATCTTCTGTTTGATGAAGCTCATGGTATAGAAAATGCAGCTACCAGCTTTTTTTCTGAATCTATAAATAAATACAAAATTATTAAACAGTTGAACTATTTATACCGGAAACGCAGAAGTTCTGCGCAAGGCCTCTTGTTTACCCTTGATGCATTGTCTACCTCAGATATTGATCTTGCCCATTGTGTGTCGTTAAGCGAAGAACTGAAAACAAAATTAATACATGTAGAAGATGCAGCACTTGATTTGATGAATAACGAATATTCCTGGAGGCTTACTGCAAAAAATGCAGCATCAGCAGAACCGTTTCTATATGCTGTACATCTGCTGTCTGTTGCTATATCAGATTTTTGTGGTGCGGTACGGAACATTATTACCGGTATTTCAGAGGATGATCAGGAAACTCAGGTTGTCTGGGAGTCTAAGCAAATCCTGCGAAGAATTGAAACTGTAGGTCAGCTTTGCAACAGTTTTGAGCATTGGGAAGAAAAAAAAGACACCGTTTTCTGGATTAATAAGCGCAGATTATCAAATGGTGACTGGATTGCAACGATAGTTCAAACTCCACTTGAAATTGCAGGAAAAATGAACACTGGGATTTACGAACCGATGGAAACCGTAATATGTACCAGTGCAACACTGACCGTAGGTCAGACATTTTCATACTGGTTGCGTCGTACCGGGGTATTTTATGCTGACCAGGAGAGGGTAGTTACAAAGTCATTCGATTCTCCGTTCCCCTATAAAACTCATATGATGCTTTCTGTTCCCCAGGATGCACCAATGCCTTCGGATCGTACTTTTCAGCCATGGATGGAAGATGCTGTAATAAAGCTTATTCAGGCATCAGAAGGTCGTGCACTGGTATTATTTACGTCCTATGACTCTTTAAAGTATGCATGCGCTGCAGCCCGTTCTGCAATGGAAGCAACAGGAATTACTGTTCTTATGCAGGGGGATGATGACCGGTTCAAACTACTGGAAACTTTCAAAACAGATGAAAAAAGCGTTCTGTTTGCAACAGATTCATTTTGGGAAGGTGTTGATGTACCAGGAACGTCTCTTTCTCACGTTATTATCGTAAAACTTCCTTTTAGTGTTCCAAATGATCCGGTATTTGAAGCCCGGTCTGAATCTATAGAAACCCGTGGTGGAAATCCTTTTATGGAATTAAGTGTTCCTGATGCAGTTGTTCATTTCAGACAAGGTGTGGGAAGGTTGATCCGAAGATCCTCAGACTGTGGAGCAGTTACCGTTCTTGATGCCAGATTAATCCGGAAACAGTATGGTTCCTTGTTTTTCAACAGTTTACCTGAGTGTTACCGTTGTATTGCGCCTCTTTCTGAGGTTTTGGAGAAGGTTCCCCGGTTCATTAACCGTCAGGGGCTGTAAGAGAAAAATCTGAGGCAGTGAAATTTTCTGATTGTGACAGAATAAAAAAAGACTGCAGAAAAAACTGCAGTCTTACTGTTCGTATCAGCTCGTTAGGATAATGCGTGTAATGCTGAAATCAATGCATTATTTGAAGTCTTTTGGACGACGTTCAGTGCGTTTGCAAGAATCGCATACTGCAACATTCTTCAGTTTTCCACCTTCGAATATTGTTTTCATAGCAATTACACCACCGCATGGGCAGTTGAACTTATGAGTTGCAACGGTAGTACGAGAGTTTTTACTGGCTCCTGCCATAATAGCCTCCGGAATAAATATAATCGATTACCGAATGAATATATATAATTTCTTAAGCGTAGTCAATACATCATTTTTTATATCGTGAACTTACGTCATTGCTTGACTAAGTGGCAAGGTTTTTGTAACATAATTACTAGTTTATCTTTGGAGGGTCTCCTTTGGCAGTAAAACAATCTTCTGCAGAAAAAAGACACAAGCAGAGCGAAGTTCGCCGCCTGCGCAATAAAGCCGCAAAAAGCTCAGCACGTACCAGCGCTAAAAAATATCTTGAAGCTGTACATGCTAAGGATCAGGCACTTGCTTCCGAAAGACTGGCAGCTCTGGTTAAAGAACTGGACACTGATGCCGGAAAAGGAATTTTGTCTAAGAATGCTGTTTCTCGCAAAAAGTCACGCATGATGAAGCTGTTCAACGCTACATTTGCTTCGAAATAATTACGAGTAACAACTATGTATGAGGGAGGCTGTTAAAGGGTAAAACCAGCAGCTTCCTTTGTTTTTTATCTTCTATCCTATTCTGGATACAATTTCCCAAAAAATGTAAAAATTATAGCGTATAGTGTCCTTTCTTTCGCACTATTCATTAATATAATACATATAAATATAAAATGTGATGGAAATAAAATTGGAAAATACTACAAAAATAACAAGAAGCAGCCTGGTTGATGATGTATATCAGGACTGTAACTGTGATAAACAACTTGTACAGACTGTAATTGATTCAGCGCTTTGCAGCATAAAGAAAGGCCTTTGTGATGGCTCTACTGTAGAACTTCGTGGATTCGGAACCTTTGAACTTAGACTTCGAAAGGGGAGAAAAACAGCCCGTAATCCGAAAACCGGAGAAAAGGTTTCTTCAGAACCACATTATGTTGTTGTTTTTCGTTCTGGCTATGAATTAAAAAAGGAAGTTATGAATCTTCCGGTACAAACAAAATAAGGGGTCAGTTATTACTGATGTGTGAGTAATTGATATGAAACAGCCCACTGAATTTCCTGTACTGCTAAAGCATCTTGGTTTCCTTGTTTTAGCTGTATTTCTCTTTGCTCTGCCACATCCAACCGATTTATTCTTACCCGGATTACCATTTCTTTCTTTTTTTTCAGTAATTCCAGTTTTTTTTATTGTTGCAGAAGTCACATATCCTTTCGTTTGGGTGTATGGATTTCTGTATGGTGTAGCAGGTTATGGTGTATATGTCAGTTGGCTTGCTACGTTCAATCCTGCTGCAATGCCGGTAATTTCACTTATGTACGGTGCGTATCTGGCCGTGACCTTTTTACTGATGAAATGTGCAGGGGATTTGTTTCCTGAATTCCGGTTTTATGCCCAGTGGGTAGTATGGTGTACCTACGAATTTGTAAAAACGCTGGGTTTTGCAGGTTTTTCCTACGGTGTAACCGCTTATTCTTTCTGGCAGACTCCTATCCTTATCCAATGTGTTGACCTGATTGGTGTGTTCGGATTAAGTGCTCTTGTAACTTTTTTTTCAGCCATTGCAGCCTCTATTCTGCAGGATGGGGTAAAGAACTGGAAGACAGGTATTAAAAAACAGTTGATTCCCGGAATAATCTGGGTGGTTTTACTCGGTAGCTGCATAGTGTATGGTATTGCTGCTCCAAAAGAGTATTCTGATGCTGATACTGTTACTGTTGCATTGATTCAGACTGATTCAGATCCCTGGGTTGGCGGCTTTTCATCCTATGAACGTGATCTTGAAACGTTAATGCGTTTATCAGATGAAGCTCTTTCAGAAAATCCTGATATTAAGTACGTAGTCTGGCCAGAAACTTCTTTTATTCCACGAATTACCTGGCATTACCAGCGTCGGGAAGAACGTGATAAATTCGAGCTGGTTGAAAAACTGTTAAATTACATAAATAGCAAAAATTCCCGCTTTATTATTGGTAATGATGATGGTAAAATGGGATATACGGTTGATGGAAAATACGGACAGGTTGATTACAATGCCGTAATGGTTTTTACGCCTGGACAGAATGTTATACCACCGGAAGCTGAAACATATCATAAGATTCATCTGGTACCTTTTACTGAGTGGTTCCCTTATAAAAAGCAACTTCCTATTGTGTATAAAATGCTGGAAGAAAATGATACACATTTTTGGGATCCGGGAAATGATCCAAAGGTATTCCGCCATGGGGATTTTTCTTTTTCCACACCGGTTTGTTTTGAAGATACATTTGGATCAATGGGCAGGCTCTTTGTACGTAATGGTGCACATGCTTTCATTAATCTTTCTAATGATGCCTGGGCAAACAGTGAGGCGTGTCAAAGGCAGCATCTTGCAATGGCAGTTTTCAGAAGCGTTGAAAACCGTGTCCCAACTGTTCGGTCTACTGCATCAGGACAAACGGTATATATTGACCCTAATGGTGTCATAAAACTTCAGGCTGAACCTTTTTGTCAGACGTATCTGATTGCTGATGTCCCTTTGGTTGGTGGTGAAAAACAGACAATATATACCCGGTATGGAGATTGGACGGGTGTTTTGATGGTAATTCTATTTGTTGCTCTGTTTTGTATTGGAGTAATCGAGAAACTGATAGTGTTGAATAGAAAAAGGAAAGAAATACATGGCTAAAATTTTTCCTATGAACGGTACGAGGTTAACGGTTGCCGGCGAAGAAACCAGTTTTGAAGGATCCCTGGAATTTACCGACAGTCTGGTAATCACCGGTAAATTCTCCGGTACTATCAAAAGTTCAGGGTATCTTGAGATTGGTAAAACAGGCGACTGTGTCGTTGATGAAATGAGCGGATTGAATATTGTAATTGCCGGAAAAGTAAATGGAAATATTACCGCAGAAGACAGCGTTGAATTATGCTCCGGTAGTATTATTACCGGTGATATAAAGGCACGGAGAATAAAGATTGCAGAAAACGTACTTTTTGATGGTAAGGTAACCATGTTTGATGATATTCCTGCCATCGATCTTTTTTCCATGTCTATGAGTGATTATAAGCAGAGAATGAAAAACGAAATCGAGAAGATTTCTTAAGGAGTACCCGAATGGCACCACTTTTTTCCCATTCAGAAGAATCATCTGAAAGTAATGAACAAGGGCAATTATCACTGGATATGTCCTCAGTAACTGTTGAAACGACTCCACAAAATCAAGAAAATTCTACTGGAGCACAGGAGAATACAGACAATACAGCAGGTACTGCAGCAGAAGCTCCTGCAACAGAGGGTGAATCTCCCCGAAGAGTTCGTGCAGTTGTAAAGAAACCCAGGGTTGCGTTAAAGAAAACTGAGGGAACTGATGGGCAGACTCAGCAGAATCGTCAGGAGTTATCTGGCAGACCTGAACGTGGTGAAAAATCTGAACGTATGAACCGGGGTGACCGTAGCGGTTACAAAAAAGGAAACAGAAATAAACGCGATAATCAGGATGCTCAGACTCAGGCTGCAATTGAAGCTCAGCTTGAAATGGATCCAGCGGTACTTGCAACAAAGCCTCGCTTAGTAATTAATGAACTTACGGCCATGGGAATGCACGAACTTCGTAATCTGGCTGCAAAATATGAGATTCAGCGCGATGATCTGGCCGCCCTGAAAAAACAGGAGTTAATCTTCGTTATCCTTAAAAGCCATACTGAACACGGTGGCATTATTTTTGCTTCCGGTTCTCTTGAAATCCTCCCAGATGGATACGGATTCCTTCGCTCACCTCAGAACAGCTATCTGCCGGGTCCCGATGATATCTATATTTCTCCCAGTCAGATCCGTCTCTTTAACTTGAAAACCGGTGATACTATTTATGGTCAGGTTCGTTCCCCTGCAGAAAAAGAACGGTTCTTTGCGCTTCTCCGTATTGAAACCGTTAATGATGATGATACCCGTTCTGCACAGACCCGTATTCCTTTTGAAAACCTGACTCCTCTGTATCCTGACGAAAAATTACGTCTTGAAACCGAAACCAACGAAATATCAACCCGTATTGTGGATTTGTTCTGTCCTATCGGAAAAGGTCAGCGTGCACTGATTGTTGCACCACCAAAAGCCGGTAAAACAATTTTCATGCAGAAAGTTGCCAATGCAATTCATGCAAACCATCCGGAAGTAAAGATTATCGTTCTGCTTATTGATGAACGTCCAGAGGAAGTAACCGATATGGAACGGTCAATTCATGCAGAAGTTATTTCTTCAACTTTTGATGAACCTGCAACCCGTCATGTTCAGGTAGCAGAAATGGTTCTGGAAAAAGCAAAACGTCTGGTAGAACATAAGCAGGATGTTGTTATCTTCCTTGATTCCATTACCCGTCTTGCACGTGCCTATAACCAGACCGTTCCTACCAGCGGTAAAGTTCTGTCTGGTGGTGTCGATTCCAACGCACTGCACAAGCCAAAACGGTTCTTTGGTGCAGCCCGTAATGTAGAGCAGGGCGGTTCCTTGACCATTATTTCTACTGCTCTGATTGAAACCGGAAGCCGCATGGACGAAGTTATCTTTGAAGAGTTCAAAGGTACCGGTAACATGGAAATCAATCTGGACAGAAAGCTTGCAGAACGCCGTCTGTTCCCGGCTATCAATATCAAGAAATCAGGCACCCGTAAGGAAGAACTGCTCCTTACAGAAGAAGAACTGCAGAAAATCTGGATACTCCGAAAGGTAATCAACCCTATGGATGATACGGAAATTATTGAGCTTCTTATTGACAGAATGAAGAAAAGTAAGAATAATGAAGCGTTCTTACGTTCCATGAATAGTATGGGAGCTCAGTAAGAATAGCTTAAGTCTTTGAACTTGCGGGGTTTGTGGCTTCTGCTGGCGCACTGGAATCTGGTACGAGTGGTTGTCGGGCAAACCTTATATTATATTTTTGGAGGACATGATGAAAGAAGGAATTCATCCTGAGTACGAACTGACAAAAATTACCTGTGTATGTGGTAATGTCATTGAAACCCGTTCAACTGTTAAAGATATTAACGTTGAAATCTGCTCTGCTTGCCACCCATTCTTTACTGGTAAGCAGAAACTTGTTGACACCGCCGGTCGTATCGAACGTTTCAACAAACGCTATAACATCAAACAGTAATATCGTTTTAATGCCTGCCGTATCCAGCTGTTTTCAGTTTTCAGGATACGGTTGCATGATATTTTTGGGTGGTGAAAAGGGCAGCCGACAGTGTTGGCTGTCTTTTTTTTTACCACATGGCTCATAAATCCACCCCGTACCCATATTAATTCACTAGAAATGGTGTCATTTTATGGTGACAAAAACATTTGCACAATGATTTGACGCATTTTGAGAAAGGGTGATATGGTATAAGTAGATTAGTTACTATTCGGAGGGTTAGATGGCAGTAATTGATTCACAGTTTCAGCTTGTAACATTTCAGTTAGGCGAAGAACTGTACGGCGTTGACATCATGGACGTGAAAGAGATTGTAAAAACTCAGGCTGTTCGTCCTATTCCAAACGCTCCCTATTACGTAGAAGGTATTTTTAATCTTCGTAGTGAAATTATCCCTGTTATCAGTTTACATAAACGCTTCCGCATCGAAAAAATGCAGTACGATGAGGATGAAGACGAAGAATCACAGGGTGGATTTATTATTCTGAATCTTGATGGCGTTAAAATCGGTATTATCATTGACCGTATTGCCCGTGTTGTTCAGGTCAAATCAGAAGAGGTTAAACCACCGCCACAGATGTTGAGTGGCATCGGTACCGAATACATTCATGGCGTTATTCGTCAGGAGAATGGTTATCTGATTGTCTTGGATATCCGCAGGCTCTTTAATGCTAAAGAGATGCAGACTATTCTGGGTACAAACCGGTAACGGGTGTACTGATAGAGATACATGAAAATTCAGACATATAGTTCTACTATCCGTCGTAAAGAGATGGATGCCGTGCTCACTTGTATGGTCGATGAAAAAATCGGCCCGGGTGAGCTTAACGTGCGTCTGGTGCAGTGTGTAAAGGAATACTTTGGTATTACAGGTGCAATTGCACTGCGTAGTCCCTCAGTTGCATTAGGATATGCACTGAAAGCAGTCAATCTGGAACCAGGTGGAAAAGTAATGATTTCAGCCCTTGCTCCAGACTGGCAATATGCAGCTTTGCTGAATCTTGGTTATACCCCCATCGTTCTTGATGTTCATCAGGAAACTGCACTGGTTACAGAAGAAGAGATTATTTTAGGTCAAAAAGCTGGTGGTACTGTTCTCCTGCTGCATGAAACAGCAGGTCTTGTCCCTGATTTCGAGATGCTGAAAAATACCGGTGTTATCCTTATCGAGGATATTTCTCAAAATGCAGGTGCTTGTGTTGGTGAAAAAAGAACAGGATCTTATGGAACTTTTTCTATCCTTGGGCTGGAACAGAATGATATTCTGACTGCAGGTGGTGGTGCTGTATTGATGGCACCTGCATCACGGGAATGGTCGGCTCTCCGGGCGTTACAGGAAGAAATTCCTGCAACTGATAAACTTCCTGATATAAATGCTGCTTTGGGTTTTGTCCAGCTTAAAGAGTTGAATAAGAACGAAGAAACCCGTAAAAAAATGAAAGAAATGTACGTTCATTCTCTTATGCAGAGCAGACATAAATCATTGTTGCAGCCGGGAAGTGACGATATCATACCGGCAGTTTTCAATTTTCCTGTGGTTTTGAACAGTGGTTCAAAGGATGTTATTGCATATGCAGCACGTAAAGAAATTGAAGTGCAGCTTGCATTCACTGGAACTGTTTATGAAAAACGCAGTGGGATAACAGACGATACACCGGATACGGTAACAAACAGTGTTGCCGCCTGTAAAAATGCAGCATCTCTGTATCTACGGTGTGTGCATTTCCCATTATATCCCCGTCTTGGCGAGGCGAAAGCAGCAAAAATTGCAAAAGTGCTTGGTACTCTGCCCTGAAAAGACAGCTGAAAAAGTAAGAAAGTATTGATTATTACCTATGAAAAAATGTGTCATTGTCAGAAATGTATTTAACAAAAGCGCCATGAATGAATCTGGTATTGTACAGTCATATCTTACCGAGCATGCTGTTTGTTCGGAAATGTATGACTATTCGGGCGAAACTGCCGGTTTACCGTTGCCGGATTGTGATTTTGTTATTACCTTAGGTGGTGATGGCACCGTTCTTTTTGCCTCAAGAATATGTGCTCCACGGGGAATTCCCGTTTTTCCCATTAACTTTGGTGAATTTGGTTTTATTGCCGGAATTGCTAAAGATGACTGGAAAAATCCCCTGTTACAATGGCTGAATGGTTCTATATCCTGGTCAGAACGTAATTTACTGTATGGTCAGGTAATCCGGTCAGATTTTCAGGGAGTTCATACTGCATTTACCTCTCTTGCGCTAAACGATATTGTGGTCCGCACTGTTGGTGTAGCGCAATTGGCAGAATTGCAGGTTTCAGCTGATGATGAACCATTCGGTATGTTTCGGTCAGATGGTATTATTGTTGCGACACCTACAGGATCTACTGCTTACTCGGCTGCAGCCGGGGGACCTATAGTTGATCCGGGTGTACAGGCGTTAATACTGAGTCCGATTAATGCATTTTCGCTTTCTAACAGGCCCATAGTACTGAAAAGTGATGCACTTATTTCTGTGACGGTACTTCCTTCCAGAGGGGCTGAAATGGCCATTACTTTCGATGGACAGCAGACTTTTAAGTTACTGACTGAGGATGTAATTACCATAACCAGTGCTAATGAGAAAATTCGGCTGATTGGCTGTGAAAAAAGTGTTTTTTACAGTGCATTGCGTTCAAAGCTGCAATGGCGTGCTAATACATTGAAATAGTGCAGAGTATTTCAAAAAACCGGAGATTTGTATGTTAGAAGATATTCAGATTAAAGATTTTGCCTTAATAGATAGCGTTTCTCTTGATTTTAACCGCGGATTTACCGTGCTTACCGGTGAAACAGGTGCGGGAAAATCCATACTTATCGGAGCATTGAGTTTTCTGCTTGGGGGTAAGGGCGGTACGGAAGTAATCCGTTCAGGTGCACACGAAGCAAGGGTTTCCGGAACTTTTCTGCTTGAACAGAATCAGGAAGAAGCCCGTATGTGGCTTGAAGATCACAGTATTGATGTAGAGGATGACCGGGTACTGATCAGACGGGTCATTAAGGATACCGGAAAAACAGCTGCCTGGATTCAAGGATGCCCCATAACACGTGCAGACCTGACGGAATTTACCGCCTTTCTCGTAGATATACACGGCCAGCATGAACATCAGTCTTTGATGTATCCCCAGTACCATCGCGGATTTCTTGATGCCTATGCAGATTTGCAGAAAGAAGTTGAAACCTTTGGATCTTTGTACGCAAATTTGGTTCAAAAGCGTAAAGAACTGGTTGAACTTGATACCAGTGATGCAGAGCGAGAGCGCAAAATTGACATGCTGACTTTTGCTGTTGATGAAATTTCAAAGGCTAAGCTTAAGCCAGGTGAAGATGAAGAACTTGCAGTTGAAGAAAGCCGTCTCGGTCAATATGAGAAACTGTATGGCGACCTGGAAGAGTCAACAGACTGTCTGTCATCTGGTACCACTGATGTTGTGACACAATTGAAGCATGCATTATCAGCATTGTCACATGCTACTTCAATCGATGGAACATTGCAGAGTCTTTCAGAACGATTGGACTCAGCTTTTTATGAAGTATCTGATATAGCAGATGAATTAAAAAGTTATAAAAACAGCCTTGTATTCGATCCAGCCAGACTTGCTTTTGTTCAGGAACGTAATGAACTGTTTTTCAAGCTGAAAAAGAAGTATGCCGCTTCTGTTCAATCTCCTGTAACTGAAGTTATTGCATACTGCAGCGATGCTGAAAAACAGATTGCCCTGCTGGAAAATGCCGGTGAAACCCGCGATGCACTTGCAGAGCAGGTTAGTGCACTTGAAAAACAGGTTTTTGCAGCGGCAAAAAGTATATCCCAAAAACGTACTGAAGCAGCAAAAAAAATGGCAGCCGAAGTAGAATCTGTATTGAAAAAACTTGGGATGCCCAATACTGTTTTTTCAGTCTCTGTAACTCCAAAGGATGGAACCGATCTTTTGCAGAAATGCGGACCATATGGGATTGATAATGTGGAATTCCTTATCAGTGCAAACCCCGGTTCTCCCCTTAAACCGTTGGCAAGAATTGCATCAGGTGGCGAACTTTCACGCGTTATGCTTGCATTAAAAACTGTTCTTGTTCATACCGATGGGGCAGATACCATGGTATTCGATGAAATTGATACAGGTATTGGTGGTGAAGTTGCTGTA
>JAZLJW010000160.1:0-9248 GCA_045597345.1 Treponemataceae bacterium
AAAAGTCATGTCGATATCTTTTAAGGTCAGCATGCGGCGCCTCCATCAGTTTTAGCAGGCCTCTTCAGGTGGTCTTTCAGGTATCCGCCAACGTTTTTCTGGCTCACAATCAGACAGATGATGATCAGGATACCGGTAATCAGCTTTAAGTCATTGCTGGTCATACCGATGGCATACCCGTAGCGGCGGCCCAGATACATAAGTCCCCGGTAAATGATGGAACCGATAATGACACGCAGCGTCTGCATGCCGATTTTATTGCTCTTTAAGACAAATTCACCCAGCATAAGGGATGCAAGACCTGATACAACAACACCGGTACCGCTGCCAACATCGGCAAAGCCTGAGTACATGGCTGCCAGTGCACCGCTTAAAGCGGCAAGACCGTCACCAATCATAATGCCGATTCCCCGGACAATGCTGGGGTTAACGCTCTGGCTTACCACCATCTGTTCGTTGCTTCCCAAAGCCCCCATGGTAAGGCCTAAATCCGTGTGAAAAAACAGGTCCAGAAGCAGTTTAACCACAATCATGATGACAACCAGGAAAATTACCAGTGCCCAGTCCGGCGAGAATCCGGGAAGGGTAGCCTTTACCCAGGCAGTCAGACGGCTGAAGGTAGTCGGAATCTTTAAAAATGAAACGTTGGCGTGGTTACCCATAATGCGCAGGTTAATTGAATAGAGCATGGTCATCATCAGGATACCGGCTAAAAGGTCAGGAATGCGCAGTTTGGTATAAATAAGGGTAGTGCAGAGTCCGGCAATCATTCCCGCTAAAAAAGCACAACCCACCGCAAGGCTTGGGGCCATACCGTGGGTTAAGCAGGCGGCCAGAACACAGCCGCCTAAAGGAAAACTGCCATCCACAGTCATATCACAGAAGTTCAGGACCCGGAACGTTACGAACAGCCCCAGAACCATCATCCCGTAAATAAGACCTTCAATCAGGATGTTTTCAATCATTTTTCCGTTAATACTCCGTTTTCAATAATCATGTTGGCCTGTGCAACGTATTTTGCAGGAATGGTGATACCGCAGTTTTTAGCAGCATCAAGATCCAGCAGGAAGTCGCTGTCACTGGCATCAGTCATGAAGCGAACCGGCATTTTTGCAGGATCTGCACCATTCAGGATATCAAGAACCATTTCACCGGTTGCGCGTCCGGCTTTGTAGTAGTTGAAACCAAAGGCGATTATACAGCCGCCGTCCATGGCACCGGTAACGTCAGCACTGAATACCGGTTTTTTAGCTTCACCGAATACATCTACCAGAGAAGCCAAAGCACTGAATACTGTATTGTCGGTGGTAAGATAGATTCCGTCAACACGGTCTACGATAGTTTCTGCAGCCTGTTTTACTTCTGAACTGTTGGTAATGGCCTGGGTAACCAGTTTGATACCTGCTTTTTTACAGCCGCTTTCTACCAGTTCCAGTGCGCTTACGCTGTTGGCTTCAGAAGAAGTATAGATGTATCCAAGAGTTTTGATGCCGGCAATTTCAGTAAACAGGGCAATGTGGTCTTCGGTAGGAATGGCATCACTCATACCGGTTACATTGTTTTCGCCATGGTCTACCGTAGAAACAAGACCTGCACCAACAGGATCTGTTACGGTTCCGAATACTACCGGAGTAGTGTGCAGGGTGTTTGCCAGAGCAATGGCAACAGGAGTTGCAATACCAACTGCAACATCAACTTTTTCATCACGATATTTGGCTGCAATCTGGGTTGCGGTGTTTACGTCACCGTTGGCATTCTGCAGGTCATAAGTGGCTTCAATGCCGTTTTCGTTCAGGACATCAATAATACCCTGTTCAACAGCATCAAGTGCAACATGCTGTACGATTTTTGCAATACCGATTTTGTATTTTTTAGGTCCAGCTTCTTTTTTACCACCGGCAAATGCAACGGTAGTGGTAAGGGCGAGTGCCAGTGTGGCAGCAATCAGTTTTGTGTGTTTCATTTTATAGTCTCCTTTTCATTGTTCATCCCGAACTTGCATCAGGTCATCCAGCGTCATCCCGAACCTGCATCAGGTCATCCAGCGTCATCCCGAACTTGTTTCGGGATCTCGTTTAGGGATGCTGAAACGAGTCCAGCATGACATATCTGCATTTCAGCATGACGAACTGTACGACAGTTTGTTACTGTTTATAGTAACACTGTATCGATGTATAGAAACATTGTCAAGTATGTTTCTGTAAAAAGAAACAAATAGAGCTATTGCGTGGTAAAAAACGTTATGTCCGTAAAAAGTGTTGCTGAATGCTACACAGCAACGAGAATTGAATAGAGATACCACAAATCGAGAGGAGGGACAGTACAGGCAAAAATTGTTGAAGCCCGGCGTTCATGCGGCAGCATGAACTATATATAGTTTCTCCGCCGGGATTCACCAATAGCGACGGTCGGTTGTGTTGCAATGCAACACAACCTTACTGAGTTTTGCTAACGCAAAACTCAACAGTTGTAACGTCATTCACAGCGGTTTTGCATGTACTGGCAATCCGGTAGATTTGTGGAGTTTTAATGAGACCCTGAAACTAGTTCAGGGTGACAATAGGCAACACTTTTTACGGACATATCCTTAAAGAAAATCATCGTTACGGAGTGGTACTTATCACATTGTTTTTCTATGCAGTTCTTCAAAAACCCGTAGTACAATAGGAGTGTTGCTGAATTGGAGGAATATATGAGAAACACCACAACGTATCCGGCATATTTTACCCGGAATGACTATAAGATCGAGTCAGATGAAGTAGTGGAAGCAAAAATTGCTGCCTTGCTCCGTGCCATGACCCCAACAGAAAAATTCAGTATGGTTGCAGGAAGCATTGAACCTGCAGAAAAAGGCAAAGTTGGTAATGCCGGGTATCAGTGGGGCTGCCCCCGTCTGGGCATTCCTGAATCTCTGCTCTATGACGGACCTGCCGGCGTAACCGGTATTCTCGAAACTACCGGCATCCCGCAGCCGGCCCTGTTAGGCTGCACCTGGGATGAACAATCTGCATACAACTTTGGTAAAATTGCTGCAGAAGAAAATGCTGCATCCAGCGGAAACTATCAGCTTTCTCCCCAGGTAGATACCATCCACAGTCCCCACTTCATGCGCAACAAAGACATGAAAAGCGAAGACAGCTATCTGGTAAGCCGCCTTTCCGTAGCAGAAACCAAGGGAACCAAGGACCAGAACGTTATTGCCACCATCAAGCACTTTACCGTTGCCAACAGTTTTGGCAGCAGCATGTTTGACATGCCTGACGTTCAGGTTGACGAGCAGACATTGCACGAACAGTACCTGCGCCCTTTTGAAGATACCATAAAACTGGGTAATGCCCTTGCCCTGATGAACAGTTACAACAGCGTCAACGGCAACTACTGTTCTGCTTCCAAATGGCTTTTAAAAGACATTCTCCGTGACCAGTGGCAGTTTAAAGGCGTACTCATGAGTGACTGGGGCAGTGTTCACGAATACTGCCTGAATAAAGGTCTTGATCTGGAAATGCCGCTGCCAGCCTATCAGAATGCGGACCGCATCATCAAAAGCATGGTTAAAGGCGAAACTACCATGGATGATGTTGATCTGGCTGTCCGCCACAGTCTGTATGCGCTGGGAAAAATCGGCATGCTGAGTCTGGTTGAACTTGATGAAAACGGTGAAGTAAAGGAAGACCTGAACCATCCGCTGCCCATTCAGTGTGAATGGCGTTTTGAAGAAGAAGTTGCCGGCGGTATGTTTGAACGCCACGAAGAAATGGCCCGTGAAATCGTTGCCAAAGGTATTACCCTTTTGAAAAATGACGGCACCCTGCCGCTGACGTCTATCGATGAAAGCGGTGATACAGTCCTTATCGGTCTTTCTACCAAAGTACCCGTTGCCGGTGAAATGCAGGAACGAAGCTATGGTCGCCTGTGCCGCATGAAAACGGCAGAAGAAGCTTTTGAACAGGTAACCGGTAAAAAAGTGCCGGCATATATCGGTGTTGACTATCTGGGCGAGGTAATTCCAGCCGATGCCCTGTATCAGGATGCCGCCTGTACGGTGCTGGGACTAAAACGCACCTATGGCGTAACGCAGGAAGACCGGGATAAGGCTCCCATGGTTGCCGGTATTGGCGGCGGTGGAGCTGCCCTTGCCATGTTCGCCGCCACTGACGAAGACGGCGAGCGGGTACGTATCGGTCTGGGCGACTGGAACAGTCACGCAGATACCCCTGCAGGAGTCATCGGGGAACTTTGCTGCGTAGATTCTACCCTGGACTTCAGTACAAAATCTAAAACCTACCTGAACGGACCTGATGGCAACGCGTTCCATGAGCACGGTAACTACACCTGGTCCGGCTACCTGAAAGCCCCTGAAACCGGAGAATTCAACCTGAAACTCTGCTCCATCGGTGGCCCTGCCCGATTCCTCATCAACATCGACGGCGAATGGAAAGAAATTGCCCGCATTACCACCCGTGAAAGCACCCAGTGGCCCTGGGACAACGTTGTCTGTACGGAAACCGGTATGGCATACAACGGTAACCGGTACCAGCTGGAAAAAGGCAAGTCATATCAGATTATTGCCTATGCTGAACATGACGTGCAGAAAAAAGACCTGCAGATACAGATTCGGTGGATACCTCCTGCAAAGAAGCAGAAGGACCATGCGGAGGCGGTACAGGCTGCCGCAAAGGCTAAGAACATTGTGTTCTATGCCGTAAATGCCAAAGATAACAAACGGTTTGAATTTGGTGCAGGTGCTGCTCCGGAACCCAGAGACATCGGATTGCAGCCGGATCAGAAGGCACTACTTACTGATGTCATTGCAGCAAAAGCAAAAGATGCCCGCATAACCGTCGTGGTGCAGACTTCAAATGCTGTTGCCGTAGGTGAATGGTGCGATAAAGTAAACGCCATTGTCACCGGTTACATGGCAGGTCAGGAAGAAGCTCCTGTTATGGCTGAGATTCTGACTGGGGTGCGTAACCCGACGGGAAAACTGGCTCAAACCTGGCCAAAGACCAGTGCTGATACGCCGCTGTCTGATACGCAGGATCACTTTTTAACCCGTGAATACGGAAAGAAAATTGATGGGAAGAATATTCTGCAGCTTACAGAAGGTATTTTCTGGGGCTATCGCTGGTACGACCGGTTTGATGTGGAGCCAGCCTTCTGCTTTGGCCACGGATTAAGCTATACCACCTATACCTACGCCAATGCAAAAGTAGAACCGAAAGGGGCAACTTTTGAAGTTACGGTAGATGTAACGAACACCGGCACTGTTACCGGTGATGAAATCGTTCAGCTGTATCTGGGACCAGCTTCTGACATTCCAGCCTATGTGCAGATGGCAGAAAAGCAGCTGTGTGGATTTACCCGTGTAGAAGGCATTGCGCCGGGAGAAACCCGTACAGTCAGCGTAGAGGTTGATGAGCGCAGTTTAAGTTACTGGGATGTGGGCGCTGTTCTTAAAACACGTGCAGACGGTACCAGAGACAAATGGCACCGTACTACTGGCGGACGCATGCTGTACGTAGCAGCCAGCAGCCGTGACATTCGCGCCCAACTGACTATTTTACTGTAATAATGTTGGCCGCCCTGCCTTCCGGAGTGTATACCCTGTTAGTATTCTTCGGATCCAGCATGGCGGTCATACCACTGTAAAACTGGTAGTACCAGGTTCCTGAGGTCAGCGGCAGTGTAATTTCATACCGGCCTGGTACCGTTTCCGTCAGATAGTAGATAAAGGAATCCCAATTTGAGAAATTCCCTGACAGTCTGATGCTTTTTCCACTTTCACCTTCATATACAAAGGTCACCAGATGCGGATCTTTTTCCTGTGTCTTTACGGTGAAGGGGCGGTTTACTGTCAGTACGCTTAAATAGGTACCGTAGTCATAATTGTACTGCTTGTTGGGATTCAACCGGTCAGTGGTCCATAACCCGTCAATAATCATGCGGTAGTGCAGTTCTGTACAGTTTTCAGGCAGTTCCAGTATGTAAAACAGAAAGCTGTCCACCGGTTCTTCGTTGTAGTCGTAAGTGACCAGTTCCTGCAGTGAATGAATCTGCCGGTATTGTTCAAAGTCAAAAGAAATACCAACGTGGCGGGCATCTTTAGGAGCGGTGAATACTGCATAATTTTCAGCAACATACGGTGCACCAGGACCACGAATACCAGTGATTATGGTATCAATGGTGTACTGGTCATCATAGACCATGGGAGTGTCATCGTCCTTTGCATACAAAGGCAAAGAAAGTATGGCGGCAAAAAGGATGCCTAAAAAGAGACGTTTCATATTCTCTATTGGTATCGGCACACACAGGGTAAAAATAAGCCTTTTTTTATCCGGTGGAAACTGTGGTAGAATAAGCTAAAGAAGCAACTTTAAAATGGCGAAAATCTAAAAGAATGGGTGGAGGAATGATTTATGCCAGGTTTGCAGCAGCTTAAAGAATTCAGTAATCAGATGACAGTTCTCGGAAATGAACCGGAAATCCGGCAGACTAAGGGGCAGATTATGCCTTCTGTTCCATTTCCCACCGATCTTCCAAATACCTCTGATTCTGAAGACTTTGTCTTTGGTCTGCCCGCAAAAGATGCCCCGGTTACTGCTGCTCCTGAACCTTCTGAAACTCAGACTGACGATATCGATATTGATGCATTGCTTGCAGATGTATCTGGTGAACCTTCGGTAAATGAATCTGCAGCCTCTGAAACTGATGCAGACGACATTTTTAATGCTGATTTTGCAATACCCGATTTTGACATAACCACTGATGATTCCTCCGCTGATGTATTGTCGGCCTTGGCAGATTTTGAATCTGGCGCAGCATCAGGCGCTGATGAACCTGCTCTGGAATCAGCTGATGCAGCTGACGATGAACCAGAAGAACTGGAAGATCTTGAAGATCTTGAAGAACTGGAAACGACCCTCAGCGATTTTTCTGTTGATGAGCTTTTGAATGGAGGA
This sequence comes from Treponemataceae bacterium, assembly GCA_045597345.1. GTDB lineage: Bacteria > Spirochaetota > Spirochaetia > Treponematales > Treponemataceae > Treponema_I. The sequence goes on from JAZLJW010000160.1 coordinate 6,960, forward strand.
ACTGATGCCTCTCAGCCGGAGAGTCCCGAAACTGTCGAAACCGGCGGTTTTTCAACTGACGGACTTGATGACTTTTATGTACCCGGAACAGATGCTGAACCATCAGTTGGGCTCGATGAATTCTCCGTACCAGAAGCTGACGGATTTTCCACTGACGGACTCGATGAGTTCACCGTACCAGAAGCTGACGGCTTTTCCACTGACGGGCTTGACGATTTCACTGTGCCAGAAGCAGCTGACATTTCAGTACCTGATACAAATACTGAAATGTCAGCCGGGCTCGATGCATTTACAGCACCTGACGTCGATGATTTTTCGACTAGCGGACTCGATGAGTTTGCCGTACCAGAAGCAGCCGACTTTTCTACCGACGGACTCGACGAATTCACCGTACCTGAATCTGATGATTTTTCTGTACCGGAAGCAGACGACTTTACATCTACTGGATTAGATGAATTTACCTCAACTGGTGAGGAAATCGATATTTCTGAAAACTTTAGTGGTGAATTTGCCACAACCGCTGTAGATAATCCGGATTTTGAACTGGAACCTGCCACCGATGACTTTACACTGGATTCTTTGGATGTAAGTACTGAATCTACTGACGGGGGTGCTGATAGTTTCAATCTTGATGAAATGGATTTCGGTACTGAAGCCCCCTCGGATCCCGCTGGTGACACCGCAACCGATGCAACCCTTGATAACCTGGATTTTTCTCTGGACACTTCAGATACTTCCGACCTGAGCAACACCGATTTCAACATGGATAATCTGGACTTTAATTTTGGTGACGACACTGAGTCTGCTGATTCCGGTTTCAGTCTTCCTGTCTCAGATTCCCCTGAAGTTGGCGATGTTATGGATTTTTCCCTGTCTGATGGCATGGGTGATGTTTCTTTCGGTGATTTTTCCGCCGGCACTGATGATTTTGCCAATACCGATGACTTTACAGAATCTGATTTCCAGATACCGGGATATTCAGATTTTGAAATGGGAAGTACGCCAACCCCTGTAGAAGTAAAGAAAACTTCCGGATTTGGCCGCCGTAAAAAGGAAGTACCTGAAAAACGTACTGGCCTGACAGAAGAAGAGCATGACCGGTTCATGAAGAACCTGGCATACTATCCTCTGAACCTGCGTATAGAAATTGAACAGCTTATTGTTTCAAATGATTTTACTGATGAAGTCATCTTTGAAATAATTGAAAAAGTACTTAAGCGGATTCCTGCCCGTCAGCTGGCTAATCAGGTTGAAAAACTGGTAGATAAACATATTCCGGTTCCATTGAACTACGAAAAACGTACTGCTGCTGAGTACGAAGCGTATAAGCAGTCGCTGGAATATCAGCTGAAAAACCGCATTATTCCGTTCACCATTGCTGGTGTTGTTGCAGCATCATTAATCTGGGTAACGGTATTCCTGGTAGGCAGATTTGTTGTTCGCCCTGTTCGTGCAGAGCTGCTGTATAAAGAAGGCTACACTCTGCTTGAAAACGGTTTGTATCCGCAGTCAGAACAGAAATTCGGTGAAGCGGTATTCTACCGCCCGGTGAAAAACTGGTTCTTCAAGTATGCACGCGGATACCGTGACCAGCGGCAGTATGAACGGTCTGCTGAGACCTATGAAAAACTGCTTTTGCGCTATAACCACGATAAACAGGCCGGTCTTGAATATGCCCGCATGGAACTGGAAGATCTGATAAACTATGAGCGTGCTGAAAATGTAGTCCGCAGAAAGGTTCTCGACTATCACATCAATGATCCTGACGCCATCCTTCTGCTGGGAGATATCTATCTGGACTGGGCAACAGCTACTGATGACTATGATCGCTATGAAGATGCCCGTTTGCAGTATGCAACCTTAATAGAAATGTATGGTCGTTCAGATACCTATCTGGCACGAATGATGCGGTATTTTATCCGTACAGACAATATCCGCGAAGTTCTTCCGCTTAAGAATTACTTCTATCCGAAGATGGCTAAAGCCAGTAAAAATCCGTTGGAGCCGCAGGATATGGTTGAACTGTCCGGCTATATGATGGAAAAACTGTACGGGTATCTTGCACCTCAGGATGAATTCCTTCGTTCATCTATTGAAGATGTACGTGATATGCTGGAAAAAGCAGTACAGCAGGCGCCGGACATTCCGGAAAGTGTCTATAACTTTGGACGGTACTTTGTTGAAACAGGCAACAGCGACTCTGCAAAAAATGTCCTTACTGAAGCTTTGGTTCGCTTTGATGCCTGTGACCGGAAAACCCACCAGCGCATGATTCGTCATATCAACACG
>JAZLJW010000161.1:0-12028 GCA_045597345.1 Treponemataceae bacterium
ATAGACTTGAACAATCTTATTGTACACTTTCGAGAAAAGCTTTTTTGCTATAAGCATTTGTCGCTCACCCGCATAGCGGGTGGTTTATTGTGAAAACATTCCGCTTCGCTTCACGTTTTCACGGACTAAAGTCCATAAAAAAAAAATCGCTTCCCGTATGAGAAGCGATTTATATTTAGCAGGAGTAGGACTCGGACCTACGACCTCCGGGTTATGAGCCCGACGAGCTGCCAACTGCTCTATCCTGCGTCGTGTATGTTCGGTATACTAACATCCTTTTTTAAGCTTGTCAACTGGGTATAACTAAAGCGCACACGAATTGCTGCATACGCAATGGTTACATAGGCAAACAACTGGAAGTTTCCTGTTCGTCCTGCAAAAAAGTTGTACACACCGTGTAACAGAATTGCCATGACAAACAGCCACAGCGAGGGACGTTTCCGCTTAAAGGACCATACATATAGACCAGATAAACCTGCACAGAATGTATGAATAAGAACTGCGGTGAAAAACCGTACAACTACCTGACCTTCACCATTCACCAGATAAATTACTGCCTCAAATGTCCCACAGGAAAAACCTGCAATCATTGATGCTGCAAGAAAAGGTCCGATACTCATTTTTTTTCCGGGTAATACACAAAGCCATGCCATTTTAATAGTCTCCTCGATAAGACCGTTAAAAATAAAGGCCGTTACCAGAAGAGAACCTAGTGTTGCAGTGTTAAATACGGGTAATTTAAAAACGACATACTGCAGTATTGCAATGGGAACAATAGCTAAAAGTCCAGCTGCAAAAGCGATAAAAACATGCAGAACATTCAGTTCCTTTACACACAGAAGAAGCACTGCACTGAGAATAAGGGCAGGTACAAAACAAATACCTATGGCGACAAACAGGTCCATAGCGGTATGATACCATTTATCAGGAGAAAGTGGCAAATGAACAGCACCATCATTTTACTTGGCATAAAACATTGCGGAAAATCCACAATTGGTCGTGAACTGGCCCACCGGACCGGTCTTTCTTTTTACGATGTTGATGATGTTATTGCAGACATGGTTGGACAGAATTGCCGCCAGTATTACCGCGCCAATGGTAAAGAAGCTTTTATGAAAGCCGAAGCAGAAGCCGCAAAAACCATAGCAGAAAAACAGTACGAAAAGCGATGCATTATTGCCACGGGCGGAGGAATCTGTGATAACGATGCGGCACTGAAAGTCCTTGGTGCCATGCCTGCAGCCCGGTTCATCTTCCTTGATATTGACGAAGCAACTGCTTTTTCGCGCATACAATCAGACTACAACCGGGAAGGTACCTGGCCTGCCTATATTGCAAAAGAAAACCCTGCTGATGAAGCGGCTGCCGCTCAGATTTTCCACAGTTTTTACCTGCGCCGCGTAGAAGCCTACAAAAAAATAAGCGGCGATTCTGTCTCTGTAAAAGACAAATCACCGCTTGTTATTGCAGACGAAATTCTGAATTAGTTACCGCAGCCGCATCCACCGCCGCAGCCACCATCTCCACATCCGCCGTCTCCGCAGCTGCCACCGCAACCACCGCCACAGCTTCCGCCACAACCGCAACCCTGTGGATTCAGTTCTTCTTCAGTAGCTTCGCGTACATCAACAATCTCTACATCAAAAGTCAGGGTTTTTCCGGCCAGTTCGTGGTTTGCATCAATAGTAATGGTGTCGCCATCCACTTTCTTAACGGTTACAATCTGTCCGCCACCAGCCTGGAACTGCATACCAACTTCAATATCTACACCAGCATCAAACTGGCTTTTGTTTACTTCAATCAGCATAGATTCGTCGTATTTTCCGTATGCTTCTTCCGGTTCAACAGTACAGGTCAGCTTATCTCCGGGAGCTTTGCCTTCCAGCTGTTTTTCAAGGCCAACAATCAGATAGCCGTTTCCATGCAGATATTCCAGTGGTTCTCCACCAATTGACGAATCAACCTGATTTCCATCCTGATCTTTTACAGTGTAGTGAATGGAAACCATTGCGTTCTTAGTAATATTCATAGGTAATTCCTCTCAATAAGATGTTCTAAAGATATATAATAATCAATGAATCGGCAACAACAAGATGGCCGACCCTTCAACAAGTTCAGGGATCCTCACAACAAGTCTGGAGTTCAGAGATTCTCCCTACCGGAGCACGTTGATCAGGTCCATGCGGCCTGCTTTCTGCAGAGCCTCGCGTACCAGGGCGTGGTTTTCCTTCCGGTTGAACTGCAGCAGGGCCCGCTGTAATTTGCGTTCATGGGCACCCTTACACACATACAGTTTTTTCATGTTGCCCTTCTCGTCAACCGTGTGAGGGTCAACACCGGTATACCACATGGTGGTGGCCAGGTTTCCCGGCGTAGGATAAAAATCCTGCACCTGGTCCGGTACAAACCCGGTCTTTTTAAGGTACAGGGCCACATCTATAGCCTCTGCAAGGCCGGCACCCGGAAGCCCCGCAATGTAATAGGGCACCAGATATTGCTTTTTCCCCAGTTCTTTGTTGATCCGGGCGTATTCAGCAGCAAACTGTTCGTATACTTCGTGGCTGCTTTTCCGCACCAGACGGAGCACCCCGTTGGTTACGTGTTCCGGCGCAACCTGCAGCTGACCGGAAATATGGTGTTCGCACAGTTCATAAAAGAAGGTGCGGTCCTTATCCATCATCAGGTAGTCAAAGCGGATACCGCTCCGGATGAACACCTTCTTTACACCGGGTACTGCCCGTAAAGAACGCAGAATATCCACATATTCAGAGTGGTCAACTACCACATTGGGACACGGTTTTTCACCCAGACATTCCCGGTTGGTGCAGACACCTACTTTTCTCTGCTTGTCGCAGGCGTCGCGGCGGAAGTTTGCCGTAGGGCCGCCAACATCGTGAATGTAGCCTTTAAAGTCAGGCAGCGTTGTTAAGTGCTCGCATTCCTTTACCAGGGATTCCTTGCTGCGGGTCTGAATCCGCCGTCCCTGATGGAAGGTAATGGCACAGAAAGAACAGGCACCAAAACAGCCACGGGTGCTGGTAAGGCTGAACTGAACTTCTGCCAGGGCCGGAACACCGGTCTTGCCGTTTTCTGCCGGCCTATCGTACATAGGGTGCCACTTGCGCTGAAACGGCAGCTCATGGACAGCATCAAACTCTTCTGTAGTAAGAGGTGTTGCCGGCGGTTCCTGTACGATAAAGCGCTGCTCACTCTGTTCAATCAGCACATGAGCGCTTATTGCATCGGTGTTGGCTTCCTGCAGCAGGTAACTTTTGGCAAAAGCCTGACGACCTTCATCGGTACGGGCAGATACCTCCTGGTATGAAGGCAGCCAGACAGCCCCTTCCGGCAACTCAGACTGCTTACCGGTACGCCAGACAGTGCCCCGCACGCCCCTGATTCCTGCAGCCATCTGGGATGTTACAAGACCGTCAGGAGCATCAAGGGCCATACTGCTTAACCGTTCTGCAATTTCAAGAATGCTGTGCTCTCCCATGCCGTACATCAGCAGGTCAGCCTTACTGTCCAGCAGAATGGAGCGGCGGACCGTATCGGACCAGTAATCATAATGGGCTGTACGGCGAAGACTTGCCTCAATACCGCCAATCAGTACCGGAACACCTTTATAGGCTTCGCGCACTTTTGCAGTATAGGCAATAAGGGCACGGTCAGGCCGGTGACCGGCAACACCACCATGAGCATAACTGTCTGATGAGCGGGGTTTGTTATTTGCAGTGTAATTTGAAACCATGCTGTCCATGGCACCGGCACTTATCAGAAAGCCAAGACGTGGCCGGCCAAGAACCTTAAAGGATTCAGCAGTAGAAATATCAGGTTGGGCAATTATGCCGGTTTTATAACCGTGCTTTTCCAGCAGGCGGGTCAGAAGGGCTGCAGCAAAGGAAGGGTGATCAACATAGGCATCGCCGGAAACAAAAACAAAGTCACACTGTTCCCAGCCAGCCGCATCCATATCCGCGCGGCATACCGGCATATACGCTAAAGGCATGTAGCAGTTCTATCTCAGTAAGCCTGAATTACTTCGGTAACTTCAGGAATAGTGTCTTTCAGGTATTTTTCAACACCCATTTTCAGAGTCATGGTAGCCATGGGGCAGCTGCCGCAGTGTCCGGTAAGTTTTACGTATACTTTACCGTCTTCCAGTTTTACAAATTCCAGGTCTCCACCATCAGCCTGCAGCTGAGGACGCATAACGTTAAGACCTTCTTTTACTCTTTCTTCAAGTGTCATATAGTACTCCTAAGGTGAGCTGGCATGGATACCAACACACCGTCTATCTCCTCAAAAATAGTACACGGAAAAACACCCTTTTTCAATACAAAGCCATAAACCCGGAATGTCAAACAGCCGATAGGCAAAATATGAAACTGCGCACATACAAAATTGTTGCTTTATTGACATTGGCATTATCTCTTTCCATATTCGTTCATAATACCAATGCTCAATCTCAGAAAGTCGACTCTGCACTGGCAGAAGCTGTCCAGGCTTTACAGAATGATGAAGCCAACACAAAGTGGGATGGTACTATCATCGGTACCGACACAGGATTATACGCCATAGAAAACGGCAGTCTTTCTCAGATATGGAGCGATATTTCCATTTACAAAATCGTAAAGGGAAATCAATGGTTCTTCTTAACATCAAAAGGTATCTGGGTCTCAGAAAACCTGAAAGACTTTGAACCACGCAATGAAGGGCTTCCAACCCTGAAAATCAAAGAATTTCAAGACGGCAACAAATCTTTTGTCCAGCAGCAGGCATTATTAAAGGATTTACAGATTCATCCTTCAAATCCAGACATTCTGGTTACCCTTACTCGTGATGCAGTTTTTTTAACCCGTGACGCCGGCCGGACATGGGAAAATCTCGGTTTTTCTGCCAAGACAAATGGAGCAAAAGCAGCTGCCGTATGTTCAATGCCTGTAGACGGCCAGAACCGGCTTACTGTGTTCCTTGCCCATTCAATCTATGGACTTTCCTATCTGTTCCCAGATGAGGCTAAACCAGTCTGGACTGATATCGATAAGGGTTTTGAAGGCTTAAAGGGACTTGGCAGCGAAGAAATCTCCGATATCATTACGGTGCGCTCTCCACAACCAGATGGAACAGTCGGTACCGACATCTACATCAGCCAGACGTTTATCCCTTGTCTGTATAAACTGAACTGGGAAGAACAGAACGTTACCTTGCTGGCAAAAGGAAGCGATCCCCTCTATACCATAGACAGTCTGTATCCTGCAGGAAACAGAATCATATATGCCCGCCCTGAAGGATTCGGTACCTATAATCTTCAAACAGGTGAATTGAATGAAGCTCCAGCTGAAGCAGAAACCTGGAAGTATATAGCAAGTCTTGCAGGTCCAAGCTGCAATACCATGTATGTACCGGAAAACGTCTCAGGATTTGCCCAGCCACTGGCTTTTAACGAGTTATGGCTGCTGAATACCGGATACATCAATGGTAAGTATGTAACCATTGCCAACGACAAAAAGGCTCTGTATGTGCCTTCCGGAAAAGCATATCCCGGTCCGCAACTGCAGAAATACATCGATATCTGTCTTAAAAACAACCTGAATACCATCGTCATCGATATGAAAGATGATTATGGATTGCTCCGTTACGACAGCCGTGATCCAAAAATCCTGGAAAAAGATCCAGTTTCCGGCTATGCCCTTGATCTTGATGCTTTTGTTACCCAATGCAAGGAAAACAATCTGTATCTGGTGGCCCGTATCGTGTCGTTTAAGGACAAGGTGCTGTGGAAATATCAGAACGGAAAATACGCTGTCAGAGATTCAAAAACAGGCGAAAAATGGCAGGGTATCCGAAGAACCAATGCCGACGGTGAAGTAGAGTATTACGATGAATTCTGGGTAGATCCGTATTGTGAAGAAGTATGGGAATACAATGTCGCTATAGCACAGGAGCTGATTGAACGAGGATTTGATGAAATTCAGTACGACTATATCCGGTTCCCCACTGATGGTACTAACCTGTGGCGTGCTACCTATCCATGGAAAGACAAAGGTATGGATATGGAAGCTGCATTAACCAGTTTTCTGCGATACGCCCGTGCAAATATCGATGCTCCCATCGGTATCGACATTTACGGTGCAAACGGATGGAACCGCAGTGGCACGCGCACTGGTCAGGATGTAGAAATGCTTTCACAATATGTTGACGTTATCTGCCCCATGTTCTACCCGAGCCATTTTGATCAGGATTATCTGGACTATTATCCAGCTGCAGAACGTCCGTACCGCATTTACTACTATGGCTGTTACCGCAACACCGTTATTGCCCGTAACCGGGTAATCGTACGCCCCTGGGTACAGGCTTTTTACCTGGCAGTCAGTTACGACAAGAAATACTATGATGAAGATTACGTAGCCCGTCAGATTTATGGAACCCGTGATAGTATTGACCGTGGCTATATGTACTGGAATAATAGCGGCCGCTATGATGATATTTCAAAAGATCCGGATCCTGATGCAACCTATCCATGGAAAGACGAAGGAGCAGTACAAAAACCTGCCTTGGGATACCGGTCGGTTATCAACTAAAGGAGAGAAACTGTATGGAAGCTATTTGGGACTGGGGTATCCAGGTTATTAAAGGAATTCAGACAATCAGTTGTGCACCACTGGACTGGCTTGCGTTTTTCATTCATTACGTGTTCAACGTTCCGGCCTATCTGTTGATTGTTTCTGTCTACATGTTGTGTGTTGACTTTCATAAAGGCTTTGCCCTTGGAGAAACCATGCTTCTGAGTGTTGGTGTAAACGGCATCATAAAAAACAAGCTTGCCGTTCCACGTCCATTCCAGCGTGATCCTTCAGTGTTCCGCATTACGGAAAACGGTTGGTCTACACCAAGCGGCCACTCTCAGACTGCTGCCACGGTCCTTCCTCAGCTGGCGTTCCTGAATACCGGCTGGAAAAAAGTATGCCGCATTCTTCTGGCTACCGTTTGTCCGGTTCTTATTGCCGTATCCCGCAATTACCTGGGCGTTCACTACCCCACCGATGTTCTTGCAGGACTTCTTTTAGGCTACATTTTTTCACTTGGATACATGTTCTGGGGTAACCGTTTCTTTACCGCCATCTACAAGCTGCCTAAAAGCATGCAGACACTGGTGTGGGCACTGATTGCCTTTGCCCTTATTCTTTTTGATAAAGGAGCTTCTGATATGGCTGGCGCCGTTTTCGGTATGTCTCTGGCCTACTATGCCGTAGTAAAAGACGGCGGCATTAAAGCCGCAGCAGGTTCCTGGACTCAGAAACTGCTCCGCACCCTTATCGGACTTGCCATTTTCGGCGTACTGTACCTGGGCCTTAAAGCCGTATTCCCTTCAGAAGGTGACTACCGCGAAGCCTGCCGCTTTATCCGCTACATGATTGCAATCTTTGCCGGTATGTACTGCAGTGTTGTTATCAGCGTCAAACTGAAGCTGGCAGAACGCGAAACCGAGGCTGAAAAAGCATGACAGAAGCTTCCCGTTATACCCCTGATGAACCTATTGCCGCCATTGCAACAGCCCTCGCCCCAAGTGCACTGGCTGTAGTCCGGGTTTCTGGAAAAGGCTGTATTGAACTGGTTTCAAAAATATTTTCACGCCCTAAAGCCCTGCTGGCAGCTCAACCCTACACCATGCTGTACGGCTGGATTGTAGATCCAAAAGCTGCAGCAGAACCAGACGCATCAAAAGAAACAGGCCGCATTGACGAAGTTATGCTTGGCATCTATAAAGGCCCAAAAAGCTTTACCGGGGAAGACATGGTAGAAATTACCTGTCACGGCGGTAGTGTACCTGTTCTTGCCATCTATAACCTGCTGTTAGCCAACGGATTCCGGGCAGCCGAACGTGGCGAATATTCATTCCGTGCCTTTGTAAACGGAAAACTGGACCTGACCCGGGCAGAAGCCATTCGCGAAATTATTGATTCACGTACCGATTCAAGCCGGGGACGGGCTGCCGGACGGTTAAGCGGATCCCTGTACAACGAAATTGAGGCAATCAAGCAGCTGTTAATCAGGACGACAGCCAGTATCGAGGCAGAAATAGAATACCCGGAGGACGAAAACGCCATTGGGGACGCCTATGACAACACCGAACTGATGCAGGCACGGGATATGCTGGTTTCATTAAGCGACAGCTGGGCCGCAGAAAAACTGTACCAGGATGGAGCCCGCGTTGTTCTTGCCGGCCGCACCAATGCCGGAAAATCTTCCCTGTTCAACACCCTGCTGAAAGAAGACCGTGCCATTGTTTCTGATATTGAAGGCACTACCCGCGACTACATAGAAAGCTGGGTTTCTTTTGCAGGAATTCCGGCACGCCTTTTTGATACGGCAGGCCTGCGCCTTACCAGCGATACCATCGAGGCCACCGGTGTTGAGCGGAGCCGTGAACTGGCCGGTGAAGCTGATCTGGTTCTGTACCTTGCCGACAGCACTATTGGCCTGACAGACGAAGACTACAAGGAGCTTGAAACACTAACTGGTAACTCAGGATTCCTGAGCGAAACCGCCGGCGAAGGGTCCGCCCACGCTCCCATTGTTCTGGTATGGAATAAATGCGATGCATCAGGATCCCTGTTTTCGCAACAAGCTCGCCAGAGTGCAGTTTCGAGCGGCCAGTCGAAGGGTTCACAGCCGGTCGAAGGATCCTCGGCTCCCGAATTTGCCGCTACGGTCAGTATTTCAGCTAAAACCGGCACTGGTGTTGCAGAACTGACCCGCACCGTAAAAGACCTGTTAAGCCAGCAGACCGCCTCCAGCCGATCTCAGGCAGGTCTTGGCAGCCAGCGGCAGAAGACTTGCGTAGATGAAGCCCTTTCAAGCGTTGAACACGCCCTTGCCGTAGACGACTATGGTTTAGGTCTGGATGCCGCTGTTCAGGACATAGAAGATGCCCTTGCCGCCTTGGGAGAAATCACCGGCGCCGTAAGCCCAGACGACATTCTGGGTAACATTTTCAGCCGGTTTTGTGTTGGAAAATAAGCTTGATTTAGTAAAATGAAAAGCATACAATCCAGCTATGCAATTTATTAAGTCTTTTTTCAATTACAAACAATCTAATTTAATGAAAGCAACATGCTGTGCTGCTGCAGCCGTTCTTGTTTTCAGCGCTGCTTCCTGTAAGCATAAGTCTGAGGTAACTGATTCAGAACCAGTAACAATAAGTTTTACCTTTTCTGATATGACCAGTCTGGATAACGGTACTGAGAGTCGGTATTACAATGTAGGAACTTCCGTTGACACCGTAGAGATTTCAGGTGTAGCCAACAGAGAACTGTATCTGGTACGCATGAACGCTTCCACCAAGACAACAGTACGCCCCACATTACTGACCGGAGCTACCGCAAGAAGTGCCGCTGAGCCCCAGACCCCGGAGGTTCCTTCATTTTCTGAACAGCCTGCAGGCATACAGCATTTTTCCGACCCTCTGAACTATAGAGACCTGTTACATACCACCAGCACTGGTTCTGCAAAATCACGTTCTGCTTATGATTTCTCTGCCAGCGAACAGGGTGGAGGAAGTGTCTCTTATCCTGAGGAAAAGTTATTTTGGATTAACACCAATTTGGATGCAGATTTCTCTAGTGAGGTATGGACAGAAATTACCTGTACTAAAAAAGCAGAAACGGATCATTGTGTAGTGTATGTTGATACAGAATTCCTGGGACAAAACACTACTGATCACGAAGATGGCAAGGTTACAGTAAGTGACCTTGAAAGCCTGGCAACTGAGTTTGATAATCTGTACGGCTTTATGACCGGTATTTTTGGTTCTGAATATTCTACAGATACCAGCACTCTGTACCCAAATTTAATTGCCAATAAAGAGAAAATTACCATCCTCGTTCATGATATTAACTGCGATTTACAGACTACCCAGACAACTAAAAGCGGTATAGCCGGTATGTTCTGGCAGAAGGATCTTATTAAAGACGAATATACGCAAAGGTCAAAAGTACGGTCCAATAATGACGAAATGTTTTACATAGACTGTTTCTTCCTGGACTACAATATCAAAGAGACGTACTCTACATTAGCTCATGAATTCCAGCACATGCTGCTTTGTGTCAATAAAGAATTTCCTACTCATTTATATTCCAGTAACTGGTACAACGAAATGCTTTCCATGGTTGCAGAAGACCTGCTCATCAAGCACTTTGAAACAACATTTGGTGTATATGACGAGGAATCCAACCCTGATGGATTCAACCGTTACTATGATTCATCATGGAACCGTATCCCTATGTTGAATCAGTACTACTATGCAAGCGGAGTAACCGACTGGATGGATGGTAACGATGTCCTGCTTTCCTACGCCAGTGCGTACGGATTTGGCGCCTGGCTTGCCCGTAACTTTGGTGGTGTTGAGCTGATAAAGAAAATAGTCAGCAACACCTTTGTTGATGAATCAAGTATTACCAAAGCACTGTCAGATATGGGCTATGCAGAAAACTTTGCAACTGTTTTCCTCAAGTATGCCATGTCGTTCACCCAGCCCTATGCCACAACATATACCATGAACCGGGAAGCAGGCAGTAGCTCATATACCCCGCTCTATGCCCATAATATGTGGAATTGGGTAATGAAGCTATCTGATGGTACAGACTATTCTGGTCCAGTATCAGTTGATATTCAGAACAGCAGTTACCGGTACCGCCCCTGGTCTTTTGTCGTAACAGACCTGGGAAATACAGACAGTTACAGCACTGCTACCATAGAACTGACACCCTCATACAGTTCTGATGAAAAAGTATTTCTTATTGCCCGCTAAATGAGAATAAAAAAGCATCCGTGCATTTCACAACGGATGCTTTTTTTATTACTTGTTCTGATTCATTACATCAGCAATGGCGTCTGCTGCTTCTTTCAGGGACCGGCGGTTCAGCTGTTCGGTTTCGCGGAGCATGGCAGCGGGAACGCCATAGGCGGCTTCCAGCTCTTCGTTGGTCAGCACTTCGTCGGGACTGCCGAATGACATATCCCGGTTTGGCTTGAACAGCAGAACGTTTTCGGCGTATTTGCGGCTTAAATCCAGTTCATGCATGGCAATGCAGACCGGTTTATGGAACGTCTTTCCATAGTGGCAAAGGTATTCCATAGCCGCATGTTTCTGGTGATCTTCCATGGCAAAAAGCGGTTCATCCATAAATACGCTCTGGCTGCCGTACAGCAGACTGAATGCCAGAAGCACCCGCTGAATTTCGCCCTTACTGATGCCGTTCAGCTTTCTTCCCATAACGTTTTTCAGTTCAAACACTTTCAAAACTTCGTCATAAAAATCATCACCCGGCTTAACTACCGGAAATTCACCGGCAAAGGGCGACGGATTGTTGTGGTATCCGCCTGCATATACCTGTTCCAGAAGGGCTCCCACATTGTCATCGGTTTCAAATTCCATATTCTGATAAATAAAGCTTGCAAGGGCATCGCGTTCCTGTTCGGTAACTTCATCGCCACGATGGCCCAAAAGGGTTACAGAACCCTGAGAAGGAACCAGACGGAGACCGGCCAGAAGGAGAAGGGTCGATTTTCCGCTGCCGTTGGGGCCCACAAGACTCATGAAACCTGCCGGCAGGGTAGCAGTAAAGTGATCAAAAACCGGTTTTGGTGCGCCCTCTTCATCATCCAGGGCAGGGTATGCAAAACGAACATCATTAAACGAAAAAAAATCCATGGCCCTATTATGCAATTTTTTTCGGATTATTCCTATATATAGCGCGTATTCATTGAAACTGTCGCAATATAGCAGTAATATGTATTCTATCTAAGTCCGTATTCATTTTTTAGGAGGATATATGTCCAGAAAAAAGATGTCGATGGATGGTAACCAGGCCGCAGCTCATGTAGCTTATGCTTTCACTGAAGTTGCTGGTATCTACCCTATTACCCCATCATCACCTATGGCTGACTGGGTTGACCAGTGGTCAGCAAATGGTCAGAAAAACATTTTCGGCAGCATGACTAAAGTTGTTGAAATGGAATCTGA
>JAZLJW010000162.1:0-2001 GCA_045597345.1 Treponemataceae bacterium
ATACCTGAGAACATGGAAGCCCGGACTTCGATTTCACCCAGTTCGATACGAAAACCGCGGAGTTTTATCTGGTTATCCTTACGGCCGAAGAATTCAAGGTCACCGTTTTCGTTATATCTGGCAAGGTCGCCGGTGTGATACATTCTGACACCGTCTACGAACGGACAGTCACCGAAGACTTCCCTGGTCTTTTCATCAAGATGCCAGTAGCCGTAGCTGACCTGAGGACCTGCATAACAGAGTTCACCAATCATGCCTGCAGGCAGAAGCCTGTCATAAGCGTCAACAATAAAAGCATAGCCGTTGGCCATAGGTCTGCCTATCGGTGCAGAATTATAGTGCTTACCATTTTCAAGCTTGTAGATTGAAATAAGGTCAGTACATTCGGTAGGACCATACATGTTGATTATCGGAATCTTATCGCAGGTGACATCGTTAAGTGCTTCACCGCTGCATGCGATGAATCTCTGCTTCAGATTATATTCACTTACAAGCAGCTTTGCGATTGAGGTTGTATAGTAACCGCATGTAATATCATATTTCATCAGGAAGTTATAGATAGCTTCCGGGTCTCTTCTGATGCGTTCTGGCATGATAAAGAGACTTGCACCGATACTCAGGGTCGGGTATACATCTTCAATATGGGCATCAAATGAGAATGCTCTGTGGAAGCTGATTCTGTCATCTTCACGGATACCCATCATGTGCATGAATGAATAAGTGTAATTCAGAAGACCGCGCTGGTGCAGACGGGTTCCCTTCGGCTTACCTGTTGAACCTGATGTATAAATCATATATGCATGACAGTCAGGAGCAATTCTGTATTCAGGTTTTTTACCAGCGTTCCTGGTAACAATATCTCTGATGCTGTCTTCGGTAAGGATGACCTTGGATTCGGAATCCTCAATCATATAGGTTCTGCGGTCTTCCGGATAGTCAAGGGCAACCGGGACATAACCGGCACCGGCCTTGTGAATACCGAGAATACCAATAATGAATTCCTTAACACGGTCAATCAGCATTACAACGAAATCATCAGATTTAACACCGCTTTCAATGAGATATGCTGCAAGAGCGTCAGACTGTTCATCCAGTTCCTTATAGGTAATGCTGCTGGTGATATCAGTAACTGCTGTCTTGTCTGGATGGGCAGCAACCTGCTTCTTAAACAGGTCAAGCCAGGTCTGTGATCTGTCGAATTCGATGGTTTCACCCTTTGAAATGCTGTAGACTTCTTCCTTCTGGGCTTCGTTAACAAGAACTATATCTTTCATTTTTTCAGCAGTCTGCATACTGCATGCAACATTGGCAAAAACATCTGCAATCATCTGCATATAACTGCTGTTATACTGCATTCCGTCATAATCAACGCGAATCATGAAATCGTTGTTTTCAGGATATACAAGTATTTTTACTGAAAATTCAGGGGTATCCTGGTCCAGTTCTGTATATTTTACTGAATTATCAAATAAATTGGAATCTTCACCAAGAATACCGCCCTGGTATATGAACATCATTTCAGCATTTATTTTATGGTGATCTGAAAACTTAGTATATGGATAACATTCGTTTTCGAAGGTTCTCTGGAGTTGTTCGTGGATTGAGCGCACATAATCGGTCACCAGCAAATCACCGTGTTCTACTGCCGGCTTTTGGCAATCAGCTTCTGACTGCCGGATGTCTTCTCTCGGCTGGGAGCTGGTAGCCGATAGCTGTCGGCTATTAACTTCTGGCTTTCCTGCTTCTGGATTTCCTGCTTCCGGCTTCTGACTTTCGACTTCTGACTTCCAGACTACGGGCAGAGTCTGGACGAACATGCCGGTGCAGTTCTGAAGAGCATTATCGGCACTTCTGCCATTGCTTACTGTAGCATACAGAAGCTCGTTTCCTCTGGTGATTCTGTGATTGGTTTCAGCAAAGACCCCATGCATGAAGCTGCTGGTGGTTATTCCGTTTTTGTGGCAGTAATCAAACATGCCGTCAGTAGATAATCTTTTTGTG
>JAZLJW010000163.1:0-1489 GCA_045597345.1 Treponemataceae bacterium
CTTTTGAAAAGACGAACTCACCAAATCCATCACGTGCATACATCGGGAAAGGCCCGTAAGTATCTTCATCACCCGTATACGGATCCTGCCAGACAAGCTGATATTCATATGTCTTTCCTGCATCTACATAATAGTCATACAGAACAACATCAGTATCAATGCCGTCATCTCCATTATCCAAATATTCCATGACCGATTCCCAGTTATCAGTTGAAGAACCTTCACGACGCTTAAATTCAACCCAGCCCACACCGTCAGGAATGCCGTAATCTGCCAGATAGAATGAAATGAAATCTCCTTCAGGAATAATGCCCAAGTCTTTACTTTCACCGTCTACAGACAAGTTTCCCGCATCGGTGAATGTAACCGAATGCCTTACGTTCCTGCTGCCCTCATCCACCACGTGCCACCAGCCGTCATCCGTATACCCGTAGCAGTCAACCCTAACACCCATCTGTAAATCAGAGTATTTATACGTATCACACAGGTCATCAAGTGAAAAACGGAATTCCTGGCTCTGTCCATTGTACAGCGTATACCAGTACCCCGTAGAGACAACCGTTCTCTGCAGCATATTATCAGAAGCAGACAGGTTAAAAAGATACGGCTGTACACGCAGGTAATAACCGGAATCATTCACCACTTCATACACATAATCATATCTGCCGTTCCAGTTTCCAAGATTACTTTCAAGCCCCTCAGGAACATTGTCAGAAAAAGTCATTCCGCCTGAAGTATTGGTCGGATACTCATTCCGTGAATATTTTCCCTCGGTAATCCAGACACGGTATCCCCATTCTTCTGCATTATCCCAGCAGACCGTCACCGTAGCATAACTGCCATCAAGCATCTGTACCCGCCTGAGTGTACAGCCACGCCCACAATTTCCTTCACGATACCAGCTGCCATCTTTCAGCGTATTCCACGTCCAGAGAGAAAACTCAGAATAATCTGAAGACCAGGTTTTATCTGCCATATTCAGAAAAACATGATTATAATCGTCGGCAGAACACAATACCGGCGGACGGTTCAATCCATTTTCATCCGGCAGCACATAATACAGATGCCCCTTATATTGGAACACAGCCTTATCATACTGTCCCTCTGCATTCATATGGTGCATAAGAGACTGCATTCTTCCAAGATACTCGCCATTTACCGTAAGGACATTTCTATAAGGCTCAGTATCCGTACCATACACGTTCGAAGGCAGATTCCAGTCACTGTCAATCCAGCCCTCATACAGATCATTTTCAGCAGGACTTACAGCTGCACTCCGTCCAGAATTTACCGGCTTTATGGAACTGCGCACAAAACTCAATGCACCAGAAAGCACATCAGTCATATCAAAAGCAAAAGTGGCTGAATCATATGGCAGCGTTATCTTCGAATCATAAGGAGTATCATCCACAAAAGGCTTAGGAGCAAAAAGTGGACCACCCCGTCCGATATACCATGCACACGACGAAAAGCACAGCGGAACAATAAC
>JAZLJW010000164.1:0-16991 GCA_045597345.1 Treponemataceae bacterium
TGGACAAAAGTGCCGTCAATGGTTCCGCGCATTACTTTCCCGTAGGTTATCAGATCCTGCACGACCCGTTTCGCGGTGTTGATGGGAACAGCAAACCCGACCCCGGCACTGGAACCACTGGTAGAATAAATCATGGTATTAATGCCGATCATGCGCCCGGAGGTATCAAGGAGCGGTCCGCCCGAGTTACCGGGATTGATGGCGGTATCGGTCTGAATCATATTACGGATAATGGTATTGTTGCTGTTCCTTATAGGGCGGCCAAGGCCCGAAACGATACCGGTGGTAAGGGTGCGCTCAAAACCAAACGGATTTCCGATAGCCAGCACTTTCTGGCCAACTTTCAGTGTGTCGCTGTTACCAAAGGGGATGGTTTTCAGCTGGACTCCGGCTGGGGGATCAAATTTGATGACGGCAATATCGCTGGCAGTATCGGTACCGATTACTTTTCCTTCGTACTGAGTGCCGTCAGACAGACTGATGTAGATTTTGTAAGCCCCTTCAATAACGTGCACATTGGTAACTACATAGCCACGGTCATCGATAATACTGCCGGATCCCGAACCACCTTCCTGCGGCACGGCTTCAAGAAACCAGTTTACGGACATGACCTGGGTAGTGATGTTGACTACGGCATCGTTATAGGTCTGATATACGCTGATATTCTGGGTTTCATCCTGAGTGTATCCCTGCTGGGAAAGAGCTGCTGCTGTTTGCAGCACGTTGATATCCGGTTCAGGAATTTCAGGTATTGCTGCAATTTCCGGGGTGGCAGATATTTCTTCCGGTATGGTGTTTTCAGAAAGAGATGCGGCAGCAGAACCCCGGAATGTGTAATATGCACAGGCAATAAGGCCTGCCAGTGTTGCAGTAAGCAGTGCACTGATACTGGCAGTAAGCACAAGATGATGTTTTGAATACAGCTTCATAGTGTAAAAATACGGTGAAAAACCATTTAAGGCAAGTTTGCTTACAACACAAAGGTAAGGCAGTCATCTTCACTGTAGTTTTCTTCAAAGGTGTAGTGAACGGTCAGGTCAGACTGGTTGTAGACTGCACGCCACCAGGTTTTGCCATAAGAGTTCCGGTACTGGCTGGAACGGATGTCGTACAATGCGGTTTTCACTTCTTCTTCGGTCATGGTTTCTTCTGAATCCAGATGATTCCGGAGTACGTTCAGCCGTAGCAGTGAGTTCTCTCTGGTGATTTCCTGTTTTTCTACTCCCAGATAGTGATTGGTTACCGCATTGGTTTCCGTAACGGTCATGGCATTGTTCACGTATTCAACTACGACCATGCGGCCGGTGGCATCGCTGATGGCAAAATGGTGGGCCATACCGATGACAGAATGCATGTCGTGGTTTTCAAGAAAAGCCAGTGCTTCCGGGACATCGGCACAGAAATCAAGAATGCTTCGGATGGCAAGGGTCGTAGTTACATCAGAGCGACCGGTGTCCTGATCTGTTACTTCGCTGTCGCCGGCCATCAGGTCTGAAATACACAGGCCTTTTTCGTTCATGCCGTCAAGAGGAACAAACATGGCGGCAGTTGTCAGATACTTATGGCCGAAGGTATCCGGGGTGAAGTCATCTCCAAAACCTACAAAATCAAGCTGTACTGTAGAAATTGATTTATAGCCATGCTTTGGGTTGCATTTGAAGATGACGGCAGTTTTCAGGTTGTTCCAGTCGTAATTGCGGCCAAACAGCTGCTTGCCGTCGGGGGTTCGGGCTTCAAGGGCTGCACAGCCGGTATTCAGTGGAACCGGTTCTTTGTACACCTTGTTGATGCGTTTTCCCCGAAGCAGGTTTTCTATATATACTGCCAGATCTCCGTTGGTTTCAGCTCCACCACGGGCAAGAAATTCCTGCAGCTGGCTGTCGCCGGAAAATTCCATGTAGAAAAAGTGGTCGTTCAGCTGCTTTACAGAAAGGGCAGCGCGGACAAAACCGCCATAGGTGTGGAATGTCCAGAGTAAGGCAATGATTCCGGCAATACTTGCGGCATAGGAAAGTGTCTTTACGATATATTTTGCAATTTTCATGGTATCTCCTTTTGATATCTCCATACTATCAGTTTCTGATTTTTTCCGGTTGCATCTTACCCGTCATTCTATGCAACTTACCGGGTGATTTGGACTTGAAAGTCTTTTTATAACCACCATAATAGATAGACATGAGTGCATCTGAAAAACTTATTATCCGGGGTGCCCGGGAACACAATCTTAAGAATATTGACCTGGAACTGCCGCGCGATAAACTGGTTGTCATTTCAGGTCTTTCCGGCTCCGGCAAAAGCTCTCTGGCTTTTGATACCATTTACGCAGAAGGCCAGCGCCGTTACATGGAAAGCCTTTCGTCCTACGCCCGCCAGTTTCTTGGCAGCATGGATAAACCTGACCTTGACCTGATAGAAGGCCTTTCGCCGGCCATCTCCATTGAACAGAAGACCACTCACCGTAACCCGCGTTCAACCGTTGGAACCGTTACCGAAATTTATGACTACTACCGCCTGCTCTTCGCCCGTATCGGTAAAGCCCACTGTCCAAACTGTGGCCGCGAAATCCGTGAGCAGCCTACTGATGTCATCATCAATACCATCCTCAGCTGGCCTGCCGGCACCAAAGTGCAGCTGCTGGCTCCCGTTATCCATGGCAAGAAAGGTGAGCATCAGAAAATCATCGATGATGCCATTGCGTCAAGTTTTCAGCGGGCCCGCATTGACGGCCTGATGGTAGAACTGGATAGCGGCATCAAGCTGGATAAACAGAAAAAACACAATATCGACCTGATTGTTGACCGCATCAAACTGGGCGGCGATGTCCGGAAGCGTCTTGCAGATTCGGTAGAAACAGCACTGAACTATGCCAACGGCGTACTGCTGGTACTGCGCCAGCTGCCGGCTGCTCCTGCGGCTCCCGGTGATGGCGATGGCTCTGTTAAAACAGAACCCGCAAGAGAAGAAGAAATGTTCTTCAGCCAGAAAAACAGCTGTCCCGACTGCGGTATCAGTATTCCTGAACTGGAACCACGCATTTTCTCGTTCAACAATCCCTTTGGTGCCTGTCCGGAATGTACCGGTCTTGGCGAAAAGATGGATTTTGACGAAAACCTGATTATTCCGGATAAAAGTCTTTCAATAGAAGAAGGTGCCATCCAGTGGTTTAACCCGTCGTCAAACTGGAACCACTGCCGCTTTGATTCACTGGCACGGAAATACGGCTTCAAGCTGGACCAGCCGCTGAATACTCTGACCGATGAGCAGTACGATGCCCTGATGAACGGTTCCGGCGATGAAGACATTGAATTCAAGTACACCCGCTCTGACGGGACTGGAACCAGTAACTACAAGCAGCCCTGGCCGGGAATCAACCGGGAAATCCGCCGCCGGTATGCAGAAAGCTGGTCAGAAAGCCAGAAAGAAAGCCTTGAAAAACTCATGGTGCACCGTGACTGTACGGCCTGTGGCGGCCGCCGTTTAAAGAAGGAAGTACTGGGTGTTACCGTTGGCGGAAAAAACATTTTTGAACTGACTCAGCTTTCGGTTAACGATACGCTGGAATTCTTTGAACAGCTGGAACTGACGGAAACCGAAAAGGAAATTGCCCGCCAGGTATTAAAGGAAATTACCAGCCGTCTGAACTTTTTGAAGAACGTCGGTCTTGATTACCTGACTCTGGAACGGCAGGCTGCCACATTAAGCGGTGGAGAGGCTCAGCGTATACGGCTTGCAACCCAGATCGGTTCAAGCCTGGTAGGCGTTCTCTACATCCTTGATGAACCGAGTATCGGTCTGCACCAGCGCGATAACCAGCGCCTGATTGACACCTTAACCTACCTGCGCGACCTGGGTAACACCTTGATTGTTGTTGAACACGACGAGCAGACTCTGCGTACTGCCGACTGGATTGTAGATATGGGCCCCGGTGCCGGCATTCACGGCGGTAACGTTGTTGCCAGCGGTACTCCGGAAGAAGTCATGAAGGTAAAGGAAAGCGTAACGGGCCAGTATCTTGCCGGCACCCTGCGCATTGAAGTACCTGAACACCGTCGTCCGGGTAACGGTAACTTCATCAACTTAAAGGGTGTTACCGAACATAACCTGAAGAACGTCAGCATCGAAATTCCGCTGGGGGC
The DNA here is from genome assembly GCA_045597345.1 of Treponemataceae bacterium. GTDB lineage: Bacteria > Spirochaetota > Spirochaetia > Treponematales > Treponemataceae > Treponema_I. The sequence continues at coordinate 4,137 of JAZLJW010000164.1, forward strand.
CTTTACCTGCATCACCGGTGTTTCCGGTTCCGGTAAATCAACCCTGCTGTCTGACGTATTCTGGCCCGCCGTATCAAACCGCATCATGAAAAGTAAACTTCCGGAAGGTACCTACAAAGAGATTACCGGCCTTGAGCACATCGACAAAGTAATCAACATTGATCAGTCACCTATCGGACGGACTCCACGTTCCAACCCGGCAACCTACGTCGGTGTATTCAATGATATCCGTGACCTGTATGCCGGGCTTCCCGACGCAAAAATGCGGGGCTACAAAAGCGGCCGGTTCAGCTTTAACGTAAAGGGTGGGCGGTGCGAGCACTGTCAGGGGGCCGGTACCAACACCATTGAAATGAACTTTCTGCCGGACGTATACGTTGTCTGCGAAGTCTGCAAGGGACGCCGCTTTAACCAGGAAACTCTTGAAGTACGCTACAAGGGCAAGAGTATTGATGAAGTACTGAACATGTCCATTGAAGAGGCAGCCAGCTTCTTCAGCAACATTCCGTCTATTGCCCGTAAACTTGATACCCTGGTAAGCGTTGGTCTTGGCTACATTACTCTGGGTCAGAATGCCCTTACCTTAAGTGGAGGGGAGGCCCAGCGCGTAAAACTTGCCAATGAGTTAAGCCGCCGTTCTACCGGCAAGACCCTGTATATTCTTGATGAACCAACCACCGGCCTTCATTTTGCTGACGTAAAGCAGCTGATGGAAGTTATCCAGCGGCTGGTAGACCAGGGTAATACGGTGGTCATGATTGAACACAATCTGGATGTCATCAAGCAGGCAGACTGGATTATTGACCTGGGACCCGAAGGCGGTGTACGGGGCGGTCAGATTATTGCCACCGGTACTCCGGAACAGGTAGCCAAAGTAGAAAAATCCTACACCGGCCAGTACATCAAAGATATGCTGTAAGGCATGGTATAATCGGATTCAGGATGATTTCTAAAAAGTGGAAACAGCATTTCGTTCTCCTGTTTACTGGCATTCTTATATTTGCCGGTCTGGGAGGACGTATCCCTGCATCTTCTGCATATGCTGATTCTGCTGCTGAAACCGTTACGGTAACTATTGATCAGGCTGAAAAAACTGAGTACTTAAAAGATCCAGAGTCTGATGAAGAAGTAATCAGGTTTTTCGGAAATGTCAGTCTGACCGTTGATAACAGAGGCTCTAAAACGGTCATTCAGGCAGATGCTGTAACGTTTAACAGAAAAAGAGCTACAGTATATGCAAGTGGAAATGTTTCTTTTGAACAGTCCGGCAATGACAAAAATAAGGAAAAACTGACGGCGGACACGCTGCTTTTTAACACTCAGACCCTGGAAGGCGTTTTTGATAATGGACGCATTGTTCAGGAATCGTCAGGAAATAGTAATCTTTCCACCGGTTCTGTACTTGTAATATTTGCAGATTCTTTTGGACGGGAAAATGGTGGCACAGTTACATTCCGGAATGGTTCTCTGACTTTTTGTGATGATGAAGATCCTCACTGGAAAATAGATGCATCCAGAATCTGGCTGCTGCCAGGAAAAGAATTTGCTTTTTTCAACGGTCTATTGTATGTCGGCCATTTTCCTGTGTTGTACATACCTTTTTTCTACTATCCAAAAGAAGAAATGATTTTCAATCCATCTTTCGGTTATGATCCACGGAAAGGCTACTATACACAGACAACCACATATATTATCGGGCGGAAAGGCCTGTCTTCGTCATCTGAAGAAGATGAGGAAGAGGCAGGTCTGTTCAACTTCATGAAAACAACTGAATTAAAGGAACAGGTACGTGAAGGTTTATTCCTGCATAATCTGGATGCAGATGCCGTATTGCCGGACAACTCACTGAAAGTCATGGTTGATGGATATTCTAATCTGGGCTTTATGGGGGGGATAGAAGGCGTATTTAAACCTAAAAAAATCTTTTCTGATATTTCATTTGGATCATATATCGGGTACAGCCATACATTATTTCCAGTAAGAAGCAGTTTTGGCGAATATACAACCTTTTCTCCCACTGACCAGCAGTATACAGACAAAGGCTGGGTTTTGGGTAAATCGGTACCTTTCAGATTCGGTGCCAATTTGAAAACAGTTTTTACTGTACATCCTGTTTCTTTTACAATTGATGTACCGGTGTATTCAGACCCCTATTTTACCAGTGACTTTATCAGTGAACGTAAAGAATCTATGGACTGGATTAATTTCCTTCTGGATAACGTTACCTCTACTGCCAGCTCAGAAGAGACTGCATCATCAGGATCCAGTCTGTTGAATGGTTACCTCTGGTCATTTACCGGATCTATTGCTACACCGGGTTTTTTAAAGCCATTGACCCCCTGGCTGCAGGATTTTTCCTTAAGCAGCATTTCTTCACAGGTAAGCTTTTCTTCAAAAGATAACAGTGCCATCACCGGTGAAACCAAAGAGTATGACCCTAACCGGTCGTTTTATTATCCTTCTGGAGTTTCACCGATAAAACTGAACAGCCACATTGGTGGAAAGCTCTTAAGCATTGGTAGTACAACTTCCGGTAAATCTGAAGGGACGTTTTCAGATCTTGAGCTTCCAGATTCACTTGCCGGTTATGCTGAACAACCAGCGAAAAATCCAGCAGAAACCGAAGTTTATGATGGGGAAATAGATTTACTGGAACCTTCACCTCTGAAAGTTGAAAAGCTTTCTGCTGTTTCTTTGCCTGGATTTGTCTGGGACATCACCTACAGCATTTCACCTGCTCTGGCAACTGAGGTGAATTATGATGCAACGTCATTTACCAGTCCGGACACCATAGACTGGAATACCTTTAAGAATAAATATCTGCAGCTGAGATGCCCCGTTAACCTGCAAAGTAAGGCTAGCTGGCGTGGTGGATATATCGGTATGACCAGTGCTCTTGATTTTTCACCGGTGTATCAGAGTCACAGTAACATTTCCCAGACATTTTATGATGAATCATCACTGAACCAACTGCTTCTGGCAGACTACACGGCAAGGGTTCTGAATCTTGATTATTCTACATCACTGTCCTATAAACCATTTATATACGTAGACTGGCTGTCAGCAACCAGTATTTCATTAAACAGTGGTTTAAAAGTTGTCAGGACTGAATTTATTGGTACTGTAGAAAAACCAGAATGGAAGTATAACAAGCCAAAGTGGAATGAAGAGTCCTTTTCAGCTCAGAATGTTACTGGTGTTCTGGCTGCCACTCAGTTTTCAAAACGGGTTTCAGAAAATCTTACGGTAAAAGTAAACCTGCCACCTTTAAAAAAACGGGTTGAGATTACCACAGCGGTTGCGTTCCCAACCTGTACTTCTTTATCAGTAACTGCAATTCATAAAGTTGACGACTCTGGAAAATGGATACACGAACCAGTGACCCAAAGTTCTGCATGGTCGTTCTTTAATAAAAAAGTATCATTTAATCAGTCATTCAAATACAACATTGAAGACAAACATTCAGAAAATGCTTCATATACATTGTCGCTGTATGGCGCTTCATTGTCATATAACATGCTGTACACCACACCGTATAAGTACGTTGAAAAAGCAGGCTGGGTTGCAGATAAGGACAAGGAATTTCTTCCATACAGCCTGAATATGCGATATTCCATGCCGTCTACAGAATGGAAACTGTGGAATGAAACCATACACATCAAGCCATCGGTAACTTCAACGGTTTCAATAGATTTAATCCGTCCAACCCAGTCAAGTTTGGGAGTTACCAGTGGATTATCGTTTGTTCTTACAGATTTTCTTACGGTGACTGTTGCTGCTGAAAGCCAGAATAAAGTTATATACCGGTATATACAGGATTCGTTTCACAATGGGGTTGAAATACCAGGTGAAGAAAACATATTTAAGGATATATGGAACTCAGTTTCTTTCTGGAATACCAAAGCCCGGGAGAACAGCGGTTTTAAACTGAAAAACTTTTCGATTTCTGTTGATCATAGTCTGCATGACTGGACTTTGCACAGCGAATTCAAAATGTCTCCACGGCTGTTAACGGAGAATAAAGTCTCACGCTATGACTATGCTCCGTACTTTACCCTGAGTGTAAAATGGAATCCAATGGGTAGTTTGAAAACAACTGTTGAGGACCAATACGGTGAGTTCGTATTGAATCCATCAACAAAATAACGCTGTGTACTATTAGCGTTTCAAATACATCTGCATCAGCTGTATAAACATATACATTTTTTTGTAGATGTCTACACCCTGTGTTTTAATCGGGATTTCAGCAAAATGATCAAGAGCCTTCCAGTTAATGACAAGTTCCGGACGGTTCTTTTCATGATCTTCAACTAATGCCTTAATGTGTTTTCCCATGATAATGATGTTTTGAATGGCGGGAACCATGATATCCCGTGCTTCATTGTTAATATCATTAAGGATTGTAGTACAGACATTTTTAGCTTCAACATCGCGGTCGCAACGGAGTACGTAATTTTTCAGCTTATTTGAAGTCTCTGTACCGTCACCAATGCCTTCATCAAATTTTATCAGCTGATTTGAAGTTTCCAGCAATGAGTTGTAGGCTTCAGACATAGGAGCTGCAAGAGTATTTGTTGTCCATTCTCCGCGAACCAGAACAATATCACAGAATACACGTACATCAGCTTTGATGACATCAAGCAGGAAAGCTTTTAAGTAGTTCATGGGCGCATAATAAATAAATCCATTCAGGCCATGCTTGGTAAAATTATTATGGGCAACTTCGGTATAGCTTTTCATTCGGGTAACATCAGAATCACCAAAAATCTGTTTTACCAGCTGATTAACTTTGCTGTTTTCCTGTGCTGCAGAAATGCTTTTTAATTTTGATTCAGCACCGTTGCGAAGTTTTTCAATGTACGCATCAGCGATATGCTCGTTTTTTTGCGGAATTGAAACAGTATAGTCTGGGTTTTCTGAGATAATCTTCAGCATCAGGTCAAAAACACCACTGGCACGGATATCACGCAGCCGGTTCAGTACTTTATTCCACTGGTTTACTGCAATAGGATCAATACCTTTTTTTGCTTTGATAAGTGCAAATACGTCAGTCCAATCTGCAGGCATCATAGGAAGTACCCATGCAACACTGATAAAGTCAATCAAGTCATCTTTCAGGTATTCACCACGTATTGGTTCCATATGAGGTACTGCACCGAAATCGCCTTCACGGATAGTGTTGTCAAATTTTTTCAGCATAAAGTAGTAGTCGTAACAACAGAATGCCTTGAACATGAGCAGTTGATTATACAGAGCATCAATTCTTGAAATGCGACTTGCATCAAAGGAGGATTGCAGTTTCTGTAAGTCCTGGCGTACCTGTGCAGTCAACTGATTTAACGGGACGGTTTTTGCCTGTTCTTCGATATAGTTCTCATCAAGTCGGTCAAGAAGTTTCAGCTGATCTTCGGTGAAAGAATAATCGAGTGTCCAGTTCACCAGCATTTTGGGATTCTGATTTGAATTGAACATGGATTGAGCAGGAGCGATAGTTTTATAGGTTTCAAAAAAGAATTTTCCAAGAGCAGGTAAGGCTTCCTGTGAATTTGTCTTGTAGAACTTGAATTTTGTTTTATTTAAGTCCTTGGCAAGAGCTCGCAACATACGTTTTTTTTCTGCTTCAGGATTGGACGATTTGAAAATACCAAAAATTTTTGCGAAAAAACTATCATTAGACATAGGTATAATTATGCGGAATTATGCGGAAGTTGGCAAGTGTCCTTAATTATGTCTTGACGAAAGGGGTGTGTTTTGTATAATTATAAAAAACTTTCAAAAAGTTTTGCATAAATATGCAATTGGAGGGCTTGTGGCAGATTATTCTGAAAGCGGCTTTATTAATAAGCTGACAAACCTTGCTAAAAACAACGATGTTATTGAACAGCATCTGTACCAGGAAATGAATGTACGTCGGGGGCTTCGCTATCCTGATGGACGCGGTGTTCTGGTTGGCCTTACCAAAATTGGTGATGTAGTTGGATATGATGTAGTAGATGGCGAAAAGGTTCCTATTCCTGGCAAGCTGTTATATCGCGGATATGATATTCGTGGGTTAATTGCTGATGCTGAAGCTCATAAAGAGAGCGGATTTGAGCAGACCGTATATCTGCTGCTGTTTGGTGAACTTCCGACTCGTGATCAGCTTGATGAATTTAAGTTTTTTCTGGGCACACGGCGTACTCTGCCGGATAACTTTACTGAAGATATGATTATGAAGGCTCCTTCAAGCGATATCATGAACAAATTGAATCGTGGCGTACTTGCGAGCTATTCATATGATAAAAATCCAGAAGATCGTGATGTAGCTAACCAGATGCGGCAGTGCATTGAATTGATAGCACGCTTTCCTACGCTTGTAGCTTATGCATATCAGGCTAAACGCCGTTTCTTTGACGGTAAAAGTATGTACGTACACAACCCTAAGCCTGAGCTTTCTTCCGCAGAAAACCTGCTGCGTCTGATTCGTTCAAACAAGACATATACCCCTCTTGAAGCTGATATACTTGACCTGTGTCTTATCCTCCACGCAGAACATGGTGGTGGTAACAACTCAAGTTTCAGTATTCACGTTGTTTCTTCTGCCGATACAGATACCTATTCTGCGGTGGGTGCTGCAGTAGGTTCTCTGAAAGGTAAGCGCCATGGTGGTGCCAATATTCAGGTTATGGACATGATGGATGACATTAAGTCCAACGTTAAGGACTGGAGCAACGAAACTGAAGTTAAAGAATATCTTCGGAAAATTCTTCGCAAGGAAGCCTATGACCATACCGGGCTGATTTATGGCCAGGGACATGCGGTTTATACCATCAGTGACCCCCGTGCGATCCTTCTGCGTGATAAAGCAAAACTGCTGGCAGAAGAAAAAGGCATGATGGAAGAATACAACCTGTATCGCCTGATTGAAAATCTTGCACCGGTTGTCTTTAAGGAAGAAAAAGGCGAAAAGAAACTGATCTGTTCCAATGTGGACTTCTACAGCGGCTTTGTATACAAGATGCTGAATATTCCACGTGAACTGTATACACCGATTTTTGCCATTTCACGTATTGCCGGCTGGTCCGCACACCGTATGGAAGAGATTGTATCTAACGGTAAGATTTATCGTCCTGCATACAAAAATGTTCTTCCGGAGCGCAGCTTTATTCCGATTGAAAGCCGCTGATACGCATTATTCTGCGGTAAGTGTCGATATAGTTTTTATCAGTGCATCCGGATCGATGGGCTTCCCCAGATGGGCATTCATACCGGCTGCACGGCACTTATCAACATCTTCATCAAAAACATTGGCCGTCATAGCTACAATGGGAATGATGTTTGCCTGGGCATGATTACTCAGACGAATTTCACGGGTTGCCTCATAGCCGTTCATTTCCGGCATCTGGATATCCATAAAAATCATGCTGTACCAGAAAGGATCAGATTTTACGAACTTTTCTACGGCTTCTTTCCCGTCATTGGCAAAATCGCACACAATGTTGACATTCTGCATCAGGTGATTCAGAATCTGCTGGTTAATGGCGATATCTTCTGCAACAAGAACCCGGATGTTCTTAAAATCATTGACAACTGTTTCTTCGGGATTTTCTTCCGCAACAGAAGCGTCATACACGTTGTTGGGGACAGAATTATCATCAATTTCAAAAAACAACCGTACGGTAAAAATAGAACCGACATCTGGTGTACTTTGAACGGTAATATCACCACCCATGGCATCCACAATGCTTTTGGTAATGGCCAGACCCAATCCACTGCCTTCTATCTTGAGTCCCTTATTTTCGATTCTCTTGAATGGTTCAAAAATGGTATCCAGAGTTTCTGGAGATATGCCGTATCCAGTATCGGTTATGGTAAACCGGTATCCACGATAGTTATGTTTTGTACTGGAAATTTCTTCAATGGTAAGGACTACAGTTCCACCTTCCGGTGTAAACTTAACTGCATTATTCAGCAGATTTATCAATACTTGCTGAAGACGCAATGCATCGCCCCGCAATTTATCATGGTCCAGCGAAATAATCCGTGAGGAAAAGGCAATTTTTTTCTTTGAGGCTGCAGCACTGATAATTTGTGAAACATCATCAGTTATCGACGATAGATTGAACGGATCGTGCTTGAGTACCATTTTTCCACTTTCGATATGAGTCATATCAAGAACATCATTAATCAAATGAAGCAGATGTGTGGAAGACGTCCGTATAACGTTCAGGTACTCCAATACTTTGTTTTTATCATCAATTTCTTTAAGCGCAAAATCAGTCATGTTGATGATGGCATTCATCGGCGTTCTGATATCATGACTCATACTGGAAAGAAATGCAGTTTTTGCTGCGTTAGACTGCTGTGCCAGTTCAAGTGCGGCTTCCAGTTTATCATCACTGTCACGCTGGTTGGTAATCAGCAGGTTTTCTACATATTCCTTGTTCTTTCGGTGAAAGGTTATGAAGGAAAGAAGTGCAACAGACAGAGAAAGTGCAATAAGAATCAGACTGAGAAAAAGGATATGTTCCCCAAACCGGGTGTTATTGCTGATAACGTAGGATGATTCAATCGCAGTAATCAGATAAAAGTACGTATCAGCACATTCTACCGGGGTAAAACTTACATAAAACTGTGTGTTGTTAACACTGATGGTACCAAGCCAATATTCGTGTTTTTGAACTGCTGCAGAAACAGTGCTGTTTTTTTTGCCAAAGGTGAATGGTGAATGTGTTTCTACAAAGGAAATGAGATTTGAGTCAGTGAAGGCAGAATCATGAAAATCATCATTAAGCCGGTCTCCCGCCATATTCATCAGATAGGCCTGCAGTTGCCCTGAATAGTCTTTTGGCATTATGGAGTAGAGCAACGTAGAAATATTCTGGGATGCAATGATGGTCTGAATATGCTCACCGTTGAAAGTATTTATGCTGTGTATGGGATGAATCATATGAATGTCATTGGCATCAGTAAGAAAAAGATCGGTTGCCAACACCCGCTGTACGGATACATCTTCATCAAGAAAAAATTCGTTGCCATAGGAATTATAATGTCTTCCTGATTCAGTACGTATAGCCAGCTCACGCAAATTCCAGAGTGAACGGTTGCTGCTCATGTAAAAAAGCAGTGATTCTTCTGAGATGGTATCGCTCTGACGGAGAAATGCAGAAAAGCTGTTGAGAACATTCCATTGATGGGAAAGCTGTCCCTGCAACCGGTATGCAGCAGTTTCAGTTACTGATGAAAAAGTTTCTGCACCCGCAGAAACGACTCGTTCATTATATTTGGTGAAGGAAAAAATCAGAAAAAGTGCGGCAACCAGCATGGTACAGATAAACAGTACCAAAAAAGCCGTTAAAAACGGCTTCCTAGAGAGATTAACGCGCTGGTCCACTTTTTTCCTCCGTTAATTCAGTATATTCCCGTTTATTTATGAGGTCAAATTTTGTACTATTAACGCCATGAATAACGCACCAAAAGAACGTATAGATAAGGTTCTTTCAAAACATGGGTATGGTAGTCGCAAGGACGTAAAAAAACTGCTGCATACTGGTACCGTCCTGGTAAATGGTCAGGTCTGTACAGCACAGGATGCCAAAATTGACATGGAACACGATGTATTGAGTGTTGACGGGAAAATTGTTTCTCTTGTCCGGCATCGGTATTTCATGATGAATAAAGTAAGCGGTACGGTCTGTTCACAAAAAGAAGGTATATATACTTCCGTTTATGATCTCATTTCAGAGGAAGACCGACAGGACGCTTTGGAAGGAACACTACACCTTGTAGGGCGGCTTGATGTGGATACGGAAGGGCTGCTTCTTTTGACCACTGACGGTGATTTAACCCACCGGTTGATTTCACCGAAAAGCAGGGTAGATAAAGTATACCAGGTAACGTTGGAAAAGCCCTTTGATGAAGAAATGCAGAAGACGGTAGCAGCGCAATTTGCGGCTGGTATACTTGTTCCTGCAGAAGGGAGGGAGGTTGCTTTTACCGCAGAGAATGCAGTGGTCACTTTTGCAGATGAAACACATGCAACCTTGACTATTCATGAAGGTAAATTTCATCAGGTTAAAAGAATGTTTGCTGCAGCAGGAAATAAAGTGGTGTATCTGAAGCGGATTGCAGAAGGAGAATTACAACTTGATGAAACGATTCCTCCTGGATCCTACCGCAATCTGACTGCTGAAGAATTGGCTGTCCTTGGCGTCGGTACTGTGTAACCTTTTACCGTATACAGAAAAACTTTCCTTGTGCTGGTAAAAAGCCGGTTTTATACTGACTCTATGAAAGTATTGTTTGCTGATGACGATAATACCATGCGTCTCTATTTCACTAAGTTTTTTCAGAAAAAAGGATTTGAAACAGATTCCTTTGCTGATGGTGCAGAAGCTTGGGAAGCACTGCAGAAAAACTATTATCCTCTGGTTGTACTTGACTGGAATATGCCCAATATGACCGGACTTGAAGTATGTGAACGCATAAAAGCTGAGCAGAATGATCAGTTTGTATATGTAATTCTCATTACCAGTAATTCTTCAAGTGAAGAAATCATTGAAGGTTTGAATCATGGAGCTGATGACTATATTACCAAGCCAGTAGTAGCAGCCGAACTGGAAGCCCGTGTTTCAAGCGCCATTCGTGTTATCGAATATGAACGTCAGCTGCAGAAAAAAGAGAAGGCTGTCCGGTTAAGCTGTTATGAAACGCTTACTGAACTGGCAGAAACCCGGGATCATGAAAGCAATGATCATATGAACCGGGTTGGTGCTATGAGTGAGTTGATTGCGAGAAAAATCGGCTGTGATGAAAAGTTCTGTCAGGATATCCGCACTTTTGCACCGATGCATGATATTGGAAAGGTAGGTATTCCTGACGGTATCCTGCATATTCCGCGTCATCTGTGTTCTGAAGAATTTGACCTGATAAAACTGCATACAACTATTGGATGGGAAATCCTTAAAGGAAAGCCTACTTTTGAAATGGCTTCACTTATTGCCTATTCTCATCACGAACATTGGGATGGATCCGGTTATCCCCGGCACTTGAAAGGGGAGAGTATTCCGCTGGAGGGACGTATTGTAGCTGTGGCTGATACGTACGACAGTATGCGTTCGGTCAAATCGTACAGTGCTGCAAAAAGTCATGAAGAATGTATAGCATATCTGAATGCCAATTCCGGTATTCTGTTTGATCCGGCTATTATTGCAATCCTTAATGATATTCAGACCGATTTAAATACTCTGTTCAACAAAACGTACCGGGTTAATATTCAAATTCGTCCTTGACTACTGTAAGAACATTGCATAACTGTACCGCAAAGTGGTACTTTTATCGTATTGAAACCGTATTTTTTAGGAGTCTGTAATGAACTTTATTGAAGATCTGCTTACTAAAGCAAAGGCCGCCAATAAACGCATCGTACTGTGCGAAGGCGAAGATAAACGCGTTGTTACCGCAGCTGCAGAAATCGTAAAACAGGGTGTTGCCCAGATTATTCTGATCGGTAATGCTGAAGAATGTGCAAAAGTTGCACCTGGTGTTGATCTGACCGGTATTACTCTGGTTGATCCTGCTACCAGCGACAAAGTTGATCAGTATGCTGAACTACTGTACAAAGCACGCGAAGGAAAAATCAACAAGAAAACCAATGCACCTGAATACCCGACCGTAGAAGATGCTAAAAATTACATTGTAAAAGACCGCACCATGTTCGGTGCCCTGATGCTGAAAGCAGGCGATGCAGACGGATTTGTTTCCGGTGCATGCCACTCAACTGCCAACACCATCCGCCCCGGTCTGCAGGTTATCAAAACCGCTCCTGGTATCAAAACCGTTTCTTCAACCTTCATCATGGTTGCTCCGGAAGGCGGCAACAAATATGTACCGGAAGGTGTTGCACTGTTCTCTGACTGTGCTCTGTGTATCGAACCAACTGCAGAAGAACTGGTAGACATTGCTGCTGCTACTGCAGAAACTGCAAAAACAATCTGTGGCATTGATCCACGTGTTGCTATGCTGTCTTTCTCTACCATGGGTTCAGGAAACGATGCCAAATACCACGACTCTGTATCAAAAATGCAGGCTGCAACCAAACTGGCCAAAGAATCTCACCCGGAACTTGCTCTTGACGGTGAGTTCCAGTTTGACGCTGCCGTTGCTCCGGAAGTTGGTGAACTGAAAGCTCCAGGCAGCAAAGTTGCCGGACATGCCAACGTATTTGTATTCCCTAACATCAATGCCGGTAACATCGGTTACAAAATCTGCCAGCGCATGGGCGGATGGACTGCCATCGGCCCTGTTTGTCAGGGTTTTGCAAAACCACTGAACGACCTGTCACGCGGCTGTAACGTGGAAGATATTGTTCTGACGGTTGCAGTAACTGCCCTCCAGGCATAAGGATACTGGCCTTTGGCACACTGGCGTCGTTGGCTGTGACCCTCGGTACTCAACGGGCATAAGCCCGCCTCCGTTCCTCCGGGTCCCAGCCGCCTAGCCATTGCACCAAATCCCAGCATCCTTTTGGAAACTTCCCGTTTTGGAAGTTTTCCGCCTTGCTATCGCACCAAATCCCCACGCCCTAGTTTGGGGGTGCTGGGCCGCCTGCGCTTTCAGGGGCTTTTCTGCCTTGTCATCACGACAAATTCACCCATTCATAGTGAAGTCCCCCAGATTTACTGGGGGATTTTTTTTTGTGTACTGACTGCGATTAGAGGATCTGATTATTAAAGAATATCTTTACTTTCGGGAGCGGTTGCTGTGTGGTATATATGTGTTTTGGGGGATTCACACTTAGATCAGGAAAGGCTGGGGGATGGTGTGCCAATTTTTAGGAAACAATCACACCAAAACATGGGTAATACCTGGGAAAGT